>JAVYWZ010000007.1:0-41482 GCA_038877255.1 Candidatus Micrarchaeaceae archaeon | reverse complement strand
ATGACATTTGCCCCAGCAGCACAGTTACGCAGTGAACTACCAAGCAATTGCGGACTGGGCTTCCGCCATATCTGCTTGTTTGGAGCTTCTCGCTTCAATGGCAATGCTTGCTTTCACATGCGGAATAGTTTTTATGTATTCGAGCATGCTACTTGTAGAGGCATAATCCTCTGCGAGTGTCTCGCCTAGATTCCCTAGGCAAAGCCCTTCTTGCTTTATCTTATTTGCAGCGCCTATGTCTCTATCAAATACTGAATGGCATGAAGGGCATATTACCATTCTATCTGATAGGCTTAGATGCTGCGCTGTACCGCAATTCGTGCATACGCCTGTTGTTCTTATAAACCTGCCAACTTCTAGAGGGGTGCATGCCTTTCTCTTTAGGCATTCGCGGAATTCCCCTATAGAGGTTTGGTAGATTCTCCTTCCGTAAAACTTTGACCAACTGCGTATGCAGTCATTTTGGTAAGCAATATATTCATAATTTGCCGTTACATAATGCGCGAGTTTGTTGTTTATGTCTCTCTTTTGATTGTTCTGGTGCGAAAATTCCCTGTTTATACTATGTATTATTTTGATCCCTCTTCTGGACCTCTTTCTTGTCTCTTTATCGTATTCTGATTTTGAAAAGGCTTTGTAAAGTCTCTTTGTTCTATCTGACATTGGCACTGCATATTGCACTTTTATCCCATTTGAGAATGTGATCTGGTTCTTTATGCCTAAATCAATGCCTATTGCCTTGCCATTATGCACTTTTTCCTCTTTTGGCGTGTATGCAACTACATGCAAGAAATAATCGCCATTTCTCTCTATAAAGTTTGCAGTAGCAAACTCTCCATTGCATGGTATTTGATCTATTCCATTTGCTTTGAAGTCGCCCAATCCTTGTATATGCACTGTTTTATCCTTTGCGTCTATCCTGTAGGTTATGCCGTATTGCATAAGAGGTATTGAATGCAGCGCCTTCCTGTATCTTATTTTTCCTGTTTTCTTCCCCTTTGCATTCAGCATTTGAAGAGTTTTGATGTTGCTCTGCAGCCTTTTTATCAGGTATTGTTTCATCTGTGATGACAATACATTCAGTTCTCTTTCTTCGAAATTATCGCCAACCTTTATGTTTACCTTTCTGACTTTATAGTCCTTGTAGGAAACAGAATCAGTTATGCCTTTTGATATTACGTAATTGGTAAACCACTTTCCTTCAAGAAAGAGCCTTTGAAGTGCATAAGATCTTTGTTTTGAGATTTTGCTTTTATCAAGTTTTATTTCATATACTTTTGCAGTCTGATCTTTACGCTTTGCCCTTGTTTCCTTGCCTTTTTCCCTTATTCTTCTGTTCTTTTCTGCATTGGACATAATGCCGCCCATTTTACACAAATCCTTATGTATTTTTCGTAGGTTATTTCTATAAGCCTTTGCTCGCTTTCATCCCCTCGCCAAGTCAAGGGGACTTCCCGCTCGCTGAGTTAAATGAATGCACTAATAACTACAGTAAAGCATGGCACGTCAGACCATTATTATGCATTACAGTATTTACCATCTCTTAAGTGCATGCGCGTACTCGGCAATATCTTGTTTTCTCCTGGAGAAGCGGTAAATGTTGACGAAAGTGGCAATGCTGAGCCTGCAGGCAATAACGAAATTGCGCAGAAAGAAGCACGGAATGCAGCAATTAAAAACTGCAAAAGCATGACAAAAGCCACGGCATGCAAGACACAGATACTTCAAGTAGATGAAATTGCGAAAAAGATGTGGCGCAAGATAAATGAAGCGGCACAGCTGTTCCTGCTTAAAATGCAATACGCAGCGCCTATAATCATAAGATATCATAACGATATAGACGGAGCGAGCGGCGCATATGCGATTTACGAAGCGACAAAGCCTTTTCTTTGCGATAACATAATTTGGGAAATGCACAAGGGAATAGCGTATGGCGCTGCCGATGCGCAGACTGATCTGGCGATTGCAAGCATATATGAAAGCCTTGAAAAGCCCCTGCTATTAATAACGGATTTCGGGACGAGCGAGGAAAGCAATGCAGGTATAAAAGAGATTGATGACAAATTCGAAGTAATATGGCTTGACCATCACCCTATTGTCGAAAATTTTGAGGGCAAAAACATGCAACATTACATAAACCCGTGGTTATTCGGTGGCGATTCTAACTTTACTGCAGGTTTGCTTACCACGCTCTTTGCCTGCGCGTTTTCTGAAATAAGAATAGAGCACACGATACAGGCGTCGTTCATAGGAGATTACAGCGAGTATGTAAAGCCTACTGAAAAAGCGAAGGAGCTTGCAGTGATCTTAGATGTTGCAACAAGCGATACGCACATTGCCGGATCGCACAACGAAAATTTAACACCGGAAGCTATATACAGCATAATGAACAACGAGCCAAAAATGCGTGAGGTTGTTGCTTATGCCAACAATAGAATAGCAGAGATGCTTGACAAAGCGCTCAGTAGCGTGAAGGTGCACAGGCTAAACGGCGCAAGCGTATATGTCGTTGATTTTGAAAAAATAAGAGGGGATGATGAACGATATCCATTGCCAGGAAGATTCTCTTCGAAGCTAATGGATAAGATAGAAGAGCTTGATACAGGCTATGCCATAGTTATTTTGCATTTTGGGCCGTATATCTCACTCAGAGAGAGCAAGAACGCAAAGCAAAAGTTAAATCTACTTGAAGTCATAGAAGCGACTAAGAAAAGACTAGGCACTGAAATACAGTCTGGAGGAGGCCACATGTCAGCCGGAAGCATAAAGCTTGCCGACGAAAACAGCAAAAAAGGCGTGATAACCGCACTTATAGAGGAAATTGGCAGTGCGTTTGCCAGAATCAAATAAACAGATAAAGCACAAGCCTAAATCGTGGTCATGCCTTATTTTTGAAGCAGCTCTGGATGCAGTTTCTCGTAATCCTTCTGCCATTTTGTGAACTTTTCCCACTTTTTCTTGCGTGATTTTGCAACGTTCTTTTCGTATTCTGGCTTCATCTTTTTCCATTCATCCATTGTAAAGCTGTAAGGCGGGTGTTCTCTTATCGTTGCAGAATGAAACTGTGCGTACCATATCTCCTGCTTATAGTCTACATCGCGCTGCTGCGCAAGCGAAAGGTCAACGTGAACGCCTTCCTTTTCAAGCATTTGCACTATTTCCCCAAGGCTTATTTCAGCATTCTTGCTGCCTGAGTCCTTCGGGTTGTATGTTATTGTTATTATTTGCTTTACGAACTCGACCTTGGCTTTAAGTATGGCGTCGTTTAGCAATAGTCTGTACTGTAACCTTGCAGAATGCTCCAAGTCTATAAGCTCGTCCTTTTTAAGGTTTCGAAATACAACTTCTTTTACCATGTTGTATGGTACTCTGTACTTCTCGCCTTCATCGACGACATAGACATTAGAGCCTTCAGTTATTGTTTGCATACTATCCCTTTTTACTTGGCAATGATCTCAACTTCTTTAGCTTTCGTTTTGGCATTAACAGGTAGTTCAAAGAAGTTTGTTAAATGCAAATATGTCTTTTCGTAAAGCGCGTTTGATTCCAGTTCTTTTATGTTTCTCCTGTATTTGTCAGAAGCGTAGGTCCAGCCTTTGTGCGAATCTTGCCATTCGTTGCTCGGCACAGCATATTGCCTTTGCACCTTGTCGCGATAGATTTCTGGAAAGACGTTGAACGTGCAGAAAGGTATTACTCTTCCGTCGGGCAGAGAGTAGTGTATGTCGCACTTTTCTACGCGTTTTATGTCGTATGTATATTCGTCTTGGAAGTGCATCATACCCAAGAAGATTGATTTCATCTGGAATGCGCCCAAAGAGGCAAAGTCATGCCTAATGATAATACTCCCAAGCAGCTTAGTGAAGTTTATCGACTTCGGCTGCTTTTCCTTGTCTATGAATTTCCTTATATTTATTAGTGCACGCATGGCCATTAAGCGGCGCTCGAGCTTGCTCTTGCCTTCCATCTCGTTGATTACGTTTTGCAGATATTCCATCATGCCACGCGCATCAAGGAACCTTGTTATTGGTATTACCTTATTGTCATTGTCAAGGAACAGGTAGGTACCTGCTCCACATGCAAAATGAATAGAGAGGTCGTATGAGTAGCTGCCACTCAGCGCTTCTATGAACTTTGAAAAGCCGCCTATATAAGGCACGGAGAACCAGTCTTCTTTGGTTATAACGCCGCCTGTCTGTTGCTCTATTTCTTTTATTGCGCCTGGTATTGTTATGCGCTGCTTCTCTCTTAGCCTGTCAGGCATCCTGCCAACAAGCGAAACGGGCTGGAAATTGACAGCGCGCACTATATCAACATTGTTCAGCGCAAAGTTTATCATTGAGCCAAGTTCTCCATCGTTTATGCCCCTTATCACAGTAGGTACGAGCACTATGCCGACGCCTGCCTTTCTTGCAGCATCAAGTATAAGCGGTATCTCCCAGTGATTCTTAGGGTTCGCACGCTTGCTCACACCGTCGAAACTCATGTAAAGCGTGCTAACGCCGGCGTGCCTTAGCTTCACAAGCAAATCTGGGTGCAAGCCAAGGTTTATGCCTGTAGTATTGAGCTGTATCTGGTCAAAGCCATCCTTCTTTGCAGCAGCAACCACTTCAACTATATCAGGTCGCATAGTCGGCTCTCCGCCAGTAATCTGCAAAGCGTTTGCAGGTATTGGCTTTTGGTTTCTGAGCTTTTTGAAAAGTATGTCAAGCTCCTCAAGGCTGGGTTCATAAACAGGGTCGTTTTCTTTCGCATAGAAGAAGCAGTACCAGCATGATAGGTGGCACCTGTTTGTAACGACAACATTGGCAAGTCCTGTATGCGATTTGTGCCTCTCGCAGATTCCGCAGTCGAATGGGCAATTCTCGCCTTTGTTCAAAAAGTCAGGGTTGTCAAAGCCTCTGCCAAAGTAATTGTAATCGCGCATGCTCATGTACATGTCGTAGTCTTCCCAATATTTCTCTATGAACCAACCGTGCTCTGGACAGTACTTGCGTATCATTACATTGTCACCGTCTTTGTATATTGTCCCGTCTATTATGAGCTTGCAGACAGGGCATACTGTCTTTGTCTTTTCCAGCACTGGCATTTTTTCTATTTCTTCCATCGTTCTGTGATAAGGCGCAAACAACGGGTCAGTGACATCAACATCTGTGCTATCTGGAGCCTGAAGCCGCACAACCTCCTGTTCTTCTTCCGGTATTAGCCTATCTCTGCGATCCATATATACACCAAATATAACAGAGTTATAAAACATAAAAGTTTATAAAACCAACACTAATGCGTACATGCGCGCTTCTAAAGAGTGGTCATGCATCGTAAAAGCGCAACAGCATGAAGGCACGCTATCATTATGCAACGCTCATTTTTATATTTAATGTTTTGCTTAAATGGCAACGCACAGCTCTCTTTGCCCATCATTACCCTGCAATTTTTCAAACGGTTACCTTGTTTTGCATTCCGCCAATTACATTAAATGAACGTGTATCTTTCTTCTTGTCACCTAGCACAATCAGTTTGTAGCGCTTGCCCTTGAGTGTGCCCTTGACAGATAACATTCCTGAACTGTCTGTTGAGCCCTTGAAGATCTTTTCTCCAGCATACTCGAGTTCTATTCGGGCTTCCACAGGGTCGCCTGATGAATTAGCAAGCATAATCTGAAGGTCTGCTGTGTTATCTAGCATCTGCGAATCGTCTGTTTTGTAAGCAACATCAGCGTCAAATGCTAATTCGCGCAACTCACGCGCTTTGATGAGCACAGAGTTTGCCGCTTGCTTGCCTTGAGCGTCTTCTATAAGGTAGTTCACGGCGCACACCCTGTGGTCTAGCAATTTTAGCATGTCTGCAACAACAACAACATCCTCGTTTACAAACATCAAGTCAGTTGCTGCAAATCTTGCAACATCAGCGCTTTGCCTGAAATAAAGCTTTGTCTGGCAGAGCCTGCGCAGGCTTTGATCTATGTCGGTAATATTGTGAGCTACGAGCACAAGCCCAATGCCCTTCTTCCTGAAATCTTGTATGCGTTGCTTTAGGTCTTCTGCTGCTGCTGTGTACTCGCCGTTCTGGAGCGCTATCTGTGCTTCTTCTACGCAGATAAGCAGCCTTAGCTCAGAGTCACCGTTAACATCGAAAGAATCTGCAAAAGAATAAATCTGGTTAAGGATAAGCGCATAAAAGAATGGCTTCATGCTGTTACTTACAAGTGAAAGGTCGAAGACTGCGCCATGACCCAGCAAAGAGTTCATGTCTATGCCTTCTTTATAGGCGAATTCCTGCCTTGAAAGAAGAAGCCTTATATTCTGAAGTGCGGCGCGTATGTTTTCGCCGTGCTTTGTGTATTCTACCCCTACATTATTGCGCTTTGCATGCTCGTCTATTATTTCCTCTTCTATAGCTTCATACACGTCGCTAGGATCAGGATTTCTCGTACCGTGGTATATTCTCCTGAAAGCTGCAAGCAGGACCTTTTCCAGAGATCGCGTATATGGCCCTGCGTTTGACGCTATTGCAAGCAGCATTGCAAGATTCTCGTAAAAGCGCTCTATGTTTATTGCTGAATCGCATTTGAAGAAATTTATCTGTATTTTCGATTTGTAAAGGCTTATGACACGCATGCCACGAGCGTGGGCAAAAGAATTCCATTCATCAGTTGGTGAAATGACAACTACAGGCTTGCCCTCGCTGAACACCTGCTCTGCAATTCCCATTGCAGCACGGGTCTTTCCTGTGCCTGGCAGGCCAGTTATCAGAGTGCCCAGATTAAGCGTTGATGCGCCTATTCGGAGCTCGCCCTCTTCCTTTATACCACGCAGAAGAATATTTCCAAGCACGATGCTGCCTGAAGATGCAGCATTAAACGCATTAAGGACATGAATCTTATGCACACGCTCAGGCAAGCAGATAAGCCTTGACGCCGCTAAAAGATCCAGCGGCATGGCGTCTGCCCTGCCCGCTTTCTCGAAAAGTTCAGCAATGGAGCTTGCGTAAATTTCTTTCTCGGCGATTATGAAAAGCCTTGAGCGCAGATAAGCGGATACGACGCCACACTCTGGCCCACCGACTATGATGCTTGCTGCATACGCGGTGCCATTTGCAAGCATTGCTGCATTGAGAGAATCAAGAAGCGAAAGCAGCAGCGTGCGCATGTCAGAATCATAGTACAGCTCGGATTGCGTTGATTGGGATTCGCCGCGTGAGCCGCGCATGTGCGTAAGTCTAATCTCTTTTTTGCTTATTTCCCTCTCAATTCTTTTCTTTGCAAGCTCTACCTGCTTCTTGTCTGCTAGTACAAATGAAAAGGCTAGGAACGCTGACACATTTGAAAGAACGGTGTTCATATCGTAAAGCGCTGCTGGCTTGCTAGCGTATGCGCTAATGCACATGGCTTTGCCTGTGGGCATGCCTACTTCTGCGTGTTCAAATTTTATACCTAAAACAGCATTCTCAACAAACCTTTTGTCATCGGCATCATTTACAACGAGATACGCACATCCTGCGTAAAGATCGCAGTAAAGCATAAACGGCTTGCCGAGCATAGCCTCTATGAAAAGCTCTGGCTTTGGTAGCTCAGGCAAAGATGTTATTTTGTATATATGCAAGCAGTCACCATATGCTCGAAATTACAAAAAGTATGAGCACGTTAGCGGTTGCAGCAAGCAGCGCTATGCCAGCTGAGCTCTCGCTCGCTCCGGGCCCGTGCCTGAGCTTGAAGAAAAGGAACAACGCCAGAGCAAAAGAAGCTGCAAACGCAGAGAGTAGCGCAATATTGTTAAGCATGCCCAATACTAGTAGAATACTTGAAACAGACGCTAGCGAAGCTATTGCGGCGCAGATACTTGCCAGCAAGTCAAGAGAACCGTCGAGCGTATAAAGACGCAATAGTTCAGTCATGCAAACACCATGTAAACTGCAAATGAGCACACGAACACAGCAACAAGTATAAGCGCACTCCTGAAAACAAAAGAGCCAATGGAGAATGCCTCCTTTATTGACATAAACGCAAGGAGCATGCTGATGGAGACACCGCATGCAGTAAAGATCATCTTAAGCAGCAAAAGCAAAGGGCTAAACATTCAAAACACCAAAATCATAACCTATCATATATGCGAGTAAAAGCGGCGAACTCGGCGATATAGCGCATCTAAAAAGCGCGTCCGCATTTGCATAAATGTTTATTTTGCCGTGCTTCTGCTTGAGAAGCATATTGTTGACAAGCACAGGATTGCTGAGCTTAAGCAGACCTAGCTTCTCGAAGCCCAGCTTCTCAACTGCCTTGCTTGATTTTACATAGCCCAAACCGTTAGCAATTAACAAATCGCGTGAAAGCGACAAAAAGCCACTGTTGAATCTGCTCGCGTATAAAATAGATGCGTCGCTTGCTTGTTTAAATGCTTGCGCAACGTCAAATGATATTGTCACATTGTGTTTTGAAAGCTTTAGCGACCTGAGAAACTGCAGTGCGATCAATCCCAATGCAATTGGCACAAATTCCAAAAACAGCGATGCAAAGAGACCCATTTAAACGCCTATCAAGTCGAACCTGTCGGCACCTCTGAAAACCGCACGATAGCCAAAGTCCGGCAAGGCTGCAATGGCCTCTTTTATGGCCTGCACGCCCATACCGGTCTTTGCTGATATATCTGAAATGCTTGCCATGCCGTTAAATCCTGAAACGATGAACAATGCGAGCAGACGTGTTACCACAGAATGCGATTCTGCCTCTTTCTGTATTAGCGCGCTGTTCTCGTCAATCAGATGCTTTATGCGCGCCGAAAGTATAGCTGAAAGCTCGTCCTGCTTCTTCTGCTGCTTGTCTGGCTTTGCCTGCGCCGCAGCGAATGCAAGCTGCCTTTGCGCAAGTGCTATCACCAAATAAGGATAAATGCTGGAAAGCTCTGCTGTACAGACGGTGCTCATAAGCTGCAAAATGCTTATGAGTCTGAGCACTGCCTCGCTGAAAAAATACACTGGAGATAATTTTGAAAATATGAAAAAATGCATACTGTCTTTTTCAATTGAAACTGTATAGAAATGGTCTGGCTTTTCTGCATCAGGCACAAGCATGTATTCGAGCCTAGAGCCCCTGCTGAGCAAAACAAAGCCAGGGTAATTAGCCAAACGCGCCTCTGCATGGGCTAGCGGCTTCTGCATGAAAAGCTTGACATGCATACCGCTCATCAGATAATGGCCAATTGGCTTTTCCGCTCCAATGTGCACCATGCAATCATCAATTATTAATCATCAATTATCAATCGTCAATCATCGCGCGATGAGGGCTGCAAAGGCATCTGCTATATCATCATCCTTCATGCCGATGCGCCTTAGCACCTCTATAATCTTAATGCTGCTAACGCCGGCGTTGCTGAGCGACGATATCAGCGAGATAAGAGAAACATTGCCGTTTGCAATGCCAGCAATTGCAACCTCTGCGCACTCGCCGCAAACGCTGCCAAGTATTTCCTCAAGCCGCTCAGCGCTTATCTCTATATACGTGTTATCACCAAACTCCAGTTTTATGTAATGCTTAAGCGAAACGCCGTGCACGTTCACTACGAATGCCTTTGTGCCACCGGATCTGTACATTTGAAAGAGCATAGCCTGGCCTACGCCAAGATTTTGTATTGCTGAGAGTTGCCCTTCCCCTATGCCATAATTCCTTTCTAGCAGTTCTATGCTTTGCCTGTTCTGCAGTCTAAACGCAAAAATTGTTGCTATGTTGTCGAGCATCGGCGCTGCTATGTCCTCTATTAGTTGGGAAGCCATTATCAGACCAACGCCATACTTCCTGCCTTCGCGCAGTAATGTTGTAAAACTGGCGCTGTTGCTGAGAAGCTTCCAAGATTCGTCAAGAAACACAAAGGCACAGGGCGTGCGCCTAGTACCTTGTTTGCGCATGCGCTGCACAATATCACCAAGTACCTTTGCAGCAACATCTGGCATGTCAGTGCCGTTGTTTGAAACGCGCACGTACACAATGCCTGACGCATTGGCAAACTCAAAATATTCGCCTGTGAAATCTATGCAGTATATTTCAGCTTGCATTGCAGATCTTAACTTCAGCATGAGGTTTTTCATAAGGTACGTTTTGCCACTGCCAGTCATGCCGCACACGAACACGTGCGGATTTACCAACATGCTAAAGTCGAGAAATATGGGCATATGCCCTTCCTCTGAATTGCCTATGTAAACTCCTGATTTTGACGACTCGAGTAGGTCCTTTGTCTTTGGAATTAGGCTCTGCTTTGCGAAAAGCATGCCAGAAACAGTGCCAAACGCCATTACATTGCTCAGCATGACAAGACCTCAAGAAGCTCATCACCTTTTAGCAACTCCGCAAAAGCGCCTGCTGTTGTGCCAAGTGCATCTGCAATGCCCTGCGCATTTGAAACTGATTCCTTTGAAGCCAGGTTTGGAGAAGCACCATACGAAAAGACTTTTACGACGAATAGCACGTCTACGGGCCTAGAACTTGAAACAGCACTTATTTCGCTGTCAAGCACTTCTATTTCATGTCTGAGCTCGTTAAGCCTGATATAACTCTTAGAGTTTAGTTTCGCAAGCTCTAGCTCCTTGAGCCTCCGCTTGAAAGCAAGGCCCTCGACAAACCTGTGTGAATCAATCTGCCTTATTCTCACAACGTAGTCTATATTTACATTTAGGCCAGACAATACTTCTCCTATTTTGCTGCCAAGCGTATGGGCCCCGATGCCTATCCTTATAGCAGAAATGCTCATGTAGTTCTCTCCGTGCTTTGCAGTGGCAGCTGCCCCGCCAGGCGCAAGTGCATAACCAACGTTATTTAGCTTGCCATTTGCGCGATGCAACAGTTCAAGCACTGCTATGTTGACAAACTTGCTTGCCCCGGCATAAACGCTGCTCATGAGCAAGAGCACAGAAACCACAACAAGAACAAGAGCGCTATGCAGTATGATGCTTAATATGAAAGACGCAAGCGCAAGTGCATAAAACGCGTAAGATAAAGGTCTGTCATGCATGCTCACACCATATTCAACTTATTTAGAAAAGAAGCGTCTGAGCCGAGAAGCTGCGCAAGCTCCTTGACGCTTATCACTGTTATTACAACGCTAAATGCTGGAAGAACAAATGCGTATACGATAAGGTAGGCAACAAGGCCGAAAAGCATGTTTAGCAGGCTTGCCACATCGTTTATTGCTGATTTTATAGCAGTATAGGCGCTGGAAAGCAGGCCTGTTCCACTTGCTGTAACGTTAGCAAGACTTTGCTGGAGCGTGCCAGAAACAATGCTTACCTGGTTGCTGCCAGTAGATGCTGAACTAGTAAACCCGCTGGCTACATATGCGTTAAGCACATAAGTAAGGGGAAATACAGCATACATGCCGATTGCGGCGGCAATAAGAAAGCCACCAAGTTTCCTGCTAGGGTAGAAAGCGCGCAGCACAAGCCCCAAGGGCATTAGTATCGTAAGAGCGCTCGCTGCAGAAAAAAGCAAGAAGGCAGCTTGCACAGTTGCGCTTATTATCGTCGTTGATAGTATTTGCGTAAGATATTTTATCTGGCTGAGTAAAGGCGCAAGAAAAGTGCTGAAAACGCCAAGCAAAGCATAGAGCACATATAATGGCAACAGCATAGCTGTAGAGATGTAGAGTATAGATAGGTTCGCATGGCCCATAAAAACATACGATGAAGAGCCTACGAGGTAGTTGTATGCAAGGCACATCGCAGCATTTTGCGATAGCATGCTAGGGCATGCAATCTGCGTGTTCTGCATAGCGAGCCCATTTATCATTGTAGTTATTGCCCCGCCAGGCACAAAGAGCACAAGCAAGGAGCCAACTAAGGCACCGTTGATGGCACATTGCATAAGCTCATTCTTGCCAAAGTCCTTAAGGCGCCTGTTTTCAGTGGCGAAGCCTATACCGAGCACGATGCCGCTTGCTGCTATCATTATGCTTATCACGAGGATTGAAATTTCGTAGCCGTAAGAGCCGAATGGCATTACTGACATTGTAACACTCGTCTAATTTCGATTATGAAGCCCATACGCTTTAGCTGTGCGATGAATTGCCGAGCGGAAGTTGGTCTTGTAAAAAGCCATTTGCTTCCAGATGCGTTTTTTGAGCATTTGTTGCTGTGCGACATGCTAATCAGCTTATGGAAAGCCAACGCCATTTATGCTAATTTTACATGCTGTTGCTGGTTATGTTTGAAAGCAGGTGCATTGAAGCGATAGCAAGGCCGTTTGACGCTACGGAAAGCACCGCCACTATTATTGCTCCAACGAGTATGTCAGCAGCAGTAGAATGCAGCGACGCGCGTTTGTATGTTGGAAAGAGCTGCGCTATTGCGAAAAAGATACCTGCAATTATGAACATTATGGCACTGAGGAGCGGGCCTACGTGAGCGAGCAGCGACTGCACAGAATTCAGCGTTGAAATAATATCAAGCCCAAACACGCCTGCTGTAGATCTCTCCAGAAACAAGAACGCCAAAAGCAAAAATGGAATCTTAGGAAAAGCCTTTCGCGCTACAGATATTATACTACTTCGTCTCATGCCACTACCTATTTACTTCTTTACATATTATTTACTTAGATAAATATATAAATACATTAGTAAATGGTAAAAAACAGACAAAATGCGCGCCTAACCGCCAACAACTACCTTATTTTACGAATTTTGTAACAAGAGAAAATGCTAGCAACGCCTCTACCAAATATGGGATTGTTTGCTTGTTTCGCGCAAAAGCGTGTATAGAGGTATCTGCAGACTTGACATGATGTTCTTTAAAGGGGCGGATGCGCTACTTAGTTTAAAAACAGCAAGCAACTGCTCTGCTTTGCGCATAGAAAGGAATATTAAAGTAAGCAAATCAAAAAATAAGAAGGTGATGTTTTGAAGATAAGACCGGGCAGATCTATTAGAAATTCAAAGAGTAGCCAACCATGGACAAGGTATTCTGTAAAGAAGCCAAAGAAAAACTACATAAAGGCATTACCGAGGACTAGCTTGCTAATATTTACCATGGGAACCGACAAATCAGATTATGACCTTGAGTTTGGGCTTGTGGCAAAGCAAGATATACAGCTAAGATCAAACGCACTGGAAGCAGCTAGGCAAGTAGCCAATAAATACCTAGAGCGCGAGATACCAGGCAATTACTTCTTCAAGATCGTGCCTTATCCGCATCAGGTAATACGCGAGAAGAAATTCGCAACCGGTGCAGGCGCAGATAGGCTTTCACAAGGCATGTCAATGACATTCGGCAAGCCCATTGGCGTAGCTGCAAGGGTCAAAAGCGGCGATCACGTGTTTATACTTAAAACAACAAGCGCCAACAGAAAAATAGCAAAGGAGGCGCTAGAGCGCGCTGCAAAGAAGCTTTCAGGCACATACGGCATAAGCGAACAAACAATCATGCACGCAAAAGCAAACCAAGAGCTTGGCAGCGACCTTGAAAGCATGATTAAAGGAGACGAGAAAAAGGAAATAGCAGGCTAAGCGCGGCATTGACAAGCGCAGGTGCGAATAATTTTAGACAGCGGCGTCAGCATCGGCATCAGAATAGGATAACTAGACTGAGAGCGGTGTAGAGCAAACTGCACATATTTATATAGCTGGAAAGCACATTAATTAAGCATGGAAAAGGAAGCGAACCTTTATGAGCAGCTGACTAACAACAAAGTAATGTGCACAGCATGTGCACGCCGTTGCATAATACCAGATGGCTCGCATGGCTTCTGCTACGTAAGGCAAAACAAAGCCGGCAAGCTTTATTTGGAGAACTATGGAACGCTTGCCGCAATACAACTAGACCCTATAGAGAAGAAGCCGTTTTTCCACTTCTGGCCCGGCACTTATGTGCTTGGCGTTGGCACCTCTTCATGCAACTTCGGCTGCCTCTTCTGCCAGAATCACAACATATCAAAAGACAAAGAGATAACTGGTTACGACCTCTCTCCTATGGAGCTTGTCGATCTTGCTATAAAGCAGAAGGCAGACGGCATTGCATACACGTACAATGAACCTGCAATATTCATAGAATATGCGCTAGATACCGCGAAATTGGCGCATGAAAAAGGTCTTTACAATGTCTTCGTTACAAATGGCTACCTAACAAAAGAAGCAATAGACAAGATGAAAGGAAATATAGACGCTGCTGTTGTTGATTTTAAGGGCAATGGCAGCGAGAAATTCGTTAACAAATACATGGCGGTGCCAAGCATAGAGCCCATAAAAGAGGCACTTGTTTACATGAAGCGTGCGGGCATACATATTGAAATAACAGATCTGATCGTTCCCGAAGTCGGCGACTCACTTGAAGAGTGCGACAAACTCACTAAATGGATCCATGACACGCTTGGAGCTGAAACACCTGTGCAGTTTACTGCGTTCTTCCCTGATTACAAGATGCTCTACTTGTATAGTACTCCGAACGAGACGCTTATGAAGCACTATGAAGTTGCAAAGAAGAACGGGCTAAATTATGTATATATTGGCAACGTGCCAGGCAACAAGTACGAGAATACATACTGCCCTAACTGTGGTGCAAAGGTCATCGGCAGGTATAGTTTTGGCATAACTGAGTATAACATAGATGACAAAGGCGCGTGCAAGAAGTGTGGCTATAAAATATTTATTGATGGGAAGCGAGCTAAAAAGATAGAGCGAAGGGGAATCACAGTTTTCTACTGATGCTAATCTACAAAAGCAGCTCTTTTATGTTTCCTACGAGAGTTTGATAAGCGTCGCAAGAAGTCCATGAGTTTGGCTCTTTACCCTCGGTTATAGTGCGCCTGAGCTCTGCTGCCTTTGAGCTCGCAAGCACGGGTAAAAGGTTGTAATCTGTGCTGCGTATGTTGCCGATTTTTTCATTCCACATTATGCTAGGGTATACGTCTCCGAAACTGTCTAGAAAGATAGAGGCTTCTATATTCCTGCTCCGCATCGGCTGCCTGCCTGTCTTGAGAAACACAAGCAGCTTGCGCAAGAATGCATGCTCTATTATTTGCATAGGGTCTGCGCTACGTTTCCTTATGCCAAGCACGTATTCAACATCACCAACAATATCAGCAGGAGCCGCAACAAAGTCATTGCCGCTGTTCTTGTAATAGGCGTCTGAAACCTGGCCTATATTTACATGAAACATGTTGCTGTCTAACCAAGGCAGATCGTTGTGCACAGCTTCTATTGTTCTCTTCAGCATGCCTGCGTTGTACTTGCTGATTGTATAGCCAAAAACGAAAGAAAGGTTGCTGTGCCTGCTCTGCAAATCGTGCAGCGACTTGGCAAGCTCAATTACCCTGCTGTAATTGCCTGGCACACCGCGTATCTTATCGTGCAACTCGCGGTAGCCATCTAGGCTCAGCGTAATCACGAACCTAGGAATGCCCGTATTTAGTATTGCCTCTACCTTGTTAAGCACAGTATCCTTATTTACCAGAGAATTTGTCGGCGTAGTGAGCACGTAAAGCCCTGGCATGCTCTTTACAAACGTGCCTGCTATCTCTGCTATATCGCTGCGCATGAACGGCTCTCCTCCAGTTAGCTCTACCCATTTGAAATAATTGTTTTTGGAAGCGAATGATCTTATCTCGTCTATGCTAAGCTCGCCCTTGGGCCTAAGCTGCCATATATTGCAAGTTAAGCAATGCGAGTTGCACCAATACGTTATTGAAAAATTTAGCTTGTAAGGTCTATGCAAAGAAACGAAATTGCTCTTAAGGGCAGTCATGCTCAGGCTAAGCAATCTAGCAGTTTTTGACACTACAACACAGAATAACATTTGTTTTTTCTGTTTAAAAAATGTTTCTATCAAATCAAGATCAGGTCTGCGAGCCATCTGCTTCTAGCTTTTTCAACAGCCGCATTTTCAGTGCGTCATCGGTATAATCGAGCTTTATAGGGGTTATTGCAACGCTATGCGCTTCGAATAAGACATGACAGTCTGTGCCATTGCCAAATCTTCTTTTAAGCTTGCCACCGAGCCAGTAATAGGGCTTTCCCATAAGGTCCTTTCTTTCCTCGGCATAGTCATTGAAAAGGGCGCTTTCCATACCGCAGACGCGCCAGCGTGTGGACTTGCTGACCTTGCCTGGAAAATTTACATTTATTATGTTTGCGCCTTGCGGAAAACCATTCTTTTTTATCTTATTGAGCAGTTTTATTATGTGAAATTTTGCGTTTGAGTATGTGGTGCTATTAGTTCCCATTTCTATTGCAAGCGAGAATGCTATGCCTTTTATGTCACGCACTGCGCCAAACTTTACCGCAGAGACGGTCCCGCTTGACTCCACAGACTGTACACTTACGTTAGAACCTTCATTCATGCCAGAGAGTATCAAGTCTATGGGCTTGCCCTTGAGCAGCTGGAATTCAGCCACAAACACACAGTCAGCAGGCGTGCCTGAAACAGCATAGCCGTCTATTTTTGCAGTATGCACATGCGCTATCCTGAGAGGCTTATGGAATGTAAGGCTCATGCCGCTTGCACTCTGCGGTCCTGAAGGCGCAACCAATAGCACATTGCCCTTTCCAAAAACATGCGTAGCCGCGCTGTAAAGAGCCTGTATCCCGCGGCTTTGTATACCGTCATCATTCGTGACAATTATCATGTTATCTTGCCTTTTTATCTTAGAGTTTTACCTTGTTTTGCCTTGTTTTGCCTTGTTTTACCTCGCTTTTATCTTGCTTTTATCTTATCATTTCTCCTTAGATGTTTGATTTTTCAAGCTGCGAGAAGTGCATGCTTATCATTGCGCCATATGCAGGCCTTGTAACAAACGCTCCGAAGAGCACACCCAGCATTGCCGACTCAGCAAAGCCAACAATTTGCACAAGCGATGTTGAGAAGAACAGTGGCAGCATCGCTATCACAAGCAGCGCGGCGTCGGCCCAAATTATGTAGAATGCATGGCCCAACCTTGTCTTATCAGTGTAGTTTTCCTGTTTGCCCATGAATTCGTCTGTTATTATTATCTGCGCATCTACGCCAGTGCCTATTACTGCTATCATACCAGCAACAGCCGCAAGATCTATAGTGCCTATCAAGCCTATTATCGACATTATTATGAAAAGCTCAGCCAGAGTTGTGAACACTATTGGCAATATCAAGAAACTTCTCTTGTACCTAAACGCTATTGCGCTAGATACTGCAAGAATAGCAATAAGCAGCGCTATGCCGCTTATAATCTCGAATTGCTTGCCAAGCGTAGGCGGTATTGTAGTGGGTGTGCCAGCAAGAACAGGAACTGGCAGTGCACCGCCCTTCAAAATGCTAACTATAAGGTCGCTCTGATTTGTCGCGTAAGCCAACTGCGCAGAAGTGCTAAGGCCCTGCGGCGCAGAACCACTTATCTCGTAGCTCTGGCTTATTGATCCATTAGTAACACTTGGATTCAGCAATGGCGCAGAAAGCAGTCCTATTGCCGGCCAAGAATCTACAGTGCTTATAGGAGCGCCTGACGCACTTGCGCCAATTGTAACAACAGGAGTCATATTCTGCGTAGTTTCATAATTTATTGTATAATTAAGCGCTACCGCGTCGCTTATTATTTGTGGAGGCGCATTCTTTGCTATTATTATCTCCGAGTACTTGGCTCTGCTTGTGTTAAGAAAGCTCGCTACTTGCGCTATGTTGCTGCTGCTATACTGTTCTATCGGTATTTGCCCATTGTCAAATGCTGTAGCCTGGTAAAGTGCGCTAAGCAACTCAGACTCGTTTATGCCTTTTGACTGCTCAAGCGCGAGCACAGAGCTGTTTAACAGCAAAACGGCATTGGTAGGCCTGTCTAGAAACAGGTAAAGCGGCTTGTTAGCCTGGCCGAAAACTACCTTGGCGAATTTGTCAGCAGCCTGCATTGTTATTAAGAAAGAGACCTGCCAGGAAACGGTGCCATTTACTTGAGACTGCGAAGGCACTATGCTTCCTGAGATTATGTCAGTTCCATTAATCGCTTCTTTGCCGTTGACTATCCCCTGAAATACACCTTCACTCTCTATCAAAGAAATTGTTTTCTGTATCTCAGATTGCGACACGGTAGGTATTATTACATAAACTTCTGCATTGCCTATGCCTTCAACAGTAATCTCCTTAAGGCCGAACGTGGAGAGCCTTTGCTGCAGTGTGCTTAACAATGTTGACATGACACTTGGATTTACCGAATGCTCAAGCGAAACCGGTATCTCTGTGCCACCGACAAACTCAACTCCAAGATGCAGTATGTGCGGTCCGCCAAAAAGCGCATCAAGTATGAATAAGGTTATCAGTAAACCTATAAGAAAGTCTATGTGCGGATTCTTGAAATATGCCTTAAGGCTCATGTCCTCTCCTTATGCTTTTTATATATCATAAGCAGCGGCGTGTTGCCGAGCCATGTTGTAAACATATCACCAAACAGCCCGATTATTACGACGCTAGAGATTTCGTAGTATGTAGGCACATACACTATTATTGAGATTATGAACAGCACCAGGAATGACAGTAGTGCTGTGGAAGTCATCGTAAGGCCTGTACGCATAGCCGAGTATGCACGTTCCTCTGTACTGCCTTCGCCCCTCTTCAGAATTCGTATTGCGGCGAGAATATCAGTATCTATGGCGTAGCCTATTATCATAAGCAAGCCAGCTATGCTCGCAACGCCTAGCGGTATGCCTAGAAGACCCATTGCACCAAGTGCTATAATCATGTCATTGGCAGCACCGAACGTAACTGTGATTGAAGGAATAATGCTTCTGAATATGAAAAATACAGAAAGGAATACGAGAATAAATGCTATGATTATTATGTTTTTGAACTGCCCAAGAAAATAGCTTCCGAGCGTTGGCGTTACCTCTTCAAAAGAATAGGACTTATACGGAACTATGCTAGCTAGCGCGCTAAGAGTTTTCTGCTCGTATGTGCTGCTTGCTATTCCGTATGCATTTTGCAGCAGCGTTTGCATCTGGCTCGGGCTTGTAAAGTTGCTCATGCTTATACCAAAAGGCGCAAGCTCAGAAAGCACTGCTGCAGAAGAGTTCTTCATCTGGCCAAGGTATATGTTAAGCAGCCTGCTGTCGTTTGCTATCTCCGAAGCGAGCGTTGCGTTTCCGGGATTATTCTTTAATGCTATATTCAAAGAGGTATAATTCAACTGCAGAGAAGAATAGTTTGATTCCTGTGTGTAAAACGCGGAAAGATAATCGTTTGCACTTGAAAGGCTTTGGTTTATCGGCAACGTGACTGTAAAGCCTCCGGGGCTTGTGGATACATCGACTCCGGTAATATGCATCTGCGAGGATATTTTGCTGGCAAGGGCTGAAGGTGAACTCGAGTAGTTGGTTTCGAGCGTTATGCTAACGCCGCCGCGCAAAGAGCTGTCTAGGCTTATGTGAAATGAGAAGTAAATCCCGAAAAGCATCATTATGAGCGGCACAGCTATTAGCAACTTTATGTTTTTACGAGCGTAGATATTTGGCAGTCGCATGAAAAGTCCTAACTAAGATTATTAAGAATTAGGAAACAAAATATATAAACAGATGTAAAAATGAAAGAACAAACAAAGCAGAGCACTAGCCGTGTGATTTCAGGCGTGCTTCCTCATTAGCTTGTGGTGCAACGACTCTGCAGCGCCGTAGATTATTATCATAACAGCAAGTAACACTAGCGAGGTGCCCAAAAATAGAGACCATGAAATCGGCAAGGCAGCTTTTCCATAAAATATTAGCAACCCACCAATTACCAAAATGTATATCGCCCAGTATATTGCTCTGAATGTTATCCAGCCACTATGCATAGCCCTGTAATTAAGATACCTGTCAAAATCGGATCCTTGAGACCTTGCCATTTTACCACTACATAAGTATACCACACAAACATTTAAAAATAGTGCAGGGGCGAGATTTAGCACTACAGGCAGAATGCATGGAGTTCCACTTGAAAGTAAACTACCCTCCCTAATGGAAGGGGCTTTCATCGAGACGATCAACATAGATACAATTCCACAAAGTCTGAACATCTGTCATCAGAAAGCTGAGTCGGTTTACAGCGACTCAGCTATTGGAAAATCTGGGAGAAAAGAATCTTCCGCTCCAACAGCGATTTTGCATGACCTATCGCACTTTAGGATTTTACGCTGGTAAGGCAACCTCATATCCTATATTCATATCCAAACAGGATATTTCATCCAATTTGTTTATGCAGCAGCAAAATATCTGCACTTATGCTCGCAATTCCTCCCCACGCTCACGCATGGGGTCTCCTTGCGAGATGATTAGATGAATTTATCAGTGTAAGCATAAGCAACTATAAAACCACTGTAAGCTCAGTATTACGTTATAAACACATTATACTGCCTTACAGCATATAAGGACACCAATTATGTTTTTAACAGGTGTAGTTCTGTGGGAGACTTATTGTGAAATTGTTATAGAAGTAAATTTTGGTCACGTTATCAGTATTCACTATTGATGAAGGCACCCCTATGTTATTGAATAGTAAAATGGGGTAATGTTGTATGGTATTATTGTAGAAATAGGGCGAATGCGCCTTTACGCCATAGAATCTGAGGTATACCCAGGCATTTGATACAATATTGCAGTTTCCCAATCCTCTTTGATTAAGTGCCATAACAGCGCTCAAAACAGTCTGATTTGTAGATCCGTAGCCATTGAATATGTAGTGAGTACTAATGTTTGCATAAAAGTTAACTAACATTGAAGCATAAATCAATAATACAGCAATATAGATAATTGTTCTTACTGCTTCCTGTTTCCTTTTTTCTACAAAATTTATTTGTTTTGTTATGCCAAACGATAATAGAATAGACACTCCAATGTAAAGCAGATATCCGTGTCTTGGCAGGTTATCAAGATTGCTGTGAAGTGAAACCGCTAAGAAACCCAATAGGCCAAGCACAAATAACGCCAGTACTAATTTGGTATCCGACTCTAAAAGTAGCTTTTTGGCATAAGAAACCAATCTATTGCCATTATTTCTATCATTTATCAGTAAATATATAATCATTATTCCGAATATTAGCATTGCTGGAACAAGAACGCCTAGCACAAGACGGAGAGATATAACTATGACAACAATTGGAAATAATATTGAATTCCCTGAACTGAACACAGATAATGACGTTAGATACCCAAACAGTGGATTAGAGAAAGCATAGAAATTGAAAGCCAACCAAGGCAAAGTAACTACTATAAAAGACAGAATAGCAAGATTTCTATTCCTGCCCTTTAGCATGAACAATAAAGGCAGAAATATTAGAGAGGGATACTTTGCAAGTCCGGCTAATGCCATAAGTATGCCTGCCTGCCACTTATTCTTTGATATGAGGCCCACAGCAAACATTAACAGAATCATTGTAAGCATTTCAGAGCCATTAAGTAGCGTAAGAAACATCAGTGCGTAAGTATTTACAAAGAGTATTAGAGAAATCCACAAATCCATTTTAAGCTCTTTGGAAATGTAGAATACAGCCAGCGGCAATAGAAACATCAACAACAAGATATATGCTACCGCAAAATTTTGACCAAAAATTACAATAAGGGGGAGCAATACGAATGGCATTAGTGGGGCTCTAAAAGACTCGTAGTAAAAAGTATTTTGATAATTTAATGCTTGCATCAAAGTATGTGATTGCAAAGCAGAATAGAAGGCTGGTGTTAAGAAAGACTTTGCAAATAAGGAGTAAGCTATAAAATCCCAATAGATCCCTCCTAAGCGGTAGTTAGCCAGTATCGCAATAACTCCAAAAACAAATAGCCCCAAGAAAGCGATGCTTATAAGGATCTTATTCATAAAACAATCTCTTGTTTTCATCAACGATTTAGATGCATACTTATACCAATATATCAAGTTAATGCTTCAGGAGTAAGGTTTGTATATTCATAGCAATCTCGTTTGCTAGATTATTTGTATATGCATTATCAAAAAATAATTGATAATGAAAATTTAAGAACATTCCGAAAATCTCTAACTTTTAGATAACGCTTTGTTACCTGTTCTTTTACTCATGGGATTAGATGATTTTAGCGTATCAGCTCTCTACGCTATTTTCAATAGTCTTGGAGTGTAATTTGCGGGGGGTGAGATTTGAACTCACGCACCCACAAAGGGAACAGGTTCTGAGCCTGCCGCATTTGTCCAAGCTCTGCCACCCCCGCTTCAGCTTGCACGCATACACAGATGCATGCAAATCACACGCAAATATATAGGTATTTGGGCGCACTGATTTTTATGCATTTGCAACAAAGTAAAAACATGCAAACTATAAGTGTAAAAAGTGCCACTGCAGTAGGCCTTGGCGCTATAATAGGCGCTGGCATATTTGTGCTTAGCGGCACAGTAGTGGCACTTGCAGGCCCATATTCGCTCATAGCCTTTGTCGCAGTGGGCATAGTAGCCCTTATACTCGCAATGATAATGAGTGAGCTCAGCTCGATAATGCCAAATGCAAAAGGAGCCTCATACTCTTTTGCATACAAAGCCTTCGGCAGCGAGATAGGCTTTGTTACAGGAATTGCCCTTTATGCAAGCTTTGCTACCGCAATAGCGGCAATAGCGCTTGGTTTCGGCACATATTTAGCAAGCATGCTAGGCTTCGGTGCTTTCTCGTCGATTCCATTCGCCATAGTGCTTATAATTGCTCTTACTACTGTAAATTTGCTTGGTATAAGCAAGGCAGCAAAGACAGACTTCTGGCTCGTTGCAATAAAGCTGAGCATACTTGTTCTCTTTGGCGCATTTGCGATAGTTTTTGCTTATAAGGTAGGTGCTGCAGGAACCATTGCCAACTTTGCGATAAACAACTACAAACCAAGCGACATATTTGCCGCAAGCGTGGCAATATTCTTCGCCTATTCAGGCTTCCAGACAATAGCTACGTTTGCATCAAAGATAAAAGGAGGTGCAATTGGCGCTAAAAAGGCAATAATAGGTTCAGTTGCGATAAGCCTTATTGTTTATGTGCTTGTTGACATTTCGCTCATGCTGCTGGCGCCTGCTAGCAAATATGCAATAGTTGCAGACCCATTGGCATTCGCGCTGCAGTCTGCAAAGGCGCCGCATGCGATCGGCATAATAGTGGATATAGGCGCGCTGATAGCCACTACCTCTGCAACATTAGCAATGATACTGAGCGCGTCTAGGATCTCGTATCAGATAAGCGCAGACGGCCTTATGCCAAAATTATTTAGGCGCTTTGATGCAAAGCGCGACGTGCCTGTCAATGGCATTCTGCTTTCTGCTGCGATAGGAATAATCACCCTTTTCTCAGGAAACATATATGTAATAGCTGCAATAAGCAACTTCGGACTTATGCTGTCTTACCTAATAACGTGCCTTGCACAAATCCACTTCAGGCGCCAGCGCCTTCAGCAAGCAATAACTATGCCGCTGTACCCATATCTCACGATTATTGCGATAGTGCTTTTGCTTGCATTTCTTTTTGGCATGCCAAAAGAATCTCTCATAATAGGCAACGTTATGGTGCTGTCGCTTCTCATACTTTATTACTTTTTAAGGGAGCTTAAAGGCAAAAAGCCGGTAAAGATAAGACTATTTAAATAATATGCAATGCGATGTGCGGCAATATATAAAATATTAAAGCAACACAAGTGGTCGACATGCTTATAGGCATTATAGGGGCGCCTAACAAGGGCAAATCAACAATCTTCTCAGCCCTTACACTCGTAAAGGCAGAAATAGCAGACAGGCCCTTCACAACGATAAAGCCAAATTATGGCATTGCCTACGCAACTACAAAGTGCGTTGATTCTGAGCTTGGGGTAAAGTGCACGCCAAGAAACTCTTACTGCACCAATGGCGTAAGGCAAATACCCATAAACATAATAGATGTTGCTGGGCTCGTGCCCGGAGCGCATCTTGGAAAGGGAATGGGCAACCAGTTTCTTAATGATCTTATACAAGCAGACGCACTTATACAAGTAGTAGACATAAGCGGCAAAACAGACATGTATGGAAATTCGTGCGAATATTGCGATCCGGCAGAAGAGGTGTTTATGGTAAGTGATGAGCTTGCTGATTGGCTCGCAGGCATAATTTCCAAGCACATGAACACTATTTCAAAAAGAAGCGACGGCGACATCGCTCTTAAAGAAGTGCTCTCAGGATTCAACATAAGCTTGGAGCAAATAAGGCTTGCAGCAGATGCAAATTATTTGAGCACATCACAGATAAGCTGGGGCCCCGAAGACACGAAAAAATTTGCAGACTCGCTGATGCGAATAAGCAAGCCTGTGATAATAGCAGCAAACAAATTAGATAAAGTTAGCGATACGCAGCTTGACGAACTGAGAAACAAACTGAAAGAATACACAGTAATAGGATGCTCTGGCGCAATGGAATTGGCTCTGAGGCAGGCAGCAAAAGGCAACTATATAGAGTATATTCCAGGCTCTCAAACCTTTGAGGTAAAAGGCACGCTTACGAGCGAGCAACAAGGCGCTTTGGAGCGTATAAAGGAGTACCTAAAAGCGCACAATACAACAGGCGTACAGGAACTAATAAACAAGGCTGTGTTTGATGTGCTTAAAGAAATAGTTGTTTACCCTGTAGAAGACGAGAACAAGTACACTGACCATGATGGCAATATTCTGCCCGATGCAATACTTATGAAAAGCGGCTCAGTGGCATACGACCTTGCGGAAAAGATACACACAAGCCTTGCAAAAGGCATGCTTTATGCTATAGACGCTAAGAGCAAGCTCAGGCTGGCAAGAAACTATGTGCTAAAGAACAATGACGTGATAAAGATAGTAAGCGCCGCAAAAAGCTAGATCGTAAAATCAAACAAATGCGTAACATATTCTACAGCAGCATGTAAGATGCAAGCAACCTATGATAGAGTTTGCGCAGCCTGAGATGCGCTTTTTTATGCCCATTACTCATATGCCCGCGCCTGCTCACGTGTTCCCCCATACGCCCGCTCATGCACCCACTCATGCGCTTATTTATGCGCCTACCACACCCCTATGCCCATTAGTAATTTTGTTTTCCACGTTTATAAACATTTACTTTTTGTTGTGCATGTTGTGTAATACGGTTTGCGCATACCAAAGGATTCTGCATATTTCTGCAGTGACTTATACCACCTGAAGGGAGTAGGTTTTACGCCATGTTATATAACTGCATCAAAATAAGCTTACGTTGAACATTCAAAAGCAATAATTTTAAAAGCCTCCTATAGCGTTCTCTGATAAAGGATATGCTGCAAAACTGTGCTGTTACGTATCCAATCCTTTAATTTTATGTCTAGCTTTGTACCTGCATAAGCAAGCGCGCCGCTTACTGTTGAGAAATAATGGGGCTCTTGCCTTAGGGCTTCGCGCACGTGCTCGCGCACGTTCCAAACGCCCACTGGCAGAACGTAGCCAGAATGAGTTTCGCGCAATATTATCACTTTTGCTTGCACTTTGAGCCGTTCAAGCAGCTCTGAAACTGCAAGCCTTGCGGCATAGTAGCAGCCGCCTATCTCCGCATAGGTTTTCCTTCCATCGTAGAATTCGTGCGATGAGTATATTGCAATGTCGTTGCGATTAAGGTTCCATGTAGTATTCGGGTACCATGCTTCTATGAGCTCGTAGCTCCATGCGCCTGGAGTCATAAGAATGAACCACCTGTTGTCAAGCCCTATCGTTTCATAGACGCGCACAGAATCGAGCGTAGGATACTCCTTTATGCTTGACAACATCGATTTTGAAATCGTATCGTCAACAGCTGTTATGCTCCAGCGCGTAGGTACAAACCTTCTATTCTTGCCTATTCCAAGAACACCGGCAGAGATCGCTTTTTGTATCTTTGTAACCTGGAGACCCTTGCCATAAAGACTCAGTATCGCTGTTCGCGCATCCATGTCAGTATCAAGCGACGCCTTTTCAAGCCTAATATCAGATTTTGTATTGCCTATGCTGAAAGAACTGAGCTGCGCACTAGGCCCGAATGGCTGCCCGTTCTCATCAAGACTTATTACCGCATTGGGCTTGTGCTTTAGCTCCATATCTGCATAAGTGTACTTCTCTGCAATGGCAAGCTCTTGAAGCATGTCCTGGAGCCTGCCCTGTGTTTCTTTTACATTGGCTTTGAACATTCCGCGCACGAGCATGGACCTGTAAGCAACTATGTCAATTATGCTCTTGCCGACCCACTGCTCAGGTGTGGCAAGCAAAGACGTATCGCCAAACTGCGGGGGCACAAGCGGCCCTATGTAAACGTTAGGGTAGCCTGCTCTGCCTACAAATATGTCAGGCGGCGAAGAGCCCTCAAGTTCGTTGCCCTTTATCATGTTTACTGTGTTGAAGCGGTAATAGTATTTTAGCAGCCTAGGGTCGCGCATGTTTATGTAAACTTGCTGCGTGCGCACTACATTCAGCTGCTGCGCCAAACTCTGCGCGCGCAACTGCTTTGTCTCTTGCATAACAACAATGCACTTTACGCTTTACTAATATTTAAAGCTTCAATGTAATAAATATGCGAGAGGCATGGCATATGGATAATATCCTAAAACTTAGGCTTGAGAAATTGTTTGATTGTAAGGGCATAGACAAATTTGTAATCGCAAATGCGAGCACACAGGATCCTAATTTCAGGTATTTGACAAGGTTCAGGAGCGGCATCTTTGAAGACGACATTTTAATAGTGGAAAGAAACAAGGTCAAGCTGATTACAAGCGAGCTCGAATACGCAACTGCAGTTTCGCAAAGATTAATTGGAATGCAAGTAAGCAAGGTAGACAAGAGGAACCAGAAAGAGGTTAAAGAGGCGCTGAAGAAGGAGCTCCAGGGCAAGAGAATAGGCATAAACGGCGCATTCATGCCTGCGGGCACATACCTTAAGTTAAGGCGCGAGTACAAGCCAGCGCACATCTTAGATGCTAGTGAATGCTTTGCGAAGGCAAGGCTGGTAAAAGACAAAGAAGAAATAGCGAGCATAGACCAGGCGGCGCGCATAACAGGCAAGGCCATGCAAAGGATAGGCAGATACTTCAAAGAAGGCATTACTGAGCTTGAGCTTGCCAGAATTTTTGACAGGCTCTCCGAAGAGCTAGGCTCTGAAAAGCCGTCGTTTGACACAATCGTTTGCTTCGGCAAAAACGCGGCTTTGCCGCACCATATGCCAGACGGCACCCGGCTCAGGAATGGGGACATAGTGCTCATAGACGCAGGTGCAACTGCAAACGGCTACTGCAGCGACATGACAAGAACATTCATCTTTGGCAAAGACAAAAGGATAAAGCAAGAAAGCGAGATGATGCAAATTGTAAAAGAAGCGCAGAGAAGAGCTATAAGCGAAATGAAGCCAGGGGCAACAGGAAGCGATGTTGACAAGGCAGCAAGAAGCTATATAGACTCTGCCCTTGGAGGCAAGTATAAAGGCACGTTTATTCACTCCTTGGGCCATTCAGTAGGCTTAGAAGTTCACGACGGCTACGGGCTTTATCCCGGATCAAAAACGGTGCTTAAAGAAGGCATGATATTCACAGCGGAGCCCGGAGTTTATGTTGTTGGCTTTGGCGGCGTTCGCATAGAAGACGATGTGCTCATTACAAGGCATGGCAACGTGCTTTTGGGAAAAGGGGAGTTAGGCTAGCTTGGCAGGCTACCAGCCTCGGGCGCTGGAGACCCGAGTTCAAATCTCGGACTCCCCGTTCAGCCCATATTTTGTAAATACAACAGAAACGAACAGGAAGGCTAAAATGGGCGCATATCCGCTAATCCTCCCACAACTAAGCATTCAAACCCTAACGCTATGCGCCTTAACAATTAGTTTACTTATTATTTACAGCAAGAAAACCGCCATGTTAAGGCAACAGCCACGGTACTGCAGATTGCAAAATCCCAATCAACTTTATACTTTTTTAAATAAAAGGGTATATTTAAGTAAGAGAAATGGGGTATAATAGCACCATGAAGATCGAGATTACTGCCGAGAGAGACTATAGTGCGTTCAATCACTTTTATTCGCAAGACGTTTCTGTTTTAACAAACTACCTTAAAGAGCTACCAAAAGCAGAAGCAGAGAAAATTTATAGCAGATTGTCAACTTTTTTAAGCGAAATAGGAAGCGATGCGACATGGTGGTTGTTCGAAGCGATAGCGAAAACCAAGGCTGTTTCTGTACTTACCGACAATGAAATATTGAAGTTTGCATATGAGATGGGAAGCGACGCGGCAGTGCAGTGGTTCAAAGCGCTGGCCAAAACCGGTACAAAAGACAAACGGTGGTCCGACTATCTTTTTATGATTATTAAGGAGATTAGCAAGAAGCCATCGCAATATATTGAACTGAATCCAATCCAAGATGAAAAAATATTGAAAATTGCAATAGAGAATTGGAATGGGAAAAGCAAACACACACAACTCTACAGGTATTCATTAGCCAGTGCTCTACAAAAACAGACAAATGTAGACTATGGCAAAATATTCTGCGGCAAATTGGAAGACACAGAAAAATATTGCAATAAAGTCTTAAATCGCTCTCTTAAAAAGAAGGGCATAGAGCACCCTGAGAAATTTACCCTTAACGAAAAACTGCTTCTACTGAAGTCTTATCTCTATGATCAGGAGATAAAGCAATTGAACACTGTGGCAGAATTAGAGAGCGGCGGCTATGTAATTGGAGTGTTAAATTTAGGCAAAATAGATCAACAAACTCAAAAAAAGGTGAGTCTTGAAGACGCAGTTAACTACATTGTTCTGGGACTTAATGGCACAAAGGATCCAAACAAAAAGGAACTTGCAAAAAATGCTATAAATTGGATCAAGAAAATTTTCCCTGATGTTGCAGGCCCAGCAATCAATGAATGGAATGAAATCAGGAATAGAAAAATAAATGAATTAGGTGCGGCATACACTGAGTTTGAAAAAGATCCGACAAGGGAAAATGCAGAGAAGGTGTTCAGCATATTCAAAGGCAAGGAACACGAAGCACTCGACAACATTGCAGTAAATATAGAGGCACTTACCAATAACTACAGCAGAGGCAAATACTTAATAAGTTTTCAAGGAAAGAGCCAATTCATGCTGTTCGACAGCAGTGAGCTTGCAGCCTGCGCTTTTCTGCCTAACGGAGCATATAATTCGGCTGCATTTGGTTACCTGCTGAACAGCGGTGTAATACTTGTTGGTTTTGCCATTGTGGATAAAATACCAGAAAATCCGAACTGGAATTACGTAGATAAAGAAGTAAGAAAGATGAATGCAGTTGCAATATGTGGCACTGCCACAATTGAGGGCAGGAGGGTGCTTTATGTAGATTCCCTTGAATCAAACCTCCGCAACTGGGAGATACTAAAAACCCATTACAAATTTATTATAGATTCGCTCATAGAGGTCGCGAAAAGGAACGATCTTGACGGTGTTGCAGTATATACCAAACCATCCAACCAGACTCCAAAAGAGTTAGTAAAGTTGCTTAGACATGACAACTGGCCAGAATCAGAGGCAACAATCATGACAGGAGGTAACCCATATTTTGAAGGACTGGGCGAAGCAGACACAGATACTGTGACGGTGCTGCTGCAACTTATGAGACAGTGACTTTTCAATTAGAGTTAAGGTAAGAATGATACTTAATGTAATAAATTGGCAAAATGTTTGACCATGCGCAGACCCCGCTCAACGTTTATCTAAAGGTCGCTAAACGATTGCGCTACGCGCGGTTGAGGAGCGTATGGAATGTACGTGCAGAGGAAAGCTTTCATATCCTCTTTTGGAGCGAAAGGATATCGCTAACCGTAAAACCTCCTAGATTTCTTATAGGAGAAGTCTTGTAAAAAGCCATCCGGTTCAGATGCGGTTGTTGACCATTTGTACTGTGTGATATGATTCACCAACTTACGGAAAGCCCTGCTTTGTCTTTTGCTCTATGAATACTCGCCAGAGTAATTCAGTGCGCTCAGTTTGGCTTCAAGCTGCTTAATGTAAGGCAGAGAGCAGACTGGCGCTGTGTTGTTGATTGATAAGCAAATGTCGGCAGTAAGCAGGTTTGCTGCACCAAGGGCTGTCTGGCCGAACGAACCGGGCTTTGGATTTTCTATAGAGTAAAGCATGCTTGCATGCGTATTGTATATTTCCAATCCTGTCTGGCTCAGATATGTGCTGGCGTTTATTATGGCGCCATCAAACACGTACTTGTTACCTATGCTGAAGAAAGGAACGCCGCCCATGCTGAATCCTTTTATGCCAAATCCGGAATAAGTGCCGTTTACCTGCTTGTTGGCTTCTAGGTAAACGTTTGAATAAACCAATGGGCTTAGCGCCTCTAAACCAGTGTCATTAAAGAAGAAAGAACTGCCCATTTCATCGAAAGGCTCAAGAGTAATGTATTTTGATGAGTAGTAAGATCCCGTTGAGATAGGCGTAGGATATTCATCACCATATGGAGCTTCGCCGTTGCTTACTGGCGGGTTCTTTGTTGCCGAATTAAACTCAGCCTCTGAGAAATTGAACATAAAAGTAGGCACGTTGCCATCGTTTGTAGCAGATCTATCATAAAAGAGCTTGCTGAAGTTGCCAAATCGCGAAAGTGCAATTGCAACGGGCCAGCGCATGCCTGCGCAATACGGGCAGCCTTGTGCACTGATGAACACAAACATTAGAGTATTATTACTTGTCAATGGCGCAATACTTGGAGAAACTGGAATTGGCACTAGATCGTAATTTTGTACACTGGCATTTCCGAAAAGCAAAACGTAAAAGCCAGGCTGTGAAGATGTTGCATTTACATGAATAAATGTGCCTGAGAGCTGCTCTTCTCCCACTACTTCAAGCTGCGCACTTAAATTAGAAATAATTGACATAAACGAAGCATTCATAGGCGAGCCGTCAGGACCCAGGAAGAAAGCGCCTGATGCCTTGGCATTTATGCTTGGTGAAAGACTTGATTTTGGCTTTAATGAAGAAAGAATAGCTGCGGCAACAATGATTGCGGCAATGACTACTATTACAATGAGCAATAATTTGTATTTGTTTGCATTGCCGTGTGTTGCGCCTGCTTTTCCCTCTTTTCCATCTTTTCCATCTTTCTCTGCTTTTTCGTTAAGATCATACATGGGTAAAATTTATACAATAAAGTTAATAAGTCACTTCTTTTTTTCGCTTTTACGCTTTCAGAAAGGTTTAAAATAAAACAGTTCAATATCTGAATATGCCAGATGTTTACTCTGTTTGCTATATCTGCGGAGCGCCTGCGAGCCACGTCTGCAAACTTTGCGGCAGGCACGTGTGCGACAAACATTACATTTCCAAACTGGGCATATGCACTACCTGCGCACATGGCAGGCAGCTTGGCAAAACAGCAACGCATTGACCAAAGGCATAATCCTGTCTTTTATTCAAGCCACGAACATGCTCTGAAGTTATGCTACGGTAAACCTTACGCCACGCACGAGCACATAAGGCATATAATAGTAATAGCCTTCAGCATCCCACGAAGTTGACTGAACAGCCTTGCCTCCGGTGGCTTCAGTGTTTAGTAGTGTTCTGATTATGTTATCGCTTATTCTTATTCCTGTTGCTTCTGTTCCGGCGATATGCTTTATGGCAAACTTTGGCTCTCCATGCTCTATATAAATTGCAAGATCCCTTGGCACTACCGAGAAACTACCAGTGACGTCATTGCTAAATCTCAAATACCATATATTTGTTATCAGAATGCCTTTGCCTAACTCTTGCATCAATGCATAAAGGTCTTTCTTGTTGTTCTTATGCTCAAGCTCTGCAGTGTTTGGTGTGGGCTCTACAAGTCCGGCGTTGCCTGTGCTCTTGGTTTTGTACTTAACAGCAGTAGAATAATTGTGCAAATAAGTTTGCAGAACGCCATTCTTTATCAAAAGAGTTCTCTGTGAAGGAACCCCTTCTGCATCATACAATGATGAATTAACCGCATCTTGTCTTATGCCGTCATCGTAAATGCTAAGACCATTGTTTGCAACTTGCTTGCCGAGCTTGCCGATGAATGGGCTACCAGTCTCTACAGAGCCCATGCATGCCATAGAATTTACATTTGAAAAGATAAGGCCTGCAGGAGAAGGCGCGTATATGGTGTCGTAAATGCCCGCACTTATCCTGCCAAATTTATTTATTCCAAGCGCGGTGGTCGCCAGCCTGTCTGAGAGCTCTTTATGGTTTATTCCGCTTAAGCTCCTGCTTGCAATAGTATCTTGCACAGACACAGTTCCAAAAAATGCCCTTAGCGAAAGCCGCATGTATGTGGCTTTGCCTTCAACGCCGACGCCCTTACTTGTAGCCATCTCCTCGCTGCTGCTGCCTACGACTACTATGCCTGCTACGCTGCTCGCGCCTGAGTCTAGCACGTTGTACAAGGACTTTTCAGCTATATCAGAAAGCGCTGCATCATCAGCATGCGCAAGCTTATTGTCGTAAATGGGTTCTTTGTTCATGTATTTGAATGGCCCGTCAGCAATGCCATAATAGTCGTCTTTGGGTTTTTCCTTTTCTACCAAATACTTAGCGTTTTTTATGCCTTTTGCAATGCTTAGCTCGCTAAGGTCATCTATGTTAGTAAATAAAACACGCTTCTTGCTTGATACAAAAAGATACGCTCCTTCACTGTATTTTTTCACCAGTGAGTCTATCTTTGAATTCGCAATTTTCATATAGGCTCTTCTATACCTGTACACAGTAGCGACTGCCTCGTCAAGTCCAGAAGCAATAGCCTTTTTTACGATTTGTTCAGCATGCAAACGATCACCCAAATTTTAGCAGGGCTGAGGCGCCGCCCATCGTAACGGGCACGCCCTGCTCAGGCTCGCCCTTGCCACAAGTTCCTAGCCACAGATTGAAATCATTTCCGACAAGAGCAACAGCGCTCCAAAACGAGCTTGTTGTCTTTTCTAGCACAAAATTTTTCACAGGTACACTGAGCTCTCCATCTTTTATCAAATAAGCCTCGTTGCCCTGATAGCGTGCAAAGCTCCTTGTATCGTCAATATTCCATTCTGTAAAGCTCTTCACATATATTCCGTTCCTTGCTTCGCTGAGAAGCTCGCTGAAAGTTGCATTGCCTTTCTTAAGATATGTGTTTGACATGCGCACTATAGGTTCGTTTGAATAAGAGTCGCTTCTTGCAGAGCCGTTGCTCTTGGTACCAAGCATCTTTGCGTACTCTCTATTCAGCAGCAGTTCCTTATGCAATCCCTTATCTACGAGCACCTTGGGCCTTGCCCTCACTCCTTCATCGTCATAAAGGTAGAAGCCAAACGAATTGTTTATTGTCGGATCATCGATTATTGTTACGGCTTGGCTTCCTATGCGCATACCAAGATTTTGCGAAAGGTAGCTTGTGCCGGCCTGTGCCGCTTCTCTGCCAAAAACCCTATCTGCTTCACTCGGATGCCCCACGCTTTCATGGACTGCTATGCCTGCTATTTCAGAAGATATTACAACATTCTTTACGCGCTTTAGGGCGCTGCTGCTTAGCGAAATGCCTTTTTCAGTTATAATCTGCATGCTCTTTGCAGAAGCTAGCAACTCTTTTTTTACACTTTCTGCATTGAAGAGCTCGTAGCCGCCCGTGCCTCCAAACTGCATGTAGCGTGCTCTTGTGTTTTTACCATTGCCAACTACAATTCTTATAAAAGAGGTAACGATAGGAATATGCGCACGTATAGAAGATCCTTCGGAGTTTATGTAGTAAGTGTCTGAAAAGCCCAAGGAGCCGTATATGTTTCTGTACTTTATGCTTTTCTCACCGGCAAGGGCCTTGTCTATGTAGAGCACATCTGTTAGCATGTCTGCGTTTTCTATTTTTTCTCTTTCCGGTACAGCATAAATTGCCTTTTCGGGCTTTTCCTCAGACAAACCATAGTCGAAGCCCCTAAATCCATGGAAAGAAGAGATTGCACTTCTAAGTATTTTTTTGTTGGGCTTGTTGGTCGAAAATGTATAGAGCCTATTGTCTTTAAGCATGCGAACACGCATGCCCGTGCTTTTGGCATAACTGCCTCCATTTATCATGCCTTGCTCAACTGCAAAAGAACGAAAAACAGATTCTTCAGAGTAAACCTCTGCGTACTGAGCATTGGATTCTGCAATTTTAAGCACATATTCTGAAAGGTCTTCTTTCATGCTTCTAAACCTGCGCTAAAAAGCAATAAATATGCATCGCATAAAAAGCGAAATTGGTTTGCATATAGCATGTACATAATAAAATGGCAATAAATAAGTATATGTCATAAATAAAAATGGTGGTTTTATGGAGAAAAAGGTTTATTTCAAAATAGATGAAGTGGTTTCTCCGGAGCACACGGCTTTGGTAGTCTGGGATGTACAGAAAATGCTTGTAGAACACATCTTCAATCGAGAAGAGTTCATGAAAAACATTCAGAGCCTTGTAGAAACTGCAAGGAACGCAGGAGTGCCTGTATTCTTTACGAAAATAACCCCATTGCCTGAGAAGTTTGAATCAGGCGCAAGGCTAGCCATGGCGAGATACTGGGGCCCGATTGGCAATGACAGAAGCATGTTTGAGCTCGCCATTCAGCCAGAAGAAGGAGAAACCGTGATAAACAAGAATACAGCGAGCATTTTTGTAGGCACAAACTTCGAGCTCATGGCTAGAAATGCAGGCATAGAAACCATTGTGCTTACTGGAATAGCCACTGAAATAGGTGTAGAGTCTACTGCCAGAGACGCGCTGAACAGGGGCTTTTACGTTGTTGTAGCGAAAGATGCAGTATCTTCTGGAGACAAAGAAGCCCACGAAAGGTCTCTTGCTAATATGCAAAAGCTGCTTATGCTTGCAAGCTCTGAAGAGATAAAAAAGGCATGGCAGGTCTAACACTTTTTACTAGCATATGTGGGTTAATGCGCAATCAGAGGTTTGCACCTGTTATAAGAACAGCTGTTTTGCCCTTTAGCCTGCTGGCGATTCTTGCATATGCTGCCATGCTCGCAACGCCGGCAAGCTCGGCAAGTATGCCATATGAAGCGTAAAACTTCTTTTGCCAATGCACCATTTCCGAATCAGTTACTGTAATTAATGCGCCGCTTGTATGTTTTATCGCATCCAAAACCTGGGTACCATATGTCGGATAGCCAACCGCTATTGCGTCGGCTTTTGTTCTAGGCTTCTCGTATTTTATCCCACCATGGGCTGCGTGAGCCAGAGGGGCACACAGGCTCGCCTGCACGCCTATGAGTCTTGGAAGCTTTTCAATTGCATCGGCATTTTTAATCCGCGAATACGCTTTGTAGACCGCGCTGAAAAGCGTGCCGTTTCCTATGGGCATTATTATATTATTTATTTCTCCGTGTTGGTAAAAAAGCTCGAAGCCAATTGTAGACTGGCCTTCCTTCCTGTAGCAATAATCGCCGGCGAGAAACGCGCTGTTGTTCTCTGCATATTGCTCTGCGTCTTTCTGGGCTTTTGTAAAATCGCCGTTTATAAGGTGCAGTTCTGAATCGTGTGTCATTTTTATATCGATCAGCTTATCCTTGTTTGCGCCCTTGCTTATGAAAATGACAGACCTTATTCCATATAGCTTTGCGAAATATGAAATTGAGTAGGCCATGTTTCCGGTAGAAGCACACACAATTTCTTTATAGCCGTATTCCTTTGCCTTTGCTACTTCTATTACTGAACCGCGATCCTTGAACGAGTGTGTAGGATTTAGTGTTTCAAGCTTGAGCAGCAAATCCCTCTTTTCTGATTCTACTAAAGTTGTGTTGCCTACTACGAAGTGCTTGTAATGGCCATTTGGCAATACAGGCTCAAGGTCCCAAAAGCTTTTGATATGATCAACTATTGCATTGCGTTCATATTCTACTTCAAGCAGACCGCCGCATTTTGGGCAAATCTGGCTTTTGGTTTTTGAGAATCTTGCGCCGCAAGAGACGCAACGCAAAGAATACTTCATAATTGCACCTTTGTGACATCCTCTCCCAACTGAAGGTTGGGAGCTTCCAGAGTGGCCTGATTGATTGTCATGATGCCACCCGTATAGTTCCTGCTTCGTCGGCAACTGCCTTCATTGCAGAAGGTCTTACATCGTCTCCACAGGCTTGACTTCCCGAATGTCCTTCGGTAGCTCTTGCGCTTATTCCTCGCTCGAGTATATTCATTGATGCATTTATGTCCCTGTCTTCCTTATTTCCGCATTTTTCGCATATGAATGTTCTTTTGTTCAGAAGCATTTCCTGCACGTTTCCGCATTTAGTGAGCGTCTTCCCTGTTTCTTTGTAATGCGCTTTCGATTTTTCAAGAAGAAGATTGTAGAGATTTTTTGCGAGGAACATTTGACTATCCAATTTTGCCTTTTGCTCCTTTGAAGGATATGCACGGTATTTATATGTAGTTTTCATGACGATCATGGTTATGGTCTTATGCGTCTCAAAATTTATATGCATTTCTGCACATTTCTGCGGTTAGCTCTCATCCCCTATCTGAATGATATGTTTTCCCGCTCACTTTTATAAATTGCAACGAAAAATTATTACAAGCATGCGCCCTGCACATTATTTGTAAAGCATCATTCCTATGCTTCGGGCCTTTTCCTCATATCGTGCTATGCTCTTTTCAAGCCTTGCTACCCTTGCTGTCTTTGCAGAGAGCCTGCGCTTAAGGCGCCTGATTCTGCCTCTCTTGAAAAGCTTAGCCAACACGTTACTGTTAGATTCTAGCTCGTGCCTTATGCTTTCAAGCGTCTCTGACTCTGCAGATGCCCTCTTTATGAGCCTTTCCCTTCTTTGCCTAAGCACAGAGTAAAGCTCTGAAGTATACTGCGAAACTGCATCTGCACTGTTTGTCGTGTGGGCTATTCCATAAAGCATAAGAAGCAACAGCTTCTTGTTAGAATAAACAAGAGAGTAAGCTTTAGCGAAGGATTCTATTGCGCCAAGGTATGCTTGCTGTTCTTTGGCATGCATATGTTTTATGTTGTGGGTGAGCCTATGCGCACACATCGCTTCGTAATCGCCAGATCCGATTAGTTCAGCGATTGCTTTTAAATGCGCGCTTACATTAAGCAGCGTTATCTGCGCCTTCTGCGCGCTTGAATCTGCAAGCTCGGCCTGAATCGCTTCGCGCATTACTTTCATTACCGCTGCCTTTTCTATTGTATTGAACCCTGGTTCTTCAATCATACTTTGCATGCATGCACCTAAAGGCTGAGAAAGATAGGCTCTTCTTGCTCTTTCTTGTCAAGCTTGAAAAAGCCCATGCGCTCAAAATTTACAACTTCGCCTTCCTGAAGTTTTAGCGCATAATTCTCCACTATGCCATGCTTAATCACAATGCTATTGCTATTGTATTTGCCATTTACAAGCAACTGACCTATAAGCTCTATTCTGCATTTCATGTAATTTCCTTCACTTAGCCATTGAAGCTTTGGCGCACTAGCCAGTATCTCGCGGCTAGGCTCAACGAAACTGGTTTCTAACATATTATCGCTAATCTTTATAACCTTAACGCAGGCAAAATCTTTCAAACAGAAAACAGCGCCAAGCGAAAGCTTTGCCGCATCTCGCTTCTCTATGTAGAACCTGCTAGAAACAGAATAAGCCCTGAATCCCAGTTCGGCAGTAGGATGAAGCCTCAATCGCGCCTCGTTGTTTTTCAGACCTGCAACCTCTATTGCAAATGGCTCAGCCACAAAGAAAAGCCTCTTTGCAATGCCATCAACAAGCTTCCTGTTCTCGGCAAGCAGCATGCCAATACTTACAGTGCTGTCTGTTTTGCTCATTCCGAATCTCAATACGAAACGCTTTATTGCCTCTGGCAGTAAGCCGCGCCTCCGCAATGCCGCTATTGTGACGAGCCTGGGGTCATCATAACCTGAGACAAAGCCCTTGCTTATTAACTCTTTTAGCTCGCGTTTGTGCGTTGACGTACCTGTTATTCTAAGCCTTGCCATGTCATGTATGCGGGGGACGCGAAGGCCTAGAGCCAAGAGCACTGCTTTGTAAAGGTCGTCGCTTAGCTCGTACTCCTTGCTTCTTATCGCATCGGTTACACCATGCACTGAATCGTTTATTGGTGTATTGAGATAGTAAGTCGGCCACACCTTATACTTGCTTCCTTGCCTGTAATGCTCGTGCAGCTTTATGCGCAGCAGCGCAGGGTCGCGCATAACCGTGTTAACAGAATGCATGTCGCCCTTGAATCTTACTACCGCTTCACCTTCCTTGTACGCGCCACTTATCATGCGCTCGAAATATGACACGTTTTCTTCAGGCGTTTGGTTTCTGTGCTGGCATTCGCGCTGCTCAGCCCTATTTTTGTTTATCGTTTCTTTTTCGCAGAAACAGACATAAGCATTTCCCTTTTCAAGAAGCTGCTTTGCATATGCATATATCTGCTCTATCATATCGCTAGCATAGTACTCGCCATCAAACTTTATGCCAAGCCACTGCGTATCCCGCTTTATAGCGTCTACGAATTCCTGCGTATCCTTGTCCGGATTTGTATCGTCAAAATAAAGGAAAAGCTTGCCTTTATACTTTTTTGCGAATTCTTGGCTCAGGAAAGCCTGCTTTGCGTTGCCTATGTGCATGTAGCCGTTAGGCTCTGGCGGGAATCTTGCTGCAAAATTGCCTAAAACAGCGCCCTCAAGCTCCATGTTCGGTGCAGATGTAAGCTCTTTCTTTTTTTGCTCCTTGGCTTCAAATTCCTCTTTGTAAGGCGCGTATGCCTCAAGCAGCTCGCCTTTGCCCATGCTGTTTACTTTATTAACTATCTCTGCCACTGCTTTTTCTACATCTTCAAGCTCGGCTTTAAGCTCAGGGTTCTCTGCAAGAAGCCTATTCAGCACGGGCATGGCGCTTGCCTTTCCATAATCAATGGCATTCTTCACTGCAAACTTCAAGGCGAGTGCTCTTGTTTCGTCGCTTAACACTGCTTCACCATTACTTTATGATGCTAACGCTGACATTCTTTATAATACCGTATTCGCTGGAAAGCGCCCCTATTGACACATTAATATTGCTTACATTTGGAGAAAAGTACATTGCTACAGAATGCATGCGCAAAGCATTAGGTATTGCTAGCTTAATGCTGCGGCCCAATGCGCCAAAATAAAAACTAGCGTTATATGGAAGCTCAATTTCTGCGCCTGCTGTAATGTTGACACAGTTAAATGAATTATATATGTAATGCAGGATGCTGTTCGCGCTCTCGTTGCCTGAATCAACTGAAAAAACATTAGGAGAACTTTGGTAATACTCGGCTATAGAACCGTTTGCAAGCATCGCATCCAGCGTCTCGTTGAGCTTTAACGCACTCTTGCCTATGCAGTTTGTCGCTATGGAAAATACATTAGTGTAATTTGTTATTGTTGCGTTGGTGAACGCTATGCCATAAATCAGTTGCGTGCTATTTGTTGCCTTGCTCTTGCTCGCGCTGTTGCTGCTGGAACTGCCCATGCCATAGGCAGCATAAGACGAAATGAATATTATCGCCACAAACAACGAGCCTATGAACTCTATAAGCTTTTTCTTCTCCATGCGATCAGTTGCAATATGCTTATTAAAATATAAGAATAAATAATAAACCATTGAGGCGATTGATTGGCTTTCGCAGATGGAGACTTTGTAAAAGTAGATTACTCGGTATGGCGCAATGCTGACAATAAACTTTTGAGCACTACAAAAGAGGGGTTTGCAAGAGAAAATGGCATATATGAAGAACAGGCAAAGTATGCGCCGCAGCTTGTTGTGATAGGCAAGCACGACACAATAAAAGGTGTTGAAGAGGCTCTGCGCAGCATGTCATTAGGCGAGGAGAAGAAAATAGTAGTAGAGCCTAAAGACGCTTTTGGGGAGCGAGACCCCAAACTTGTGCGCATTATCCCGATTTCCGACTTCAAGAAAAGAAACATAGACCCATATCAGGGCATGCATCTAGACATAGACGGCGTTGAAGCCATTGTAAAGAGCGTTAACTCTGGCAGGGTAGTAGTGGATGAGAATAACGAGCTTGCAGGCGAGAGGCTGACTTACGAGATAAAGGTAGTTGAAAAAATAGACAGTGACATAGACCGAATTAAAGCGGTTGCTGAAAAGCTTGGCACTAAAGTGAGTACAGCAAGCATAACAAACGGTACGGCGCACGTAGAGCTTGACGAAAAGGAGAAGAACGAAGAGTATGAAGCGCGGAAAAGCGTACTGCCAAGCTACATCTTCAAGTACATGCCAAACATAAACAAGGTCGAAATACTAGACATTTACGAAAGGCCTGCTGAACAAAGCAAAGAGAAAGAGCAAAAAAGCAATCAATTAAACTAATTCGTTTAGCGAATAGAGCAGACACCTAGCTTTTTTCCTGTATGTGCAAAGCATAAACGCCATTGACGCTAATGCCAAGTTTTTTCGCAATTTCAGAACGTTCTACATTAAGTATTACAACATAGCCGCTCCACTTGCTTGTAAACTTTGTGCCACCACAGATAGGGCAGACGTCGCCTTGCGATATTATGTGCCTGCAATTAAGGCATGCCTTTTCCATTCGAGCACCTACTTCCTGTGCCTCGGCTTCTTGACCCTGCCTGCGCCCTTTGCAGTTTCTGAAAGCCATTCGAGCTTGCCTAGGCCTTCGGGGCGCATGGTTAGCGCTATCTTAGTTGATTGCACTGAATTGCCCATGCTGACTGTTGATACTTTTGCATAAACAACATCGCCTTTCTTAAGGCTGCGGCCAAGGCTTCTCGATGTAAGAATGCCTGATTTTCTATCGAAGCTCACAAAATCTGTTGTTATCTGCGAAAGGTGCACAAGTGCATCAATAGGACCAATTCTCACGAATGCACCATACTCAACGAGCTCTGAAATCTCGCCGACAACAACTTCCTCGACCTCTGTTGAGAAAGAAAGCACGTCAAAAGTGACCTTATGACGCGTATTCGGATCCTCTGGCAGTATGTAGCCCTCGCTTATATCCCTTACATTGAATATCGCGAGTATAAGGCCCAGTGACCTGTCCATTGTGCGCTCGTACTTGTTTCTAAGTATATCAGCTGCAGAGTCGGTTATGTCTTTGCCTATGTACTTAGGGGGTATGCTTACAGTGTCTTTCACTGTTGTTACATAATACAAATAATCACCATGCCTAAAATCAGACAGAATTGCTTAATTATATGTTTAATATGCCTTATAAATCTTTTCGCAAGGGCGTATTCTGTTGATAAAATCGAATTACATAGTATGCGACTTTTTCGCTGTTCCCTATTATTAAAGCAAATCTTTACAGTAATCGATTAGCACACGTCTGGAAGATTTGATATTATAAAATCTTTCCACTTCGCGTTATACTAAATACATTTGCTCCTTTCTTCCTTAACTTGCGCTTCAATGCAATGTCGTTAGTGCAAATGAAAATACCACTGCCTGCAACATTCAAAAGCCAGGCATCAGGAACAGCTGTGCTCGGGAGCACTTTTACGCCGTTAGCGGCTATTTCCTTTAACGCCGATCCTGCAGCAATGCTTATCTGCTTCCTGCTTTTTGAAAGCCTGATTAGCTCGTCTTTTACGCCTTTTGAG
>JAVYWZ010000006.1:0-43425 GCA_038877255.1 Candidatus Micrarchaeaceae archaeon | reverse complement strand
CAATGGCGTTTACTGGCTCTTCCAAAAGCCTGTTTGCAATAATACATAAATGGTGCATAAATGGTGCAAAAATGGTGCAAAAATGTACATAGACGCACACTGCCACTTGAACTTGTTTAGCGAACCAAAAAAGACAATAATTGATTCAGCAGCATCTGGAGTTAGCGTGCTTGTCTGTTCAGGAGACAGCGCAAAAGACTGTGCTGAATGCATTTCGCTAGCAGATATGAAATATGTATTTGCAACAATAGGCATAGGCCCTGACTTCGCTTGCAAAGACGCGCCGTTTGTAAACGAAATAAAGCAGATTGCTCTTGCAAACAAAAAGAGAGTAGTGGGAATAGGCGAGATAGGACTTGATGTGCATACAGCAGATTCTGGGATTTGCAACATGCACTCGCAGGAAAGCGTGTTTACAAAGCAGATAGAAGTGGCAAACGGGCTAGGTTTGCCTATCGTTGTACACTCGCGCGGAACCATTGACAGAGTAATTGAGATAGTGCATAAGGAAAGGCCTGCCAAAGCGATGTTTCATTTTTTCGAAGGCAATGAGGCACAGGCAAAGGAACTTGCTGACGAAGGCTATATTATTTCTGTGCCGCCGTTTCTTGATAAAAGAAGGAAAAAGATTATAAGCTTGCTCGACATTAATAACATCGCTGTTGAGACTGACTCGCCAGTGGCGGGAAAATCTCCGGCAGAGATTGTTAAATTAGTAGATGAAATTGCAAAGATCAAAAATCTCGATAAAGAAGCCGTTGCTAACGGGATAGCGCAAACTATTAGAAACCTCTTTGGCATATAATAAAGAGGGTCCGTAGCTCAGCTTGGACAGAGCGGCAGCCTTCTAAGCTGATGGCCGTGGGTTCAAAATAAGCAGGCTTGTGTTTGCTTATGCAAATCCCACCGGGCCCGATTAAAAGGTGAGATTATGAACAACAATGCAAAATTTGATGAAATCGTGGAACAGGCAAAACAGCAAATAGACATACTTCTTGGCGACAACAGCGTGCCTAAGAATGTTAAGAGCGCGCTTGACCTTGCAAAGAAATCCTTACAGAAGCAGGAAGACAGCTATACTGTGCGCGCATCAACAGCAATATACCAGATAGATGAGGTAAGCAACGATGTAAACTTGCCGCCGTATGCGCGAACCGTAATATGGAACTTGCTGAGCCTCCTTGAGTCGATAAAAGAATAGATGCATTTGAACGCATATGCAGAGCAAAACATGCTGCTCAGCAAGCGTTAAATAATTTAGTGAATTATGTAATTTGATTATATGGTTAAGTTGTTTGGCCTTTTTGGAAAGAAGAACGCTGCCGAGGAGCTTACGAAAGCTGTGCCGTACAGGATTTCTACTGAGTTTGTTCCGTACAGGCTTTATGCAAACCAGAAGAATTCTCTGCGCATGTTCATCAGCCTAAAGAATTTGACAGCTGAGCCGACGCTTAGCTCGGTTGTTGTAGAAGTGCCGAAGGGCCTAAGCCTAGATGAAACTGGCATATCAAAGGAGAAAGAGGTTAGGCTTGGCCAGATTGCGCCTAACGAGGAGAAGCAGACAAGCATAGACATTTATGGCGATGCTGGTACTGACAAAGGCGAATATACGCTCTCGCTTACTGCTTTCATACACTATCGCGACTATGGCCACGTGCTTAACGCAGTAAAGAAAAAGGCAATTGTTGAAGTGGTTTGACTTATAAATCCCTGAATTTCAAAAACACAGAGTATAAAAAACATTAATAAACCTTTTGTGGTATTAAATAAGGAGGCACCGGTGATAAAATGGTAAAGTATGTAATTGCTGAACAGCTTATTGGGAAAGAGGTTGTAACTTCTGATGGCATGGACATTGGGAAATTCCTTGATGCTGAGCTTAACGAAGTTACTGGCAAGCTCACTACGCTTGTAGTGGAGCCAAATCCCGATAGCGATTTTGTGAAAAAGCTTGAAATAAAAGATGGCAAGCTCCACGTTTCGTACGATAGCGTAATAGCGGTAAATGATTACATAATGGTTGATAGGAAAAACCTAAGCTAATCTTTCTAATTTTATTTTAATTTTATTCTTTTGCCTCTTGCGCTCACTAATAAAAGACTTTATTGATAATGTTTATTGGTGTTTTTGTGATGATTGCAGGGGGCGACGAGGCAGGCAGAGGTGCCGTGCTTGGCCCGCTTGTAGTGAGCCTTGTAGTCATAGGTAAAGATCGAGAGAAACGGCTCGCTGAAATAGGGGTAAGAGATTCCAAGCAACTAACAAAAAGACAGCGAGAGTTCCTTTTTGATGAAATATATAACACAGCAGAAGAAGTAGTTTACTATATGATAAGCAACGAGGAAATAAATGCAAACATGCAGAGCGGCATATCGCTAAACGAGCTTGAAGCTTTGCATTTCGCAAAGCTCGTTGACGCTTTAAACAGTGATGTAAAGAAGTTGTATATAGACTCGCCTGACGTGCTGCCATGGCGGTTTGGCGTGCGTATAGGCATGTTCTCCAAGAAACAACTAATCACTGCCAGAGCAAAAGCAAAAAACACGCATGAGAGCGCAAGCACTATAAGGGTTACTGCTGAACACAAGGCTGACGTGAAATACCCGGTAGTGTCTGCATCTAGCATAATCTCAAAGGTAATTAGAGATAGGGAAATAGAAAGAATGACACAGGAGCTTGGCCTGAATATCGGCTCTGGTTATCCTTCAGATCATTTCACGATAAGTGCGCTAAAGGAAAATTTGGACAACAAAGAGCTTCAAGCATATATAAGGCAGAAATGGCAGACAATAAAGCAGATAAGGCAAAGGCATATCAGGGAGTTTTCCCAGCAATAAGCAATAGACGGCATAAAGGCAAAACAAGAACAACAAGAAGAACAAGAAAAACAAGAACAAAGCTACAAACGCAAGCGTTTCGAGCGCCTGTTCGTAGTAGCAATCCTTGTATTTTGTTTGCAGACGTTATTAGCAATAGAACGTTACTTGTAAATAGCCCTATACACGTTGCCGCTGTCATCGGTTATGACAATGTCTTCTCCTTCGCATTCAATAAGGCATGCCTGGCAGAGTATGCACGCTTCGCCATTTACAGCCACAGATATGCCGCCACTTGTACCGTCGTTGTCATCGGCAAAATGCCTGTGACCGTCTTGCACATTAATCCATTTATTGTAAGATGCCTGGTCCACCTTGCCAGTCCACTGATGCTCTGGCGGTGCCTTGTCTGTATTAACATCAGGATTTATAGCTCCGTTTATTTTTCTGGGCTTCATTTCGAAGACTGCAACAGGACAAACGTCCTTGCAGTGCTGGCAACCAGTGCAATGTTCTTTTTCTACATATACCTGCATTATATCACACTAAAACATTCACTATCTGAATGATAGAGTTTACCGCTCACTTTTATAATAGTGTAAAGAACGCCTTTAATTGTTTTCGTGATGTTCGTTGATTTACTACTTGTTTCGTTGCTGCTCAGCCAAATAGGCTTGCTAGGCCTCCTACTGCCTCTTCCTCGCTCTTCTTTTCCTCTTTTTTCTCCTCTTTCTTTTCCTGTTGGGCTCCTGCCGCAGGAGCTGCCGCAGGCTGTACCTGCTGCACTTGGGCGTTCTTTATAACTTCTTTTATATTAACGCCCTTTAGCGAGTTAACAACAGATTTGACCATTGCTTCATCGGGCTTTTGGCCCGCTGCCTCAACGACTTTCTTGAGGTTTTCCTCACTTACTTCCTTGCCCAGCGAATCGAGCAAGAGTGCTGCATATATGTATTCCATCATTTTCACCTTTTCATGTTTTAACATCATTGCTGCTTGGCGCTGGTTCTACGCCAATAGTATTTGCATTATTGCTTTGCGGCAACATTAGTTAACTACCCCGACTTACAGACTTAGCTTACGCCACGTCTGCTTGTTTGGAGCTTCTCGCTTCAATAAACATGCTTGCTTATGTCAGAGGCATAATCCTCTGCGAGCGTTTAACCTGCGTCCGCAGGCTAGCCGTTTCCGACAATACTATTATTTAGCATGACTATAAATATCTTTGCTCGATTCATGCGCTTGCCGAAGGGGAATTACCTATCGCCGAATTAATCTTATTGGCTTGTGCCGCTGCGCCAGCCAAAAGCAGCTTCGTGATCTCTGGTTCTGGAACCTTAGCCGCAATGCCTAGTGCGAGCGCCTCGGCATGTGCCTTGCTTATAAAATAGCCTGCATTGTACTGCGTGACAAAGCCTATGCCTATGCTTAGGCTGTTTGCCTCCGCAAAAGACTTCGCTATTTCATTTGTTGCGAATGCCTCATCAATGCTGAGAGCCTGTCTGCTGAAAAGTACGTTTTCAGAGTAAGCCGCACTTATTGTGGCGCTTACCAAAAACGGCTTTATTCCGAGTATTTTGAGCGCGTTTGCTATAACTGAGCTTACACGCTTGCCTGCTTCTACTGCTACCTTGTCCTTCGCGATCACTACCTTGTTTTTCTGTATCTGCACGTCTATGCCTGCGGCTTTAAGCTCTGTAACGGACTGGCCTGGCGCAACGCTGGTTTCGCCTGCCTTTATAACTATGTCATTTTGGGCCGTTTGGCCGGGCTTGGCAATAAGCTCTAGCTTGTTGGCGCTGGCTCTCTTATGCAATTCGAACGGGCTAAGGTCGCTTAGAACAAGCGCCACGTTTCCCTGCATGCTCTCAGCAAGTGGGCTTAAATTGCCGATCAGTACTCGCGAAAGCAATGTTTTCCTTGTAACTATGATTTTTGAACTGTCTCTAAGCTGGTTGCGCACCTTTTGCAAGAGCGCATCTGGCATGCCATTTATAGGCATTATTGCAACTGTTTTGCTCTTTGCAATACCTTCTTTAAGGCTTCTTACAAGCGCCTCTTTTTGCCTTTTTTGCATCATATCAGCCTCTCTGACTTGCTCATTGTGAGCTTTACGTAAACTGATTTTATGTTGTTTGTGTTCACCTTACTTGCTATCGTGTTAAGCACTTCTTTTATGTTTTCGAATATCTGTGAAGGCTCCATGTCCTCAGTGCCTACAGTGCAATGCACAGTGGGCAGGAACTTGCCACTGCTTTTTATTACAATCTGTTGTGCACTTTCTTTTGCGATTTTGCTTATGCTGTTGCCTGGCAGTATGGGCTTTGGCATCTTGCCCTTAGGCCCTAGAAACTGGCCCAACTGCCTTGCTATAGTCGGCATTAGGCTGGCTTGTGCAAGCAGGTCGTATGCAAGCAGGTCGTTAAGCTTTTGCTTGTCGTTTGCTATACTCATAAGTTCTTCTCCGCTTATGACCCTTATTCCGCTCTTGCCTGCGTCTTCTATAATATCCTTTTCTGTGGCGAATACTGCTACTTTGTTGCTCTTTCCTCTGCCATTAGGAAGTGTTATAGAAAGGTTAAGCCTGTTGCTCTGCTCGTTGAAGTCTATGCCTTTGAAGTTTATTGCAAGCTCTACTGTTTGTTTAAACTTGCGCTTGGCCTTGTTCTCTGATAAGAACTTCTCAAATTCAGGGTATTTGTCTTCAAGCATGTAAATCCCTCCTGCAAATTGCAGTGATTGCGGGAGAAACAGCAATACGTATTTCTAAGAAAAGATATAAATAAATAGCGTTGCTTGCGCCTTGCACAGTGCAACACAGTAAAAAGTAATAAAAGCATGAAAATCTATTGTCTTAGTTGATGACAATGCGCCTGCAAGCGGCTATAGACTTTTTAATGTCATACGGCATAGCACTTATAGTAATTTCGATAGCGATAGCTGTCATTGTTAAAATTTCATTCCTCACGCCTGTGCTTTCCACTTCAACATGCAGCCCGGCGCCTGGCTTCGCCTGCCAAAGTTATGCAATAAACACAAGCGGCGTTCTAACAATAAACCTGGCACAGGCAATAGGCACGCCTATAGTAGTGCACGGCCTTTCGTGCTCTTCGCTTGCAAATTCAACAGGAAACAGACCGATGTTCGGCAACATATACGTGACAAATTCTGTTGCTTATTATCCAACGAATAGCGCACCCGGAACAGGCATTAACATGTACAGCGGCACAGCGCAGTCATTCAGCGTTTACTGCTACGGACCTGGTGGCATAGACAAGGGCCCGGTTGGGAATTCGTTTATAGGCTACCTTTGGTTAAACTACACTGTTCCAATGTATGGCTATACAACGCAGGAAATAGCTTCTATAAATCTTAGATATACTTGAAGTGCGTTTAACTACATATTTGCATATACGCTTATAAAATACAATTGAGAATTTTTTGCATGCAAATAATAACTTCAGCACTGCCGTATGTACAGGACATGATCCACTTGGGCAATTTTGTAGGCAGCATACTGCCTGCTGATATTTACTACAAGTATCTCATGTTAAAAGGCGAAGACGCAATATTTATCTGTGGCTCTGATGAGCACGGCTCAGCCATAGAAATTGCCGCGCTGAAGCAGGGCACTGCTGCAAAGGAGCTTGCCGACAAGAACCATGAACGACTAAAGCAGATACTTGAGAAATACAGCTGCACGTTTACGCATTACGGCAGGACAGGCACAGAACAAAATAAGATTATAGTTTACAAAATCTTCAACGCCTTGGATTCCAATGGCTTTTTAACAGAGTCAGTTAGCGAACAACCTTATTGCAACATAGATAAGAGATTCATACCTGATAGGTTTATCGAAGGCACGTGCCCATACTGCGGATATGAACACGCGCGCGGAGACCAGTGCGACAACTGCGGCAGGCTTTTGACGCCTAAGGAGCTTATTAATCCTCATTGCAACATCTGCGGAAAGAGCGACATAACATTCAAACAAGTAAAAAACCTTGCGCTGAACCTGGAAACACTGCAAAATAGGATAAAGCAGTTTATAGAAAACGGCGCAAAGAACAACTGGAGCAAAAACGCGATAAACAACAGCGAAGGCTACATAGCGAAAGGACTTAAGAATAGAGAGATAACGCGCGATACCGCGTGGGGCTTTGCAGTGCCAAAGCAGGGCTATGAAGATAAGGTATTTTATGTCTGGTTCGATGCACTCATTGGCTATATAGGAATAACCTATGAGCACGATAAGGAGACTGCAGAGCGGTATTGGCTTGGCAGCAACACAAAGCTCGTTCAGTTCATGGGCAAAGATAATATAGAGCCGCATACGTTGATGTGGCCCGCTATATTGATGGGCAGCAACCTAGGCTATGTTATGCCCACAACTATTTATGCGTATGAATTTCTCATGTGGCATGGCATGAAGTTCTCGAAAAGCAGGCACATAGGCATGAATCTTGAAGAAGCATTAGAGGCCTTGCCTGGCGAATACTGGCGCTTTGCCATGGCTTCTATACTGCCTGAAACCGCAGACACTGACTTTACAGTAGAGGTGCTTGAACAGGCCATAAACAATGAGCTTAATGACATAATCGGCAACTTTGTGCACAGAACGCTCTCTTTCATAAAGACCAATTTCTCAAGCACAATACCAGTTGCAGGAGCACATGACGATGACGTAGAAGCGCTGCTTGAAAATGTCGCACAGGAAGAGAAAAGATACGTCGATTATTTTGAGCACTTGCAAATGCGTGAAGCCCTGCGTTCAGTTGTTGCAATCGCATCCATGGGAAATGAGTTTATGAGCGCCAAAGAACCGTGGAAAGCGCTTAAAAATCAAAACCAAGATACAGATGGCGTTGTTTTTGCCTGCGCAAAGCTTGCGCATGACATAGGCATTCTGCTATATCCTTTCATGCCGGATTCGAGCGACAGAATATGCAGATTCTTCGCTACTGAGCATAAACTAGATAATCTGCAAGAAGACATTGCAGGCAGGAAGCTCGATCTTTCTGATCTGGCACCACTCTTTAGCAAGCTAACCGAAGAGCAGATAAAGAAAATTGGCAGTTTTCAATAGGCAATGCGAAATTAAACTTGGCATTGCAGACGAAGAAAATATGCAAAGATATTTATATGTATTAGAAATAAATTTATCGTTGAATGTCATAGCTGTAAACTAACTGATTATAGAAGCAATATGAAAGCAATTAAAAGCCAAAACTACTTATGTTTAAGGGAGATTTTATGGCAGAAAAGCCGCACATGAATTTAATCTTCATAGGCCATATAGACCATGGCAAGTCAACTACAGTCGGAAGGCTCCTTTATGAAACCGGAGCAGTAAATGAGCAAGAGCTTAGAAAGTTAAAAGACGAGGAGGCAAAGTACAATCAGGCTACTTTGGAATTCGCCTATGTAACTGACGAGCTTAAGGAAGAGCGAGAAAGAGGCATGACCATAGATATCGCCGAAAGGGAATTCCGAACGCCAAAATATTATTTCACTGTAATTGATGCACCGGGCCACAGGGACTTCGTAAAGAACATGATAACAGGCACAAGCCAAGCAGACGCTGCTGTGCTTGTGGTATCTGCTACTGAAGGCATACAGCCACAGACAAGGGAGCATGCATACCTTGCAAAAGTCCTTGGAATAAGCCAGATGGTAATAGGCATAAACAAGATGGATGCAGTAGGCTATGACAGGATTAAGTTCGACGATGTAAAGACACAGGTAAGCACGCTGCTTAAGTCGATAGGGTATGACGTTAGCAAAATGTTATTTGTGCCTTATTCAGCACTGCAAGGCGACAACGTAGCAAAGCCATCAGACAAGATGACATGGTATTCTGGCCCGACGTTGCTCCAGGCACTTGATACTTTTGTTCTGCCTCAGAAGCCACTTGACAAGCCGTTGAGGTTGCCTTTGCAAGATGTTTATTCAGTCTCGGGATTCGGCACTGTGCCTGTAGGCAGGGTTGAAACAGGAGTTATGAAACCTGGAGACCTAATCATAATAATGCCACCTGGTATAAAGACCGACGTAAAGAGCATAGAGATGCACCATCAGGCGTTGCAGCAGGCAGAGCCTGGCGACAACATTGGCTTTAACATAAAAGGGGTTGAAAAGAAGGACTTGAAAAGGGGAGATGTGGTTGGTCCTGTAAGCAGCCCGCCCACGGTAGCTGATGAGTTTACGGCTCAGATTGTCGTGATGAACCATCCTACGGCAATAGCGCCGGGCTATACCCCTGTATTTCACATACATACAGCGCAAGTTGCATGCACTATCTCTGAAATAGTAGAAAAGAAAGATCCTAAGACAGGCCAAACACTGCAGAAGAATCCAGAATTCATAAAGAACGGTGACGTAGCGATAGTAAAGGTAAAACCTACAAAGCCAACGGTCATCGAGAAATACAGCGACTTTCCACAGCTTGGCAGGTTTGCAGTAAGGGACATGGGCCGAACTGTTGCTGCAGGCATAGTGCTTGATGTGGTCAAAAGGCAGGGTTGAAAACTAAACGGTGAAGCAACGACAATAGCAAGAATAAAACTTATAAGCCGCTCCAAAGAAGCTGCAAGAGACGTTTCAAAGCAGATAATAGATATAGCAAAGGGCACAGGCGTAAAGTATAAAGGGCCAGTGCCATTGCCTACAAAGCACATGATAATTGCGACAAGGAAGACTCCTTGTGGTGACGGCTCAGATACCTATGATCACTGGGAGATGCGCGTGCATAAGTGGCTTGTAGAGATAGATGGCAGCGACCAGTCGCTCAGGCAGGTAATGCGTATACCTGTGCCAGATTCAGTACAAATAGAGGTTACTATTTCATAGCTTGCATTTCCTAGCTTGCATTTCCTAGTCAATCTTATTCTTTTCAAGCTTCTTGTTATTGCTTGGGCAGATACCTGCTCAATAGCTCTGCCTTGTCGGTTATTTCCCAAGTGAAGCCCTTCCCTTTTCTGCCGAAATGCCCATAGGCTGCTGTCTCTCTGTATATTGGTCGCCTCAGATTAAGCTCTTTTATAATAGCTGCTGGCCTCATGTCAAAATGCTTCTTTATTATTTTTGCAAGTTCTTCGTCGCTGAGCTTGCCTGTGCCTTCTGTTTTTACGTAAAAGCCTACAGGCTCTGCTTGTCCTATTGCATATGCTATCTGCACTTCACACACATCGGCAAGGCCAGAAGCCACAATGTTCTTTGCTATATACCTAGCGTAATATGCACCAGATCTGTCTACCTTTGTAGGATCTTTTCCACTGAAGCAGCCTCCGCCTGACTTGCCAATGCCACCATAGCCATCAACAATTGTTTTCCTGCCGGTAAGACCGGAGTCTGCCAATGTGCCTCCTATTACAAATCTGCCAGTCCCGTTTATTATTATCTTGGTGCTACTGCTAAGCATTGTCGAAGGAATTACCTTTTTGATAACTTTGTTTTTAATGTCGCTCCTTACCTTGCTTATACTCACGTTTGCATCGTGCTGTGCAGCAATTACTATTGCGCTTACCCTCTTTGGCTTGTTATCAACATATTCCACTGTTACCTGTGACTTTCCATCCGGTCTAAGATAAGGTATTGTGCCATTTTTTCTGCACTCAGTAAGCCGCCTTACCAGCGCATGCGCCAGCATTATAGGCATAGGCATAAGTTCTGGTGTTTCCTTGCATGCATATCCAAAGACAAACCCCTGATCGCCGGCGCCAAGCTCAGCACCGTTTGTTTCTTTGACTCCTAGAGCTATGTCTTGCGATTGTTCCTCGATTGACACCACAACGCCGCAAGTTGCCCAGTCGAGCCCGTCTTTTGCATCGTCGAGGCCTATGCGCTTAAGCGTATCTCTCACTACTGATGGTATGTTGACGTGCGCGCTAGTGCTTATTTGGCCTGTAACGACAACCATTCCCTGCATAATCAGCGTTTCGCAGTCAACATGCGCTACAGGATCTTTTTCCAATATTGCATCCAGCACAGAGTCGGAAACAAGATCAGCGACCTTGTCCGGATGCCCCTCAGTAACGCTCTCTGATGTAACAAAGTAACTAGACATTTTATCACATGATTGTATTGATTGTATTGCTTCACGCTGCATGCTCTGCAGCAAGCAGCTTATGAGCAATGCTTCTGTTGCGTGAAATTATGTTTTCTGTTTCACCAGGATCTGCTTTTAAATCATACAACTCTAAGCGTTTATCCTTGTAAATGATCAGCTTGAATCCACGATAGTATACTGCAGTGGCAAAGGTATTGAGCCTTTTCTTTGCAGCATATATTTTGCTAGCGTAAACAGATCTCTTTTTGAGCTTGTTGAGCAGGCCTAAATCCCAGAATTCAGTTATGCCGACATGCTCTGAGAATACGAAATTGTCTGCACGCAGGTTGCCATTTATATCGTCAGCAAACGCGGTGCCTATGTCGAGAATTGATTGATGCAATGCGGAAAGGCTAACTGGCTTTTCAACACGCTCCTTGGAATGTACCTGCTTGCCGTCAATAAATCTTGCAGTTATCAAAGGAACATGCGCAAGCTCCTGGAATGGAAACATGTTATGGTACATAAGCCCGTGCTCTGCAAACGCTTGGCCATGGTCGCTTGCGAGGATCAATACTGCATTGTCAAGTATGCCTGAGCTTTTGAGTACTGACAGAAGCTCTCCTACTTTCGAATCTAAGTATGCAAGCCGCTTCTCATATGCCTTGCTTATTATCTTGACGCCTGAATAATCAGAAAGCCCTGCAAGGTAGAGCCATTTCTCCTGATCTATCTCAGCATGGCCATTACCGACAAGGTTCGTAGGATAACCTTCGTGGCCTTCCATGTAGTTTACAAATATGAAATTGCCTGTGTTTTCAGTGTGTTCAACGTATCTTTTAATTTTCGCATTCGTCTTGCGTGCGCCGGCATCGAGCTTGAAAAAGCCATATTTTTGGGCAAAATGCGCATCAAGCTTGCGTTTTAACAATAGATAAAGTTCATCGAGTTTGTTTTGGGTGACAAGCCTTGAAATCATATATGACAAGTTTATAAATCCACTTCTCAGATTTTTATTGGCGACTATGCCAAGCTCGAGTTTTGTAAGCATGTTTTTCGCGATTTTGTCATCTAACCAGATGTTGTTTACATAATCGAAGCCGTTAGCAAGATTGGTGCCCCTCGACAGGAAAGGATTGTTTGAGAAGAGTGCGGTCTTATAACCTAAGTATTTAAGCTTTGCCGCGACTGTGACATCTGTATTCGTCAAGTAGTGCACGTGTTCTACGAACGGATCTATGTTTTTGTCATATGCATTGAATAAATCTTTTGAAAATATTTTGATGTGCTTTACCCTCTTTCCGAGAAATAACGATGCATGTGACGGTGCAGTATATGTACCTGGGGCTATTGCATTCTCATATATCACTCCGTTTTTTGCAACGTTCTCGATTACAGGCAGATATAAAGAACCAGAATACATTCTCAAATAGTCGGCGCGCATTGTGTCGAGCATGACAAATATTATGTTGGGTTTTTCGATCAAATAAGCACCTACACAAGCGACGCTGCGGCAAACATGAACGGCATTATTATTGTGGCGTCACCGTCTATTGTCACATACGCTGCATGCTCTTTTACTTTGCCCCACGATACCGCTTCGCTCAGCCTTGCACCAGATAGGCTGCCGTCAAACTGGGTTGCCGTTGTTATATATACCGCATAATCAAGACCACCTTTGAATTGATTCCACCATATCACATGATGTTTGCTTATGCCCCCGCCTACCATGAATGCGCCTGTGACTTTGTTGTCAAAGGCTATGTTGCTGAGCGTTAGCTCATCTTTTATGAGATTGAGCTTGAAATCGTGATTCTGCGAAAAGATTGAGAGATGGGTGCCGAATGCGCCATCAAGGATGCCTGGTGCAAATATAGGTACGTTATGAAGGTAAGCCTGCCTTAGTATTGAGCCATCATCACTTATATGCTTGCCAAACTCATAAAGCAGTTCGCTGGCACTGTATTCTTTTTTGGAATTATGCTCGTAAATCTTGTTCATTATTTCATAGAAGTGCTTCTCAACTTCCATTCCATAATCCTTTTGCCCTATAAACACGTTGCCAAGCCGATAAATGTTTGCCTTGTGAAGCTCTGCATCATCAGCATAAAAGCTTCCTAACCTGTACTTGCCGCTAAAAGAACGCGCAAGGTCATGGTCTATTGTGCCGCCAGTTGTTATTACAGCATCAAAATACTTTAACGAGCTTGCTATGACGCCGCGGAGGCCTGTCGCTATTATATCAGCAGGAAAAGATATAAAATTAAATGAGCGTTTATCGTCGATCATGCGCTGCAGTATTTCTATTCCATAAATCATATGCTGAGCAGAGAAGCCTCCTATGTAGCGCATTGATTCCAAAAGCTGCTTAACTGTCATTCCTTTGTGCAGCTTTACATCAACAACTTCTTTGCCAAGATATCCTCTCTTCGCACTGCCATAATGCAATCGCTTGATTAATTCAGCATTTGAATTTTTTACCAAGGCATTACCTATTTTTGCCGTTATTTTTTGCAAATGTGCCATAGGCAGATACGACTTTAGCAATGCATATTCTTAACCAAGGCGTATACTTTTCTGGGTTTCTTTCAATATCTGCTTTTAGGTCGTCTAGGTTTACCCAAGAATAATCAGACGCCTCTTGCTTGTTGAGCTTGGGCTCGCCATCATAAATTCCGAAGATTACATGATCATATTCCCATTCTGTAAAACCGTTTCCAACATCTGCTTTATAGGTGAAAGAGAACATCTCTGAAAGATTGCAATCGAAGCCCATCTCTTCCTTAAGGCGCCTGTGCGCGCCTGCTAGCACGCTTTCGCCAACCATTGGATGCGAGCAGCAGGTATTGCTCCACTTTCCTTCAGAATGATATTTTCCGAGGGCCCTTTTCTGAAGCATGGTCTGGCCCTTGCTATTGAATATGAATATAGAGAATGCCCTATGCAATAGTGCTCCGTTTCGGTGCGCAGCGAGCTTGTCTGCTACGCCAATCTGCCTATCATTCTCATCAACAAGCACAACTTGCTGCCGTGCGTCATCCTGTAACATACGCTTACCTTACGAATAGAGCATAAAACACTCTTTTCTTATATTTATTACTTTCTCAATATTACCTTATTATATTTATAGTTACATTTCGATTTTTACTTATGGAAATTGAAGCAAGTGCGCCAGGCGTAATAAAGCTCCTAGGAGAGCATGCGGTAGTGTATGGCAAACTTTCTTTGGCAATGGCAATAAACATATACGCTACTGCGCACGCTGAAGACAGCAGTGGCTTTTTGATAGAGCTTGCTGATATTGGCGAGAAGAAAAAATTCAGCATAGACGAGCTCAACAAACTCTACAGGTCTTTTATGTCGAGAAAAAGCATAGAAGAATATGTTGCAAACAATAGTGCTTATGCCAATTTTCTTCCGTTTGCCACTATACTTGCTTCTGCAAACGCCGAATTCGGAATAGATTTCAAGAGGATTGTATTGCGCTCAAAAATACCCATTAAAAAGGGGTTTGCTAGCAGCGCCGCACTTTCGACGGCAATGGCCGTTGCGCTGCTTGAAGAAACAGGAAGCAGCGACCAAGAATCAGTAGAGCTTGCTAGGATAGGTGAAATAGTCATGCATAGGAGTGAGGGCGCCGGTCGAATAGACATAAATACGTCATACTTAGGTGGCTTCGTAACTTATTCGCATGAAGAGGGAGCAAAAAAGTTAAATTCAAACGTTGAGCTGAAGCTACTGGCAATAGACACAGGGCCCAAGAAAAGCACAGCTGAAACAGTAGGTCACGTTGCGTATCTGATGGAGCATAAAAAGGCAGAGACTGAACGCACGCTGAACAAGATAGAGGCTTGCACAAAGGCAGGCTTGCTAGCGCTTACAAAAGGCGACATCAAACTGTTAGGAGAAGAAATGTTCAAAGATCATGAGTTTCTGAAAACGCTTGGAGTTTCGAGCACAGGACTTGACAAAGCAGTAGAGCTTGCTAGAAAAAATGGGTCTTACGGAGCAAAGCTCAGCGGAGGCGGAGGAGGCGGCATAGCAATAGCAATAAACACAGAAGGGCTTGAGGAGGCAATGAAAGACTCTGGTTTTAACTGTATGCGTATAAATGTCTCATTGGAAGGCGCCAAGAAACTTAAGAAAGCAATTACCTGAAACCCGACTTTTGCTTTCGCGCTTTGCAATTGGCATTCGAGCCATTTTGAATTGAAAAGCCAGTTGAAATGGCCCTATCGTACAACTAACTCTGCAGTCTCACTGTCGAGAAAGACACTCTTCCCACTGATCTTTTCATCTATATAATTATCAGTAAGACCAGAAGCAAGAGGAATATTGCCAAGTATGCAGCCTACAATAAGTATCGGCTCTGCGGTTTTCACAATTATACCGCTAGGCGCAACGCCGTTCTTTGCCAGTGCGTAAAGCACATAAGAGCCTACAGTACTTCCTCGTGTGCCAGGCAGTATCAGCAGCTTGCCCTTTACGCTTTTTCCGAATATGTTTGAGTTCTGGTCTTTTACAACTCCTGTATTTGGATCTATATCTCCAAAGAAAGAGATAGGAGTAAGAGAAACAAGCGCCTCAGAATCAAAATTGCCTTCCACTATGCGTTTCAGTGTCATGTTACCACCTCTTCTGATGCTTCTTTAACAAGCATCTCGCTGCTCATTATTCTCACTGTTGAACCGTGTACCTTTGACAAGTAGAAAAACGACTTGCCAGAATTAGTTGCGATTCTCTTGAACATGCCGCCAAGCGGAGCGACAACAGGGCAGGTATCAACTATTATTTCTGCGCCATGCCCAAGTAACTGGTCTGCAATGCCTTTTTCTGCGGCCTCTTTATACACGTTGCTGCCAGTAGTTATCCAAAACCTTTTCCCGCGCGCTACATGCCCATATTTGTCAAAATACGATAGCAGGTCACGCATATCTTCTATGCTGGCGTGAGGGCAACCAATAAAGTAGAGGTCACTTCCTTCACCTGTTGCAGCGCTTAACGCGCCAGGAAAGTCATCAGCATTTATTTCTATTCTTTCTAGACCTGAAATGTCCGCATGCTCCTTCGTAATGCCTTCAACAAACGCCATACCTATGCTACCACTCGCAGCCATCGCCGCAAGCATTATACGAAGTGCTGAATCGCTCAAATTTTTCACGCGTATATATGGAATGCCTTCTTTTACTGTCTCTCCTATCTTCAGACCGAGCCACCCAGCTGTTGAATCGGTAACGCCATCGAGCTTTACGTCAACAACTATGCTAGGTTTTCTCTGCTCGTCAACATGAAGACCAGCATAGTATGTCTTGCCTATAAGCGCGGCAAGCACCGAAAGCGGGCCTCCTTCCCTGTTGGTCCTGGCTCCTATTGCAGTATTTGCGTATATTACTGCGCTCGATTCGCCCCATGCAAGATGCTCGCCGAAATTCGGCATCTTAAAATAGTATGGCGTGCATGAAAGGGTTATGTTGAATCCCATGCTCCTGAATGCATTTATTATTCGGAGTTGTTTCTCGGCAAAGCCCTGGGGCAGTGGAATTACCTGTTTTGTAGTATCGTAGCCTATCGGGTTTAGCGTTGCTTGCACAGCTGCCTTGGCGCCTTTACGCGCTAGATCCTCGAGAAACTCCAACCCAGGATCGCCAATGTTGTTGTATGAAAGACCAGACGCATGAGCGCTTGAAATGTCGATAAGCCTTTCAGCACCAAGAGCCTCGCCTACTTTTACTATTACCTTAATCGCCTTTTGGTAAACCTCACCTCTTTCGCCGTTGAATATTTTTTCTTCGTCTTTTGTCAGATACATAAAAACACACTCAAACCCTTACAACCTTAACCTTGTAACCGCGCAACTCGCTGAGCGTTGTATCCCCGAAAACAGTCACTATGCCATCAGCGATGTATTTTGAATACCCCTTTAACCTTTTCTCCCCAAGTAGCTTCTCCAAATCAGCTTTGACATCGGCAGGCAGTGGCTTAAGCTCTGGCAGCCTGCTTTTGGCATACCTACCTGAATCAGAAATCGGAGCAGTGGCATCTATGCCCATCTTTGATGTCATGCCGTCTTTTGCGCTTGGATCCAGGCTTGATCCGCGCGCCTCGTTTATAATCAAAAGCTTGTTTGGCTGGAACCTTGTAGATATTGCCCATTCCAAATCTTCTAAATTATCTATGTCTACATCCGGATCAACGACAACCACGCTCTTCAGGCTCGTGTGTCCGGTGAATGCTGCAAGCATTGCTGTTTTTGGATCGCCATCGGTATTCTTTTCTATCGATAAGGCGCAGTGCAGCCACATGCCGCCGCCGCTGGTCAGCCTCACTTTCTTTACTTTAGGCACTGCTCTTGAAACCGTTTCATATATCGCAGCTTCCCGCGGATAGCCCATCAGCAATTTGTGCTCAATGCCTCCGGAAAGTATCGTGTTTAGCAGTGGCTCTTCGCTTTCATAGAACGTTTCTGCCTCAAATATAGGCTCTTCCCTTGTCATATCATAAGTGCTAGTAAGGTCAACAAACGGACCTTCGCTTGCTTTTTCCCTGAGTATTTTACCTTCTACAACTACCGATGCGCTGGCAGGCACGGGTATGTTATACTTAGGCGTATAAGCAATTTCAAATCCTGGCAGCAGCTTGGCAGCAACATCCATCTCAAAAATTCCATACCTAGGGCTCATTGCCGCAGCGAGTTGTGCGATAGGATGCATGCCTACTATAAGCGCCACAGGCAAGTCTTCTCCTGTCTTGTTCTTTTCCTTAAGCATCGTATATAGATGCCTTGGGACTATGCGCAACACAGCACGGTGGTCGCTTAGAAGGAGCATTCTATGAAATGAGGCATTAGCTATGCTGTTGTTTTTAGCAAAAACAACGCCAGATGTCAGGTACATGCCGCCGTCTCCAGGAAAATACAGTATGAAAGGTAGGTCATGCAGCGTTGCATTTGCCTTTTTGAGCGAAAACTTTCTTTCAACTGCTTTTCCGGGCTTTTCTATTGCATCGAGTATTTTGCTATAAGCCTCTTCATCGCTGCCTGCACCAAGTGCATGCCAGATTTGATCCCTGCTTCGCAGCAAATTTCCTACGATTTCGTACTTTGAATCCCTGAACCTGAATTTTACCATTCTTTTAGTCTCGTTTTCAGCGAGAATCTTTGCAGGGGCATATGCCCTTTCTATAGTACCTGCATTCAGCGGGCTCTCCTTTAAAGAACGCACATACCCGCTTAAAGAGAAATCTGGCATAGATTCACCGATTCAAGCATAAACAGTCAGCCCCTTACTATCGTGTAATTACCTTGTTTTACAGTACGCATTGCCAACATTTTTTTAATCATACCGGGCCTATTGCCATTTGCTATTATTCCAATAGTACCGGTTCTTCTGACAATGCCATAAAGTATTTTAAGTTTTGAGAACATGCCGCCAGTAACATCTACCGTGTGTGACGCGCCTGCACTGCGAAGCACGCTATTGATGTTTCTGGAATTTATCTCGTGGATAAGTTGTGCATCTTTGTTTGCGATAGGGTCCTTGTCTAAAACTCCATCTACGTCTGTTGCAAGTATTATACGTGCAGGATTGAGCTCTTTTGCAAGAAATTCAAAGACGCTTTCGGTAGAAGCGATTGTTACCCCTTTATACTCATCAATTACAGCGTCACCATAAACAATAGGCACAAACCCGCGCGACATTGCCTCTTTTATGTGCGCAACATAACCGCTCTTAGCTGCACCGTTATGCCAAAGAGCAAAGCTTGAAGGCACAAAAGAAAAAGCGTCTATGCCTAACTTTATGCCTTCGCTTACTACTATTCTATTCAGGTCCTGCGCCGCCAAGTGCGTTATTGAAGCGCCTTTTCTGCTGAATTTGTAAATAAGCCCTTCGTTCACCTTGTATTTATGTGCAGGCGTATGCGGATAGGAACCTCCACCATGACCTATCAGCAGGTCGAAAGAGCTCTCTGAGCGCGCCTGCTTTATTTCTTTAAAAATGCGCCTTATAGTATTTACTCTTTCAGTATAAGGCTTGCTCTTGTCGGTTATCACACTGCCCCCAAGCTTAAGAAAATAAATAGCCGTATTAAAACCCAAGCATAGTTAATATAGCAAGTATATTAATAGTTTTTTATCGATTTAGCAACTGCCGAATTTTTGTAAACCAAAATAAATGCGTTTGCATGTATGTGTTATTTAACTCAGAGAGCGGCAAGCCCCGAGAAGCCCAGCCCGCAATTGCTTGGTAGTTCACAAGCAAGAACGCACCTTCGTCTATTGGCTTTGCTTGGAGAAGGATATTTTAAAGGCAGATAAGCCATAGTTTTGGTCGTTCCATGAGAGATGAAAAGCTTGAAAGAGCAATTGGCATGCTAGTGCGCGGCAGGCTTAAGCCTTATGCGCTTGCAGAAGTAACAAGCGATGAGAACGAAGCTAGCAGGATAAGAAGAGGATATATAGAAAAGGTAACGGGCATCAGACTTGAGAACATAGCAAACACAAGCATAGATTTTTCAGATGCGAGCAGCAGGAACATAGAAAATGCAATAGGCGCAGTACAGATTCCTGTGGGTTTTGCAGAAATACATGTTAAAGGTGAATACCTGAAAGGCACAGTGCCTGTGTTTCTTGCTACAACAGAAGGCAAGCTGGTTGCAGGGGTAAACCGCGGTGCCACAGTAATTAATAAGAGCGGCGGGGCTACAACAAAAGTGCTTTATAGTGGTATGACAAGAAGCGTTCTGCTTGATACTTCATCTGCAATTGCTTCTGCTAAAGCAATGGCGTATCTGAAGCGCGCAGGACGCGTTCTTATCAAAAATATTTTTGAACGAAGCAACAAAAGACTAAAACTACTGAATATAGATACTTATAGCACTGGCAGGCTTCTTTACATAAGATATACTGCTGAAACAAATGCCGCTATGGGCATGAACATGCTCACCATAGCATCCACAAGCGCCACAAGAGCACTGATAAGCGCGCTGAAGCGCAGCGGCATAAATGCCAAGTTTGTAAGCGAAAGCGGGAATATGTGCGCAGACAAGAAGCCTTCTGCAATAAACATCATAAAAGGCAGAGGCATCTCAGTAATAGCTGAAGCAGTAATCAAAAAAGAACTTTTACATAAGTACTTCAAAACAGATGCAAAGGGAATAGAGGAGCTCAATTATGAAAAAAATTATGTTGGTTCTAGCCTTGCAGGCTCTCTTGCCCACAATGCACATGTAGCCAATGTGCTTGCCGCAACATTCATCGCATATGGTCAAGATGTTGCTCAAATTGTTGACGGAGTGAACGCATTTGATGATGCAAAAGCTCTTACGAATGGTGATCTGTACTTATCAGTATACCTGCCTGCCCTAGAGCTGGGCACTTATGGCGGGGGCACGCATAGGGAAACAGCGCAAGAACTTCTAAAGGCCAGCGGCGTATACGGCGAAGGCGATGATAAAGGCGTAACAAAATACGGCTTTGCCGAATTGATCGCAAGCACAGTGCTTGCTGGAGAATTGAACCTGCTTGCCGCAGAAGCAGGACAAGAACTGGCTTCTGCGCACGCCGCACTGAAAAAATAGCGCTACTCAATCGCATTTTAAAGGACAAAACACTAAAACCAAAGTGGCATAAGTTAAGGTGGAGCTTGCAAATGACCTATTATAGATGTTACGCCTATCAGCATTGCTAGAATTACTACGATTATTAAAACTGCAGCAAGGAAGTAATACGCAGCTTTGCCGCTCTTCTTAGGAGTTATGTAAACAAGCGGAGAAAGCAATGCCGCTACAGCCGAAACGAGATAGAAGCTAAGCGCAACTGCCATGTCTTGCAAGGGCTCCATTGAAAATGCATACATGCCATAGCTCTCTGCAAACAGGTATATGCCAAGCAAGAAGCCCAGCAGCGAGATGGGCTTTGGACTTATGCCTTTATAAAGCGCATAGCCTCCTGCAAGCATTATCACACCCAACATTAGCATCGGATCTCCGAAAAGCATGTTATATGCACCAGGCAGAGGCCAGAAGAAGCTCATGTAAAATCCGCTAAGGAAGTCAAATGCACCAAGCAAGAACATAGGCAACGCAATATCAGAAAATGCGCGCCTGCCTTTCGCGGCAGCAATTAGGTAATATGCAATAAAGACTGCGCTTGCTGAAACACCGAGCAGCATAACAGCGAGAGGATCTACAAACATATACTCACGTTTTACCCACGCTTTATACAGCAATGCCAAAATATTTAAGCGTTATGAATTTTGTTTGCTTGTTTGTTTTGTTTTTGACGTTTATGCACAATGCTAATACAATACATAGAAAAGAACAATGTGTTTTAAAGCACGGTAACAGTTTGCTTATAATGCAGTGCACTACCAAACCTGACGGAAGGGCTTTAGTCACATAAATCACAATTGGTTCACTGTTATGCGCCTCTAATCGGCATCAAATAACCTCATCAATGAGCACGTAGCCCAACCTATTTATAAAAGTGAGCGGGAAACCATATCATTCAGATAGCATATTAGAGCAAAACTTGAAATGCGTATAAATTTTGAGACCTGCTATGGAAATAATTTACATTTACATTGTGTTCGTGTCTTTCGTTTTCGCAATAGTAATTTGCATAGATATTTTCAACTTAACAAAAAACATCAAAAAAGACAAATATGTTGAAACAGACAAAGATTTTGCTCCCAAAGCGCTTGTAATAATTCCGATAAAGAATATAGACTTTGGCTTGGAACAAAACCTTAAAAGCATAGCGTCGCAAAATTACCCAAAATATGATGTTATTGCAGTGGCAGACACTTTAAAAGACCCTGCAGTTGCTTTTTCCAAGCGTGCGAAAATAAAGGCAATTGCTACTGCAAACAGGAAATGGCCCAAAAACTGCAGTGGCAAAAACAGAGCGATCGTTAGCGCCTTGATTGCGAGGCCTCAATACAAGGTTTATGTGATAGCAGATTCGGACATAAGAGTAAAGAAAGATTGGCTCAAAAATCTAATAGCGCCATTGAGTGAAAGCGGCATTGGCGTAGCAACTACTTTCCCAATAATTATTCCGGCAAATAATGACATATGGTCAAAGGTAAAAATGCAATGGGGGCTAGTTGGCCAGAGTCTGCTGAATAACGAAAGGACAAGGTTTGCCTGGGGCGGTTCGCTTGCATTTAAGCGCGAGCTCATTGACGAGAGGTTGTTTTATCTTCTTACGCGCTCTAAGTATAGAATATCAGATGACATAAGCATAACCAAACGCGCCAAGGAGCTCAAAAAGAGAATAGCGTACGTGAAAAATGCAGCTCCGGAAACAATGGTAAAAGAGAGCAGAGGCAGCTTTTTTGAATGGGCAAACAGGCAAACTGCGTTGACGCTGCTTGGTTACCGTAGAAACCTGCAGTTTGGATTAGCATATTACTCAGCGGAGCTTTTGCTCACTGCATCTGGCATATTGCTAGCGCTCGCTGTTAATCCTCTCTTCGTCGTGTTTCTAAGCCATCTCATAATAAGCGAGTACCGTGCTTTTTCCCGCACACCGAAAACGTATGCTGTTACAGCAGCAATAACAATAGCAATGCCAGGCATATACCTATACAACCTTATAAAAGCAGCAAAAATGAAAGAGATAGTTTGGCGTGGCAAAACATATAGACTTAGTACGCCAGGGTAGGGATTTGAACCCTAAAGCCCACAGAGGGGCACTGGTTTTCTTTCGCATCACAGATCAGCTCTTGAGCTGCGCTCAAGACCAGCGCGTTACCAGGTTCCGCCACCCTGGCCTAACACTTTTTATTCAACAATGTTTAATAACGCTTTCCGTGCAGGTGTAATTACAGTGGCTGTGCCGTGCTTTCAGAAACACCGAAGCCTCATCAGCAGAAAGTGTAATTGAAAATAACAGGGTAAGGCAGCGCCTCCCACACGCCTATCCCGTTGCCATATACTGGCGCATAATAAACGTAATTTTTAGACCAGCACATGTCGGTGTTGTCGAGCACCAGGCAAGCGAAGGCTCCACTACTTGAGTTCTGGTACGGTGCTGCTTTGCTCCAATCTCCAAGTTCCGCGTTTTTAAGCGAGGCAAAATAAGATGTTGTATTTTCACCGCAGTAAACAGTGTTGTTGTAGACTGGGCAGGTAAATACGCTAGCCCCGTTAGGATATTGTATATAGCTTGAGAGGAAAGCGGTTTGCAGAATTTCCGAAAGTATTTGCGACTCGTTAAGGCAGTATGCGTTCCTTAGCAGCTGTGTATTTATTACAACAGTTTCGTTAGCGCTAAGCCCAGCGTAGCTTACGTTCAGTTCTGCGGCACCGTTTTGTGAAACTCCGGATACATTTACGAAATATGAAGAGGGGCTTGCATTGGTTGGCAGCACCTGTTCGTAAGGCCCTATCGCGAGCTTTTCTAGGGTGAAGTTACTGCCAAATACATTCAGATTTACGTTTACATAATCTGCTCCGCTTTTTGCGTAAATAGGGGAACTCAGCATTATGCCGAACCTTGAATCTGTGAGTTTTGAAACCTCGGTAGAATATGCGCCAACATAAGATTCGCCAATAGCGTTGGCGCAGTTGTCAAGTGCGCAATATTCAGTGCTTGCGGTAATTTTGCCGTCTACGCTGTGCGCATAAGGAGTATATGCGCTAAGGCGCGATACACATACAAAAGGCTGGCCTGGAAGTATTATGCGTGGAGTGCAACTAATTGTAGTTTTGCTGTTGTCTATGCTTACATTAAGCGAAAGGTTCGATATAGAATATTCTTGCGCGTTGTGGCCTATAAGCGCAAACATCGTTGCTGTCGAATTCGACGCAACGGCAATGTCTGAGCAGTAAATACCAAGATTAAAGCTGCAGCTTTGCGGCACCAGCTTATTGGCACTGGATCCGACGCTCAGCGCTACATATGACGAAATAGTAATTATTACCAGCGCAACAGCAAACACAAGCAGATACTCTACTGAAGATTGAGCCCTAACCCAATTTGAAATGCCCACCCCCGCCTCCATAAGCCCCTTAATTAATTATGCATTTCTGCATATTTAAATATTTGTATAGTTGCGTAGTTGTGTAGTTGCGTAAACAAATAAGGGAAGCCGTTCGGCAAACCTATCGGGCGCGTTACGTAATTAGCTTGCAGTAACGTTTGAAGAGGCATAAAGGCCTTCTTCTCCGGTAATTACTATTCTATATACGTTGCTAGGCTCAAAATCCATTACTATGCCGCTGTTGCCGAGAGTCATTCTCCCACTGAATGTCAAGGTTGCTGTGCTGCCAGGGCTTATTGTGTAGCCTCCACGATAATATTCATTCATTGCACTTGCTGCGTCAAACGGCAAAACAAGCGTACCGTTGCTTGCTATCAAGAAGTTGAACACCCTGAAATGCATGTGCTCTGATTCCATTCTATCGCTAATTAATGTGCCGTTTATAAATTTCCCTATGGCGCTTGCGTTCATTTGTGCAAGCCCAGGTATTGTGAACGAGCTGTTTCCAGTAATATTTCTAAGCATCGCCTGAATTTCTGTTGCATTCAGCTGACCGTGGTGCACGGCCATAATGGCAGACATGCCTGCTGCCATATCTTTTATTCCAGATTCGTTAAACCTAATTTCACCAGTCGATTTATTAAACTCAATTTCATTGCCGAATCTGAGAATAAATTTATTATTAGATGTGCTGCTGTTTGTAACGAAGATTGGTATTATGTTTGATGTCAGAGCGTTTGAAAGCGAAGTAGGTTGCCTGATCTGCGCCGGCAGGAAGCCACGGCTAAGGTTGAAATACATATGCATAGATTCATTTCCAAATATGAGCACGTTTCTTAACGTGGCACTTGTGTTGGCGTTGTTCTTTACACTTAGTGTAATAGTGGTTATGTTGCCTGCGCTGCCAATACTTGCTCCAGTAATGGAAATGTTTGGCACAACACGCTCGAACCGCTCGCGCAGCGTAGTATTTACATAGGCGTAGCCTGTTGTTTTTGCACTGCTACTAACTCCGGAAACTATTATTGATCTTACCGAAGGCACCATGACAAATACAGGCACAGAGCTGTTTGTTATTATAGTGATGATTGTAGGAGACAGATCAGCTAGTATGCTGCTTGATGTATTGACCTTTGTGGTTAAATGCACAAGTATAGTGCTGTTAGGCACAGCGACAGGATAAGTAGTCCCGTTTATTTCTATGGTGAGACCTGTAATGTTAAACGCCAACTCGTCTACTGCGCTGTTCGCAGGAACTGTTACAGAGCCAAGAGTCTTGCTAATATTGACAAGGCTTAGCAGGTCTATTTTCCCAGAAGTGCCCGCATTTAGCCACTCAGAAAAATTTGAACCTATAATGTGGAATCTTACACTGGCATAGCTCATGTTAAGGCTTTGCGTACCGTTAGGAACTTGTGGCGGATCAGTAAGCTGGGCCATAACAGGATAACTAGCTAATACAGGCAGCGGCTTGCTTATGCTTGGCCTCGTATATGAAATTGCCATGTAGGCCAGCAGCACTAAAATTATTATTCCTATTATTGCATATGCAAGCTTCATCATGTTCATGCAATCTATTATATAATAGATGAATAACTTTTAAATAGGCATTGATAGATGGCTAGGGTGTTGACTTTTATATCATAACATGCATTGCCGTTTAGATTTCTAATTATACTATCTCCACAATTTTCTCATTATGCAACCCATGAAGAATCCCTGAACCAATGCGGGTTATACCATGGGTAATCCGCAGAGGCAGGGATATAGCCGCTTTCAGATATATTGTCTATCAGATATGCGGCGGCTCAACGCAGCGCGGCGGCATACTCTTCCAGCGTGGCATCTTTTGCTTTGGCCGCTACGTTGCTTAGCATATTTTAACTTTTCCAGGTTCGACTTTTAAATATCTTTTGCGCTGCGCACAGAATAAAGCAGCAATATGCTATGCCCTGCTTCTTGCTTTTGTATTTTTCATTGAGCCTACGCTGTTGCATGTATCGCCTATGAGCAACCGCCATGCAAAAGCATATGTCACACATTCAGCAGCGAAAAGGCGAGCGTTATGAGCCCTAGGCTTATTATGATGTAGCCCTGAAGGAACCTCAGGCTGCCAAGCCTGATCATGCTCGAAGCTGCGGCCCCGAAGAGCGCCCCAAGCGCCGCACCGAGCACCATAGCCACGATAAATACAACGACGCCTGAGCCGCTTCTGACGCTGAGCAAGTGCAACGAGGCGCCCAGAAGAGAGGTCACAATCATTGTGGCGAGCACAGAAGAGAATACAACCTTGGGGTTGAGCTTCCTTATCGCTGTAAGGTAGGTGCCCATTATGCCCCCTATGCCTATGCCGAATAGGCCGGCTATTATGCCTGCTATAGCGGCAAAAAGGCTTATGCTTGCCCTGTTGCTTATGCCGCTGCGCGCATGCTCCCTCTCGCTTTTGCTGAGCGCGCTGAAGCTCGTGCTAAGGCCTGCAAGCCTGCGCACATCTGTGCGCGTAACGAGCACCGAAAAGACACCTATGCCCAGGCTAACTAAGCCCAGCAGCGCCTCGAAGGGTTTTGTGCTTACATGATACGCAAGGAATGAGCCGAAGAGAACGCCTGCCCCTGCAGTGAGCGCCATGATGTAAAGGAGCTGCCTGCTTATCGCATGCTGCCTCATGTTGAGCAATGAACCTACGGCAGAGCTAACAAGTATTGTTACTAGGCTCATGCCGCTTGCAATTAGAGGGCTTATCCTGAATGCAAAGAGAAGCACTACCATTATGAGAACGCCGCCGCCTATGCCTACAAGGTTGCCTATCACACCCACGGCAAGCGCTGTGGCGAAGAGCAGCAGCGCTTCTATGCTTAAAAGCATGATTATGCTTATCTGCATATGTATAAAAGTGCTACGCGTTCGCTGCGAACGCTGCGAGGGCTTCAATGCATTTCACTATGTGCTCCCTCGTCCGCTCGGCCTTGTCTTCCTCTTCAAAAACCTCACCAACAAGGCCTTCAGCGGCTAGGCACAGGAAAGGCAGGAAGAGAGAAGGTAACAACCCCCTGTGTAAAGATTTGGTTTGTACTCGGAAGAATGGGTATTTAAAAATTCAACATTCCAAGTAGTAAAAGAAATTAACTGCAAGAAACGAAGCGATGATTTAATGACAGACCCAGAAAAATTTAGTCTACCAAGAATCAAAATTACAGATATGCCCATTGGAAGCAGTATGGACGTACATGCGCTTAGGGAAAACAGAGCTATAATTGAAGATGCTTTCAAAAAAAGAAAACTTGATGAAGCGCCTCTCAAGAAATTTTTCGAGCTGGACACCATATGGAGGGAAAAACTGCAGCAGGTAAACGCTTTCCGGTCTGCTAAGAACAAACTTTCCCTAGAGATAAGTAAAGGAGGTTCAAATTTCGAACTTGCGGAACTTAGGAAGAAAGCAGCAGAAATAGACAAAAATATGGAGGCAGGGGAGAAAGAACTTAAAGACATTGCGAAAAGGCGTCGCGAAGCCCTGTTGTCATTGCCGAACCTTGTCGACCCACTTATGCCGTTAGATGAGCAGAAGACGGTTTTCAGATACGGCACACCCAAAGTGCTCAACACAAGGATCGCGGACTTTGAAGAGCAATTTGGAGGCGAATACATCCCGGTAAAACTTGTGAAGAGCCAGTATGATATACTAAAGGAATACGACCTTGCAGATGAAGATAAAGGAGGTGAGCTCGCAGGTCAAAGATTCTATTATATGAAGAATGAGTTGGTGCTCTTAGATTCAGCACTTTCTATGTACGCATTACTAAAACTTTATAAGAGTGGGTTCAATCCTATAATACCGCCCTATATGGTTAAGAGAGTTGTTGAGGAGGGAGCCACCACACTTGGTGCCTTTGAAGAGATGATATACAAGATAGAGGGGGAAGATGCATATCTAATACCAACTTCGGAGCATCCTATTGCCGCATACAACTCCAATTCCACGCTGGAAGAAAAAGATTTGCCACTCAGATACGTTGGATTCAGTGCCGCTTTCAGAAAGGAAGCAGGAGCGCACGGCAAGGACATGAAAGGAATATATAGGAATCATCAGTTCAACAAAGTGGAGCAGTATGTAGTATGTAAGAAGGATCAAATCGAGAATGAACTTAATGGAACAATAAAGAACCAAACCGAACTCCTCAATGAACTTGGACTGCCATTTAGAGTGATACTGTTACCTGCTTGGGATATGGATGCGAAGGCTGTGTTTCATGCTGATGTGGAGGCGTGGTTCCCAGGGCAGAATCGATATGGCGAACTTGGAAGCCATGCAAATGTAGGAACTTGGCAGGCACACAGACTTAACATGAAATACCAGCAGACAGGTACCCAGAACAAGGAGTACGTAAGTACAATATACGGCACAATGGTTCCCATAGAAAGGACACTCGCATGCGTACTTGAGAATGGACTGGACGATGATGGCGTAATACACGTTCCAAAGGTTCTCGCAGACATATGCGGCATAGATGAAATAATGCCCAAAAAGAAGTAAGCCAATATTAATTTCATTATTTTATACGATTAATCGTATCGATATTCCCACACTAATTTATTAGGTTTAAGTTGGGGATGTAAAAGCCTTTCTATAGGTTTATGCTTTATAGAGTTGGCATAATGTGTGCCTTGTGTGAGCTATATGAAGGAAGAAACGTCCTTATCGGCTAAATTCAATAGGTTATATGGCAAGCATAGCGCTGAGATTGATAAGAGCTATAAGGCACGACAGGTGGCCTTCATAAAATGGGCTGATAAAAGGTACCTTAAAGGGAATTCTAAGACCTTGTTAGATATTGGTTGTGGTAATGGTGTTTTGCTCAGTATGCTAAAGCATAGCTATCAATCTAAGGGCCTTGACATAAGCAAGGAAGACATAGCACTTGCAAGGCAGAAGGTTAAGGGGGTAGAGTTTATTACCGCTAATATGCTTAATTTTGAGCTTAAGGAGAAGTTTGACATTATAACCTGCTTTGATGCTATAGATCATGGGGATGATCTTAGAAAAGGAATAATAAAGACCCTGAGCAACATGTATAGACACCTAGAAAATAATGGAATGCTGATATTCAGCTTGTCTATGGCTAAGGACTGCTGGATCAATGGAGAGACCAGTACCACTGTCCTTTCTGTAAAGGGCGGAAAGTTTATATCAACGACGCACCGATGCATACGAAACAATGAATTAAACTTTGATAGAGTTACATTGCTATTGAAAGGCAGCAAGACATACCAAGAGTTCAAAACAACTGTATTGAAATATGAATATGGACTTCTAGAAACTGCAAAAGTTCGAGATATTACAAATAATTTGGGTTTCAAAACCTTTGTTTACAGGGATTGGTCTGATAAAGTTTGGAGTAAGGAATCTTCAGAACAACCAATATTTGTCTGTGTAAAAAGGAGATAAAGTGGTTATGAAAAAGACCTATTTTGTATGATTATTGAAGGCGAAGTCATTGCCTTTAAGATTTATGAAGATAAGAACTTCATTGCCATACTGGATTTATATTTGAACATAAAGGGGCAAACATTAGTAATATCAAAAAGACATGTTAGTATATTTCTACAGTCGCTAGTCTATGTCCTGCACTGCTTGTCTATTGGCTGGAATGTCAAAAAGAGTTCTCCTGCCGACCAGTATGACATTGGTACTTGAACAGTAAAATAAATTATTTAAGGACGACGTGCGAAGTTTATTTATGGATAAAGATAGAGCGCCGATCATTGTATTTGTACTCGGATTGATGCTTGGCATAGGATTATTGTGGGCAGCGACTTGGGCATCACAACATAATGGTTCAGATGTATGGGTTGTGGCAGATTGCGGATGGCTTTCTTTGATTGTAGGCGGAATTGCTGGTTTGTATGCTTGGCTAAAAAGTAATGGTAAAATCAGATAGAGCAGAAATACAAATATCATGATTATAATATAAGGCAATAGAGTATGAGAATATACAATAGAATCTATTCAATAAACATAGGAAAGAATAGGCAGGGCAATAACACAACATAACTATGATTCGTATTCAAACCCAAGCATCGCTCTTAAAAATAAGAGATGGGGCTGCCGAGATTCGAATGTTACGCTGCATAGAAACACCTTTGCTCTGATTAAAGCTTAAATGATTAAGTGTTTAATCGGTGTGGGTTCGGGAAAAATATCATCGCTGATATTTTACATATATATTATGAACTTAGCTTAGATGTTACTTTAGATTTCTGGTGTTCAAACCAAATAAAACTTATAATAAGACCCATTGATCCTATGCAATATCCTGTTAAGAACACACATGGCCATATTTCTGTACTATGATTTTGGCGAACGACTAAATCTCTAGTATTTTATTTCTTAACTCCCATGTTTCTATGTTTTTGTCTCCTGGCAAGGCAGACCAACGCAAGTTGGTCTCTCAGGAGACCTACTTTTCACTCATTATACCGACGACAAAAGAGAGGAGAGAAACCTCGATAAAAAGTGCACAAAGATATTTAATTTGTCAACTTCCTAGTTAAAGCATGAGAATAACTGTAAATACCAATATTCTTATCAGAAAGTTCCTCCGCATTCATTACATGACTTCCCCAAGAGAACCAACGAACGATTTGTTTAAGTTTGCAGATTTCTTTACCCCAAATTTTTATAAGGCTGCGAAAGTGTCAAACATGATTTACTGGCAAGGCCAAGAAAATGCAAAATCTGATTTGCTGCTGTCTTTGCTTGACAAAAATGTGTCAAAGAAAGGAAAAGACGAGCGCATTCAAAAAATCAAAGGGCTTCTGAACGATATTACCCTGCAAACTGTCATCAAAGACGACAAAAAATTGAAAACCGCAAAAAGCGCGCTAGTTAAGGATTACACAAAATATGACATGGCTGCTTCTAGTTGGATTCGAAAGATATTCGGATTTAGATTGCCTGACAAATTAGACGTAATACTCGATATTACCCCCTTTTTCGGTCAGGGAATGTTAATTTCAGACAACCCGCCCCTGGTTGCCTTAAGCTACCCAAAGTATAAAACAAGCAATGTGTCAACTCTTCTTCACGAAACGCTTCATTATTTAATACGCAAAAACGGTTTGAGAGACAAGCTACTAGACTCGGACCCCATCCTTGAAGAAGCACTTTTGGATTACTTCTGCCCCCACGGCATCCTTGATGAAAAAGTGGGACTGCTGAAGCATAAGCTGGATTTAGAGAAGCATCATAGGCAGCAAGTGCAACAGAGACCCGCCTCCAAACACCTCTCCGACCAGCTTTTGCCGCTATTGAAAGAATATTATCAAATCTGCGGTACGGAAACTATTTGGGAGTTTCTTAGAAGAAAAAATGTTTTGAGTTCCTAATCTCTTGCTCGGATGCGATTACTGATTTCCAACCTTTACCGCTTTTTATCTGTCTTATCTCTAAGGAGCCTAGATACTTCGAGTTCGGGTTTTTCGTCTTTCTGAACCGTGCTAGCTTTTGATGGTTCGTTTTGGTCTCCAAAACTGAACCCTGACTTTTCAGACGTCAAAATGGAAATGGGGCTGCAGAGATTTGAACTCGGATATTTGTCATTACAGTAGCGGGCATGACGGGATTTGAACCCGCAACCAACGGCTCCGCAAGCCGTCGTGCTATCCAGGTTACACCACATGCCCAAACAAAACAGGTAAATAATAAGCAAAGCAGACTTTTATACATATTATTTATGCACTCAGTTTTGCCGTAGCAATAGGCATATAAATACTTTTGAACAGATATTAACCTGTTCTACGGCATTAAAAACAACATAACGCATAACAAGCAACATAGAGGCCTCAATATGACTGGATCAGTTGGAAAAGTATGCAGCTCTTGTGGTAGGCTTAGTAATGACTATACTGAATTCAAGTGCCCTAAATGCGGCAATAGCATAATAGTAAGATGCAGGGATTGCAGAGAGAATTTTCACACATACAAATGCGCCGTATGTGGATTTGAGGGACCTTGATGGGCGACGTTGCAGTGCTATTCAGGGTTTATCCTGAAGAAGGCAAAACTGAAGAGGTAAAAGAGACAATAGCAAGTGTATTGCATCCAAACAGCATTGCGGTGGAGGATGTTGCATTTGGAATAAAGGTGCTGAAAGTTCTGTTTGTGCATGATGATAAGACAGGCAGCTCTGATTATGAAGACAAACTAAAGCAGATAAAAGGTGTAAACGAAGTAGAAGTACTTGATGAAACGCTAATTTCCTGAATTACATATCTGATTTTTAATTAGAAGGGCGCGTCTCAGCCTCGCACTTATGTTATTCCAATGAGTGCCGCGCCAGTATATGCGTTTGCATTTCTTGCACATATAAAAAGAAGTGTGTGATTTTGCAACTCTGTCTGGAATCCTGTTTTGCACACTTTTCTTCTTCATTTTAACGAGCGTTGCATTGCAGTAAGGGCAGATGTACGCAGGTGTAATATGGATTTTAAGATTAAGTGAACACGCTACAAACGCAAGCTGCTCTTCAATGCTTGCCCCTTTTACAAGCAGCACCTTAAACTTTCTACGATTGCTTCGAGCAGCAAGCTGTTCGTCCTGTGTAAGCAAAGTGGCATTGTGCCTTTTAACATAGCGTATTATGTCGTTGTCGTCAGAAAATGGCAGAGTAGTTATTTTTGTGCCACTGAGCCTTATCCACCTTGCGAGTTTTTCAAGCATCACGTCCGCAACTAGCTTTTTTTGCACTATTTCCATGTCAAAGCATCGCTAATATCTTGTATGAAAAACCTAACAAAGATGCGCTGTTAAGCATGGTTGCTGCTGTTATTACGACGAAAGGCACGAACATGCATCTGATAACGAATAGCGCAAAAGCAACAGTGTTTTGTTTTCTCATGTTTTCAATGTTTGTTTTACACTGCGCCGGCCGGGATTTGAACCCGGGCTTCGAGCTGTTTCCTGCTTTGGGAAGCTCGCATCCTACCAGGCTAGATTATCGGCGCATTGCCGATAATATCTGCCTTAACTATTTTATATAATTAGGGAATTCTTCTTTTTGACTTTGCGTCGCCCCCTCAAGCTCCTTAATGAATTTTTCGGTATCTTTTTGAAGCGCACTTATGTCATTCAGGTCGATTTTTATCTTAAATAACTTTGATAGTATTTCCAGCACGCTTTTTGCTGAGTTTGCATCAACCTCTAGCATGCCGGTTTCGCCCATTACGCACGCTGCTGGCATTTTGTGCTCTTTAGCGAAAGCAACCACCATTCCAGCTGCGCCAATTATTGAAAGATTCGGCAACGCTCCGAATATGACATTGAACTTCTCGAGTTTTTTCCTCATTGCAGCATCAGCAGTAACGCCGAAAACCCTTGGATTTTGAACATACCTGTCCTCTGCAGTATATCCGCCTATAGTATAAATTTCGTTGCCCCCTATTGATTTGAAAAATTCTACTATTTTTTCGTTTATTTCATACTGACCTTCTGAGCTTGCTGGCTGGTAATCCCCAACAAGAATGACAAGGTCCCTGTCCTTGCCTTTCCAGTAGTAGAATCTGTCACTGACAAGCCTGAAACTGCCATCAGCAAGTGCTATGATTATATACGGCAGATGCGGAGAGTAAAGCGTGGCGAACTGCTTTGCATTAAGCTTTTGTACCAAGTATTGCGCGACCAGGCTTCCTATATTGCCTATCCCCGGCATACCTACTATGAGCACCGGATTTTTCAGCTTTACCTTATCTGCAATTATTGTTGTCTCTTTCATCAACCCATCTTTACAAGCGAGAATTCGAGCTCGTTATGCTTCGCAAGGAGCGCATCTGCGTTCTTTATCTTTGCCTCTGCACTTGGATATGTATCGCCTTCTGCTTTAAGCACATAATGCGGAGCACCTGCATAAATGACCTTTATTCCGAGTTTTTCAATAGCGCCAAGTGCATTCCTAAGCTTTTCTATGTTGCCTATCTTATTCTTAGCGCGGAGCTCTAGCGTGTAAGTCACGCCATACACCTTTGGCTTTATATTTTTCTGCGCTATCTCATGAAGCTTTTCAGCAAGTTCACTGCCAATAGCCTTTTTTACACTAGGATCATCAGAATAAGCTGCGTCTAGAAGCTCTGTGTAAGTCTTGAACTTTGTGCCTGCAGCGTTGATTATTTCAGCAATGTTTTTTTCATTACCTGTTGTAGCAACCGCTTGCTTGAAAAGCTGTTCAGCGCGCTTTTCAAGGCTATATTCGTTAAGCTTGTCTTTCTTTTCTTTGGTGCTTACCTTCTTAAGCGAAATATCTATTGCGCTTTTTTCAGGATCTACGAAGGATACCTTTGCAACATCATTCTGGCCTTCTTTTATAAATTCATGTATGTTTTTTATCCAGCCTGCGCTTACTTCACTTATGGGCAAATATGCGTCGATAGAATATTCAGTCAAATAGCAATAAGCACCAAAAGGCATAACTTTGTTTATCTTTATAAGAACAACTTCTCCAACACTTGGAAGTTGTTTTCTGATTATCATATTCGCCACACTATCGTTTTATCTCAATTTTCTTCTTTGTTCTGCCAAAGAAAACGCGCTCAACCGACTTTTTACACACAGTACACTGTAAAATAACACGCTGGCGCTTACCTTGTTTCTTCACTATCAGCCTAGGCTCAACACTACCAACATAACCGCTTGCTGTCCTTTCATGCTTCCTGTTTCTAAAGCTGTTGTACCTGACCTTGCCGCTAGAAACTTGTTTGACATTATGCAGCGTATGCTTTTTGCAGTATGGGCAATAAGCCATTATTTGCTTTTCAATTTCCATCGTTACACCTTTTCTCCTATCTTGTTGTTCACTATAAAGCTTGCATCTTTCACGTCTGTTACTTCTATAACTTCGCCGTTTTTGAAAGGCCCGAGCTTTTTGCCTTCCGGAGTCATAATTTCAGGTAAATCAGCGAGTATTTTAAGTCTTGTTGTTTTTACGTCAGCACTGTTGCTAAGTATTTGAAGTATTTCATTATATAAGGTTTCCTCTTCCTCTGGAATCGGCTTAGGCAAAGGCTTCCCGAAAGCCAAGTAAACAAGTATTTTTTGTTTTCTTTTCTCTTTCAACTGCGAAAGCATTTTTTGGGCATTTACAACTTCAACGCTTGATTTGTCAGTATTAGCAAGCAAAGCGATATACTGTTCCGCTTTGTAATAAAAATCAGCAGTAAGAGGATTAAGTTCGCCTGTTGACTTCTCAGCCGAAAGCTTGTCGAATAAAATTTCAGCACTGACTTCAGTCACGAAAATCACTTATTAATAAAATACCAATAAAAATAAATAAAATAGTAGCAAAGGTGGGTTGTATGCCACTATTCACTTTTGTTTTATGTTTTGTTTTTTGTTTTTAAATTAAATATAAATTAAAAATATACATACAATAATAAAAGCAAGCTGAATAGTGGAACTGTACTGGGTATAGCGAGGGGTGGATTTGAACCACCGATTTCTGGGTTTCACAAATGTTTATGAGCCCAGCGGGTACTCCAGGCTACCCTACCTCGCTTCTATAAGAATATAGGCCTTTATTATATATTCTTTTCTGCGACTGCAAGCAATTCTGTAACTTCTTGCTTGCTTAGCCTTTTTAGTGGCCTGTGGCATTCTGGGCATTTAAAAGAATGTTCAAAAGCAGCCTCAAAAGGAAGCACTATTTTATCGTTTTCATAACATTTTTCACAAATAAAGAAGTCGTCGCAATTATCCGGTAAATTGATTTTGTTTTCTTCCTGTATGCTGTTTATTGTTTTGTTGAGATCATTAAGCTTTTCAACATCAACATACCACTCAAATGTGAGCCAGCCTTTGGAATCTTTGTGCGTATCATACCTTGTAATGCCATAGTCACCCAGTTTATTCAGAAGTCTCCTGGCTTCATTTATCTTCATGTTCATATTTGCGGCAATCGCTTCATCAGTCTTAAGCCCGTCTATCTTTCTTATTATGTCAATAGCATATTTGCTTATGTTATTAGAAAGGAAGCCTGCTACTTTGTCGTTTGCCAGGATTGTGTTGATTATTTCGAGGTTCTTGGCGTGCTGTTCGTGCATATGCTTCTCTTCTGCTTTCTTTTTCTCAGCACGCTTCTCAGCAGTTTTTCTGCTGACTTTGCCTTTATTCTCTTTTTTGTTCGTATTGTGCAGTACTGCTATGCGTTTTTGCGCTACCTTATGCGTTGCTTTCGCTATGTGTTTTTGTGTTTTGCCTGTTTTCTTAACAACATGCTTCTTAGGATAAGCTTTCTTCAGAACATCACCATAATACTTTTTGCTTCAGTAAATATATATACTTATCATAAAGTTACAATTTATGTGCAATAATTTGCAGTTTTGTAAATATGTCATACGCAATGGTCGCAGCCTAACGCAGCCTTACATTTAATATTATGTCATAACTGATATATAAAGATTATCAAATTAGTAGATATGTGACATTAGGTTTGAATATGCTAGGCTATGCCGAGCTAGCGGCACTACACTACTACGCTGCTATGCTACGGAGCACGCCCTAATACTATTCACATGCCTGTTTCTCCTTGCTCGTGCTTCACTAATTTCCTTCTATATGATATTGAAAAAAGAAGCGCGCAGGCAAAGCTGCACGCAAGGCGCGCAGAAGAAGGCTACACCGAGAGCAGCAAAAAGAAGCTCAAGAGCCAAAACAAGGGGCACGCGACGAAGACCGCGCAGGCGCTGAGCGCTTAGTTTGTATATTTTTCGGGCCCGGAGGGATTCGGACCCTCGGCTTACTGGTTAAGAGCCAGTCACTCTACCAAGCTGAGTTACGGGCCCACGTCTATGCGCTATTATCTATTTTTAGCAAATGCTTTTATTATTTCGTCAAACTCTTTTGTTCTAGGTTTTATCTCATATGTTACTTGTACTATTGGCTTGTTTATGTTTATTATGTGCTTCAGGTCTGTAGGCGTAGCGGAAACAACAGAATCGCAATCTGCCCTGTTTATTGTCGCTTCCAAATCCCTGACCTGCTTTGCGCTGTAGCCGACAGCAGGGAGTTCCTTTCCTAACGAAGGATACTTTTCGAATACATCTTTTATTGTGCCAACAGCATATGGCTTTGCATTTATTATTTCGGCAGCACCGTATTGCTTAGCGGCAACCGTTGCCGCTCCGAAGGTCATATTGCCATGCGTTATTGTAGGACCATCCTCTACGAGCAGCACGCGCTTGCCTTTTATCAAACTTGGGCTATCTGCACTTACTACCGAATCCGCAAGCAATATTTTTGCTTTGTCATTTATTTTTCTTAGGTCATTTTCTACACGCTGAACATCCTCGCTGTTTGCAGAATTTACCTTGTTTATTACTATTACATCTGCAATTCGCGCTGCAGTCTGGCCCGGATAGTACGTAAGCTCATTTCCTGCCCTTAGCGGGTCAGCTATCGTTATCATCAAATCAGGCTTAATGAAAGGTGTATCGTTGTTTCCGCCGTCCCAAATTATAATGTCAGCTTCCTTTTCAGCCTCTCTGAGTATGCGCTCATAGTCTACTCCAGAAAAAACCACAAACCTGTTCTTTATGTGTGGCTCATAATCTTCGCGCTCTTCTATAGTGGTTTTGTATTTATCAAGGTCTTTGATGCTCGCAAACCTTTGCACTGCCTGTTTCTTCAAGTCTCCATATGGCATTGGGTGCCTTATTATTACAACCTTCTTGCCCAAATCTCTCAAAAGCCTTGCCACATATCTTGTGGTCGGGCTTTTCCCTGCGCCAGTCCTCACTGCGCAGATTGCTATGACTGGCTTTGTTGATTTGAGCATGCTCGCTTGTGGAGCAATGAGCCAAAAATCGGAGCCATTGGCATTTACTATGCTAGCCTTTTCCATTACAATATCGTCGCTTAAGTCACTGTATGCGAGTATGCAAGCATCTATCTTAAGATCTTTTATCAACTTTGCCAGATCTTTTTCATCATATATCTGTACGCCATTTTTATACATGCTTCCGCTCAATTCTTTCGGATATATTCTGTTTTCTATAAAAGGAATTTGCGCTGCAGTAAATCCAACCACTTCATATTCATCATTATTTTTGAAAAGCGTATTGAATATGTGAAAGTCTCTTCCTGCAGCGCCAAGGATCAAAATCCTTTTCTTTGCCATTCTACCACTTTGTTATATGCGACCATAAAATTATTATGCCTTGCATAACCGATAACAAACCTTGTTTTTAGACGACAAATTGCTATGCGAGGGTTTATATTCTTTTAAATCTATTTTTATTTGTTGGAAGGCGCAGTGGATTGACATGGCTAGTGCAAACGAAGCAAGCGAGTATGACGCATCGAAGATAGTAGTTCTTGAAGGCACTCAGGGCATAAGGAAAAGGCCCGCAATGTACATAGGCTCCACTGGCAGCTCTGGAGTTCTGCACCTGCTTATGGAAGTGATAGATAATGCGGTAGACGAAGCCATGGCAGGCTACGCCAAAAACATAAAAATAAGACTTTCACAAGACGACACAGGAGACATTGCAGAAGTTTCAGATGATGGGAGGGGCATACCTGTGGATACTATGCCCAAATTTGGCAAGAGCGCCCTAGAGGTAATAATGACCACGCTTCACAAGGGCGCCAAGTTTAGTAACGACGTGTATAAGATTGCTGGAGGCCTTCACGGAGTTGGCCTCACAGTAGTTAATGCATTGTCAGAGTACACAAAGGCCACAGTGTATAAAAATGGCAAGCAGTTTTATCAAGAATTCTCAAGAGGCGTACCTAAAAGCCAATTACAAGAGCAAGGTGCTACTGATAAAACAGGAACTACTATACAGTTCAAACCAGATCCTGAAATTTTTCCTAGCCCAAAATTTGATTCTGAACTGCTAAAAGAAAGAATGCACTATATCTGTTTTTTAAATCCCGGCTTGCGGATTGAATTTATTGATGACAGATTCAACAGCCATGAAGAAGAAGTATATGTGTCAGAACACGGGCTTGAGGATCTTATAAAATACATAAACAAAGATAAGCAAGCCATAACGTCTGTGATTAGTGGACAAAAGACGACCAACGGCGTAAGCGTAGCCTTTGCAATACAATATACAAATTCATACGAAGAAAGATTGGAATCGTTTGTAAATAACATACGCACCGAGGAAGGTGGCACACATGTAATAGGCTTTCACGCAGGCCTTACAAGGTCGCTGCTCAATTACATGGCAAAAGAGAGCAAAGACACCAGTAAAATAACAGGCGAGGATACGCGTGAAGGCTTAACAGCAGTTATAAGCGTGCTTATACCAAATCCTGAGTTTGAAGGCCAGACAAAAGAAAAGCTTGGCAACCCCGAAATAAAAAGCGCTGTAGAGACAGCAATTTATACTGTGTTTTCTAGGTATTTGGAAGAGCATCCTCAAGATGCAAGGGCGATCGTCGATAAGGTCTCTTTGGCAATGGACGCCAGGGAGAGCGCAAGAAAAGCAAGAGAGCTTGCGAGGAAGAGAAGCCTATTCGAAAGTGCAGTGCTGCCCGGCAAGCTTGCAGATTGCATAGTAGATAATCCTGAAGCTGCCGAGCTTTTCGTTGTTGAAGGAGAAAGCGCTGGCGGTTCCAGCAAGCAAAGCCGTGACAAGCAGATACAGGCAGTGCTGCCACTTAGGGGCAAGATACTTAATGTAGAGAAGGCAAGCGACGAAAAAATATTCAACAGCGCAGAATTAAACGCGCTTGTTACTGCTCTCGGAACAGGCATAAAAGACACGTTTGATCCAAGCAAAGTGCGCTACAAGAAAATCATAATAATGAGCGATGCTGATGTAGACGGAAGCCATATACAAACGCTTCTGCTTACGTTTTTCTACAAGTTTATGCGCAAGCTGATAGAGCTAGGCTACATTTACATAGCACAGCCTCCGCTTTACAAGGTTTCAAAAGGCAAAGCACTATACTATTGCTATACGGACGCAGAGCTAGCCGAAAAGCTCAAGCAGCTCGGAGACGGAGCAGATGTGCAAAGGTACAAAGGCCTTGGAGAGATGAATCCCGAACAGCTTTGGAGCACTACAATGAATCCGGAGAGCCGAATGCTGAAGCAGGTAACAATAAGCGACGCAGAGCGTGCAAACGAGCTCTTTGAGATACTTATGGGTGTTGATGTTCAGAAAAGGCGAAAATTCTTGGAAGAACACGCAAGCGAGGTCGTGTTCCTAGATATATGATTATGCTTTGATTTGTTGGTCTACATGGCAAACATAACAAAGGTCCCTGTCGAAGACGAGATGCAGAGAAGCTACATAGACTATGCCATGAGCGTAATCGTTGGTAGGGCAATACCTGATATTCGCGATGGTCTCAAGCCCGTTCAAAGGCGCATACTTTACGCCATGTATATGCTTAACAATACGCATGACAAGCCTACAAAGAAGAGCGCAAGGGTGGTTGGCGAAATAATAGGCAAGTACCATCCGCATGGCGACATAGCAGTTTATGACTCGATCGTGCATTTAGCCCAAGACTTTTCAATGAACCACATTCTTGTCGAAGGCCAAGGCAACATGGGCTCGATTGACGGCGATCCTCCTGCTGCTATGCGTTATACAGAGGTCAGGCTTACTAGGCTTGCTGAAGAGATGCTAAACGATATTGACAAGGAAACAGTGCCTTTTGTGCCTAATTTCGATAATACAGAGCAGGAGCCTGTAGTGCTGCCTTCCAAGCTGCCTACTCTTCTTGTTAACGGCGCATCGGGAATAGCTGTCGGTGTAGCTACGAGCATACCCCCACACAACCTTGCAGAAGTTTGTGACGCTGTGGTTTACGCATTAGACAACAAAGGCGCAACAGTAGAAGATTTATTGCGCATAGTGAAAGGGCCTGACTTCCCCACAGGCGGAATATGCATAATGTCTGGAAATGCGCTTAACGGCTATCGCTTTGGTAGGGGCCAGTTAGTACTTCGCGCAAGAATAACAAATACAGAAGATAACAAGCTTGTAGTTACTGAATTGCCGTTTGGAGTCAACAAGGCGCAGCTTGTAAAAAGCATAGTCGAGCTCGTAAAGCAGAAAATAATAACAGGCATTCGCGACATACGCGATGAGAGCGACAAGAACGGAATAAGCATAAAAATTTACCTAGCAAGCGGGGCAAACGCTGAGCAGGTAATAAACCAGTTATACAAGCACACGCAGCTCGAAATTACATTTCCTATAATAAACCTCGCAGTCAAGGGAAACGACCTGCGCAGCTACAACCTATTGCAGATGATCACTGCATTTATAAATTACAGAAGAGAAGTCGTGAAGAAGAGAAGCGAGCACGAGCTTAAGGTTGCTACCGAACGTAACCACATAGTGGAGGGGCTGCTTAACGCAATAACGCACATAGACCAAATAATAGAGATAGTACAGGGCAGCGCAGAAGCAAGCGACGCGAAAGAAAAGTTGCAGAGCAAGCTAGGCATGAGCGAGAAGCAAGCAGCAGCTATACTCGACATGCGTCTGGGCAGGCTTACAAAACTAGAGCATAACACGCTTGAAAACGAGAAGAAAGAACTAACCGATAAAATTTCTTTTTATGCCAGTGTTCTTGCTTCGCCGGAAAAGATAGACTCCATAATAAAACAGGAAACGCTGGAGCTCAAAAACAAGTACCAGCGACCAAGAAGGACAGAGCTTATTTTCATGGAACAGCCAGAGGAGATAAAAGACGAGGACTTGATAGCGAGCGAGCCTGTGGTTGTGCTGCTTACAAATTCTGGCTACGTTAAAAGGCTAGGCCTCGCCACATACAAGGAGCAGGAGCGTGGCGGTAAAGGCGTCATAACCTTCAATCTAAAAGAAGGCGACTTTATAAAGCGCGTGATTGCAGCAAACAACAAAGATTATATTATGTTTGTAACAAACAAAGGCAGGGTTTTCTGGCTGAAAGCGTATAATCTGCCAGAAGGAAGTCGTTATTCAGAAGGAAGAGCTGTAACTAATCTTCTGGCTTTGCCTGGAAACGGCGAGGCGGTTGTTGATGCATTCAATATCAATGATTTTGAGAATAATAAAATCTTGTTTTTGACAAGACGTGGCCGCATTAAGAAAATGCATGCGAAGCTGTTCTCGAGGCCAAGAAGCACTGGCATAAGGGCTATAATGCTTAGAGGCGAAGACAGCATAGCAGACGTGGCAATATACGCCAATGCGCCTTATATATTTGTAGCGACAAGGAACGGCAAGGCAATAAAGTTCAGCGAGAATATGCTTAGAAGCATGGGCAGAGTTGCTGCAGGAGTAATGAGCATAAGGCTCTCACCTAATGATTCTGCAGTTAACGTTCTTGCTGCAGATGGTTCAGGAAGCGTACTGAGCATATCTGAAAAGGGCTTTGGCAAGCTTACCTCTGTAGAGAGCTATAGGCTCCAGGGCAGAGGCGGCTCAGGTGTAAGGAACTTCAAAGTTAATGAAAAAACAGGAACTGTTGCAAAGGCAATTTTCATAAGAAACGAGCAGAGACTGCTAATAGTAAATTCAAAAGGGGTAAGCATAACAATTCCCATAGCGTCAATAAGGCACACAGGCAGATCGGCTAGCGGTGTAAGGCTAATGAGGCTTGATCCAGGCGCCAAAATAGTAGATGCCAAAGCAATATAGCTCTTACCTTTTGCACTCTAGCAAAAGACCATAGTGAAACTTGTCAGGCTCGAATTCTACAGCCAATTCAAAATCATTTAAAATGTTTAGATAATCATCTTTGTCCATTCGTATGCTTGCAGAATGCCTGGTGGAGAACGGGCTGAACTACACGCTACCATTGAAGCCCACGAATTCATTCGTGGGAAGATATCACCTAGTTGATTTGGTAGCATAGGTGCTGAAGGAAATCAGACATCCTTTATGGCTGCCTGCACATTTGCCACACTCTTAAATATTCCATATGCTGTAAGCTCTCTTCTGTTGTGCGATAGCTTCTTTAGTTGTATAGCTCTGTAATTCTTAGAAAGTTCAGTCTCAACAGTTGAGATATGCCTGCTAAAATCTCTTGTTATTAATTTGGCTGTCATAATCAACGACGCCTCTGGATCTAGCAGTTCAACTAAAGAATTGGCAATTGTTGCGCTTTCCAAAGGCGGTGTGTTTGTATCTATGGCAAGAATGTCGAATCTGCCAAATCTCTTGAGCAGCTCAATTCCATTGTTCTGTTCCATGTTTGCCTTTATATGAACTATATCATATTTGTCGACTTGGATATTCTGATTACTAATTCCTTCAACTGAAACATTTTCGATTAAACCTTCGCTCGCTATCGTTTCCCGAATTTTTGGCGCATTTGCTTCATCTGCCAAAACAAGAACTTTTTTGCCTTTACTTATTTTTTTATAGTCCAAAAGTGCGTTGTCCACTGCAACAACCTTAATCCCATGTTGAGATAAGTAATGAGTCCAACCGCCAGGTGCAGCACCTATGTCCAAACCTCTTTTGTGCTTGTTAAGGTCTATTCCAAAGAATTCTATCGCTTCCTTTATTTTAAATTCTGCCCTGTTGAGTTCATCTCCTCCTTCCTTGTTTGCCTGTCTGAATGAATCCAGGATAT
>JAVYWZ010000005.1:0-44733 GCA_038877255.1 Candidatus Micrarchaeaceae archaeon | reverse complement strand
TTCGTTGCCTTCCTGAAAGATGCGCTCTTTGGCATAGGTTTTCCAAATTTCTGTGCTTGCAGCGCTTGCACTCTGCTTTAACTCTGCGAGCGGGAAGTCCCTTGACTTGGCGAGGGGATGAAAGCGAGCAAAGGTATTTATAGTTTTTATAATAGAAACGTTGAAAATCAAGGTAAATAATATGGTTAGTGCAGAAAAGAACAGCAGAATATGAGATAAAGGCAAGGCAACAAGCGAAGCAAGCATCGCCGTTGAAGCGAGAAGCTCAAAAGTTGCGGATGTGGAGGAAGCCTGTCCGCAAGGGCAGGGTAGTTCACCTAGCTTGCCGATAACGCACAATGGCCATCGCAAGCAAAGATTTTGAAAAACTTAAGGTTGCGCATGTCATTGCACGTGCGCCTTAATTTTATTCTTCCTCGTCGTCATAGGTGCGAGAAAGCTACAGAAGTTTGAAGGAAAGTATTAAAAATATATGATGAAAAAGAAAAAACAGGCGATCGGTGAGAAGAATGGGAGTTTTTGATAAACTGGGCCAAGCTTTCGGGGTTTCCCCTTCGAAAGGCATAAATATAGAAGAGTATATGAACGCGGCCGAGATGGAAGATGTAGATGTGCTGCACGAGCCAGCAGACATGTATGTAAAGCCTGTGAGCATCGTTAGCGAAGACGACGTCAAACTCGTTGAGGACGAGCTGCAGAAGCACAATATACTGTTGCTCAATATAGATGAGCTTACGAAAAGGCCGACAACAAGGGGCAATGTGATCTCGATGCTGAAGGCATACGTTGCAAGCATAAATGGAGACATAGCGCAAATAGACGACTCTAGAATATTAGTAACGCCGCAGAAGGTAAAGATAATAAAGAGGAAGAAGCAGGAGCAGTAATCATTTAAGCGCAGTAATCAGCGCATGTAGCTCTGGCGCGTTTAAGTTTGCATTTGCAATGAGCTTTCTAAATGAATGCTCAATTGCTTTTTTGTTTCTTATTTTTTTGTCTTTTATAAGCGCATCGAATTCTTTTAACAGCAGAAGCACTTCTTTTCTGCCTGCCGCGCGCGCACTGCGTTCCGTATATGTCTGTGAAAGCCCTGCCTTTAACAACTCATATAGCATTATGGCAAGCGCGTGAGAAATGTTAAGCGTCGGGTAATCCTTGCTTGTAGGAATGTGCGCTATTATGTCGCATTCTTCAAGCTCTTCATTGCTCATACCTGCATCGTCCCTGCCCAGCACTAACCCTATTGTATAGCTATGCGCAGAATCACAGCGCTTGCTTATCAATCTTGCCACGTCTTCCATCAGCAGAGCATTCTTGTGATGCGATTTTGCTTTGTTCCAAACACCAGTAGTGCCGATTACGATATCACAATCGCTAATTGCAGAGGCAATGCTCTTATACACTGTGGCGTTTTTAAGCAGCTCTGCTGCGTGCTTCGAGAACATAATCGCCTTCTTGCCCGTTATGTTTGTGCGCGGCTTTACGAAGAACAGTTTTTTTATTCCGAAGTTCTTCGCCGTTCTCGCTATATAGCCTACATTAAGTTGATATTTAGGCTCCTGCACTATGAGTTTTATTCTTGCTGGCATGCAACCACTTACACCAGCAGGCTTATCACTGCAAATATGTTGACAAGCATGTGCGCCAGCGTGCTCGCATAAAGCGAACCTGTCTTCTTGTAAATATAGCCTGCAAGCAGTGCGAAGACGAAGGCGGCTATTACCTCTATGCCGTATGTGGAGCCATAGACATAATGGGGTATTGCAAACAACACTGCGCTTGCTACTATGCCAAGCCTCGGAACAAACAGGCCACGGAACATTATCTCCTCGTTTATTGGAGCTATCACAGCTGCAAATACAAAGAACCAAAGCGGCGCTCCTGAAAACACATTTGAAACATTCGTGCTTATAGTCACATGTGTAACTGCCTCTATGCTGGTGACAACAGCTTCAAGGGCGAAAATCGCAAGGAAGAGCACAACGCCTATGCCGAGGATTTTAAGCGTAATGCGCTTCTTGTCAAGCCCAATGCTTCGCAGTACCACTGCTATGCTTTGCCTCTTGAAGAACACGAGATAAAGTATTGCGGATATTGAGAAACTGAAAGAAAGTGCAGCACTAGACCAATATGTTGTAGAAACAAGGCTTATTACTCCTGCATAATACATCATTATTATGGGAATCTGCAGAGCAAGCACCACAAACAAAAACATAATCGAGAATCCAAGAGCCAAGCTTATCTTTTCCCTCCGTGTCTGCTTCTGCGCTGCATTTCTTGCGATCTTTTTAGCCATCAAACAATTACCTAAACATGAATTACAACAACATTACAACAGCATTACAACAACATTACAAAATTGCCCTTAACATCTAATACTTTTAAATAAGTATTTTTATGGTTTTCTTGCTGCGCCTGAAATGCATAACTTCTCCTGCTTTTATTCTTATTCCGTAGCTTTTGAACGAAGAAGAATATAGGAACTGGTCAAGTTGCCTTGTAGCAAAGGCCTTTATATCAAAATTGTTCTTGAGCATTAGCTTGAGCTTGGGCTTCATGTCAATGCCATTGTTGTCACGCGCACTTATACTGCACGGCAATATGTGGGCGAACCCAAAACCTCGTATTCTTCTGGGCTTTCTTCCGAGAAGCTTATCATAGTAGCTGAAATAACCGGTAGAACCGAGAGGTGTGCAGACTATGAAGCCGTCTCCTACTGCGCTTATGTGAATACTGCTTTTGCCATTTTTAATAACGACATTGTACCTAAGGGCACTGCCTTCTCTGCCTCTTTGAAAGTAAAAATCACCAGCGCTAAGGAATTTCCTGCCGCTAACGCTTGCTTCTATTAGTGGCTCTCTTTTGACGAAAAAATTTCCAGAGGATATTTTTTCTAATGGAATGCGCATATTTTCAAAGTCATAATTGAGCAGCGTGCCGAAATGCGTTTTATATCTTAGCGGCAAAATCAAACTTTCATTGAACTTAGCTGCAGCGCGCAGAAATGTGCCGTCGCCGCCTATTGCAACAATCAGGTCGGCGCTGCTGTTTGATTTTTTAATGCCCAACTTTGATAATGCGCCTTCTAATGTACTTATTGCGCCTACCTCTTTCTCCTTATAAATGAAATACGTTTTTAGCTCCATTTCCCCATTTGCTTTTTACTCCATTTGCTTTTTACTCCTTTTTTTACCTTATTTACTTTGTTTACTCAATTCGGCCAGTTCGCTCTGTTTGCCTAGTTGCTTGCTGCTCACTCTTTTTCCTTCCACTCTGTGTAGCCACATTTACCGCACGCAAACCTGTCAGCGTGCTCTGCCATCCTCGACCCGCACTTCGGACAGAACTTCAGTGCTGGCTTGTAAGCCTTTATTGTCTTCGCTTTTTCAGCTTTTTCTGCTTTTTTTGATTCTACCATAGCAATACCTCTTACGCCTGCTTTGCTTCAGCAGCGTTAGGCGCTTCACCGCCGCTCTCTTTTTCTTTCTGCTCCTCTTTGTTCTCCTTCTTTTCCTTCTTAACATTCATGCCGCGCTCGAGAAGATGCTTCTGCACAAATCCGAAAGCATTTTCATTGTCATACGCATGCGCGATCACTATACTCGATCTGAGCCCGTATTCCTGCTTTATGCTCACTATTACTGTGAGCTCTGGCTTAAGCGCCAGCTTGTGCACCAGCTCGCTCTTGACTTCTTGCCTTGAAGGCGTGCGCTCTGCATAATTTACTCTGCATTCTATCTCTCGCCTTTCCAAAAGCTTGTTAGGCTTGTCGCTTATTATGTTTATTTCCATTTCAAGACCCTATTTTTCTCCTCCAACTATTCTAGTTATAGTACGCTTGCCCATGCTTTCAAGTACCTCTACTTCTTGGCCAGGCTTAAGGCTTTTCTTCACTTCTTCCTCTTGCGCATTAGTTTCGTATATTTCATAAGTTTCAAGGTCCATGAGTTGCACAGCGCTTGCAGTAACTGCAACGACCTGCGCGCGCCGCTTCTTCACTTCGGGCACATCAACGTCAGCATCACCTGGCTCTAGTAGGGTTCTCTTCTGATTGTCGAAAATGCCCATACCAGTGAGCCTTACCTTCGCAGCACCGTGCTTGCCTGGAGATGAAACTTCAAGCTCCACAATCTTGCAAGGCGATCCGTCGATAAGCACATAACTGCCTTCCCTAAGCTCTTTCACAGATTTCTTTGTAACAGTGCCAAAGTCATTCATAAAGTCACACGCAAAATATCAATAGATTTATCAGGGAAATGTGAACTACCAAGCTTTTACAGACTTAGCTTACGCCACATCTGGTTGTTTTGAGCTTCTCGCTTCAACGGCAATGCTCGCTTTGCTTGTTGCCTTGCCTTTTTCCTTATTACTTTGTTCTTTTCTACTTTTTCCATATTATTTGCCTTGATTTTTCAACATATTTTGATATATCAAACTATAAATACTTTGCTTGCTTCATGCGCTTGCCAAGTCAGGGCTTCCTACTCGCAGAGTTACAAACGCTGCTCAGCTTGGCAAGCCTTTTCATTGCATCAAGTCTTTAAAGAAAGACCTGAATGCTCTGGGTTTCACGAATAGGCACTATGAAGATAGAATTGCACAGAGAAATCGAAGGAAAAATAAAAAAGACAACCACACTAAAACAAAATTTAGAATATTCTGTCTATATTCTGCAGTTTGAGGACCTCTGCGCGCTCTTCTTGCTTCCTTGCCTCACCAAACTTTGCCTTAACGCCAGTTATTACTGACATTACAGTAATCTGGTCATTGAGCTGAGGTATGAGTCTCGCGCCGAAGATTACATTGGCATCTGGTGCCAATCCTTCGGTGACACCCTCGCCTATGCGCGTTGCTTCGCTTATTGTAAGGTTAGCGCCTCCTGAAACATGCACCAAAGCGCCCTTTGCGCCTTCGTACTCTACACTCAGCAGAGGATGCGTTCGCGTTGACCTTACTGCCTGCTCGACCCTGTCTGAGCCTTGGCCTGTACCTATGCTTATCACCGCCGTACCCGTATCCCTTACTACTGTCTTCAGGTCTGCAAAGTCGAGATTTATAAGGCTGGGCAACATTATAGTATCGGCTATGCCTTTCACGGCATTACCCGTTATGTTGTCAACAATCTCAAATGCCTTTTCCATAGGCAGGTTTGGCACATAAGAGAGGAGCTTATCATTCTCAATCACTATCACTGCATCAGCCTCTTTGCTTAATTGTTGTATGCCCCACTCTGCTTTCACCTTCCTGCTACGCTCAAGGGAGAATGGATACGTGACTGTGCCTATTACAGTAGCGCCTGCCTCTTTTGCAATCCTTGCTACTAATGGCGATGCACCTGTGCCTGTGCCTCCGCCCATGCCTGCCGCAACAAAGACAAGGTTATAGCCTTCGAGCACCTTCTCTATCTCATCCCTGCTTATGTCAGCGCACCTGGCAGCAACTTCTGGGAAGCCGCCAGCACCCAAACCATTGGTTATCTCCTTTCCTATAAGCAGCTTTTTGCTTGCTTTTATCATGTTCAGGTGCGCAAGGTCTGTATTTATTGCTATTGTATCTGCGCTTTTTATGCCATTTGCATAAAGCCTGTTGACAAGGTTGCTTCCTTGGCCGCCAACGCCCACCACCGCTACTTTTGGCGTAAACGAATCGTAATCAAACTCGTCTGGCATATTGACCACCTAAAGCGAGTCGAGTCCCATTGTAGGCTCTAATTTCTCCTTGTCCTGCAGCTTGCCAACTATGCTCTCGCCCTTGACGCCAGTAACTATGGCAACAATTTCTATTTGGCCTTCATACCCAGGCACGATCCTTGCACCCCACTTGATGTTAGCCTTTGGATCCATGCGCTCTGTTATGAGCTCGCCGGCCTTTATTGCGTCACCAAGTGTAAGATCTGATGCGCCTGTTATGTGTATAAGAGCGCCTTTTGCGTTCTCATAGTCAACGTCTAGCAGCTTGTTCTTTATTACCGATTCGGCTGCAGCAGCTACCTTATCGTTGCCCTTGCCAGTGCCAACTGCAATGAAGCCAACGTCTCCGCTTCCCATTATTGCGCGCACATCGGCAAAGTCTATGTTGATAAGACTAGGCTGCGTTATGGTCCATACAAGCCCACCTATCGCTTTTGCAAGAACATCATCAGCAACTGCAAAGGCCTCGTTCATCGGCAGGTTCGGAACCAGCTTAACAAGCCTGTTGTTGTCTAGTATTATTACGCTGTCAGCGTATTTCCTAAGCTGCTGTATGCCATCTTCTGCTTTTACCTTTCTCACGCGTTCCAAATCGAAAGGATATGTTACCATTGCAACGACTATGGCGCCCTGCTCCTTCGCGATCTGCGCTATTACAGGAGTAGCGCCTGTGCCTGTGCCTCCGCCCATGCCTGCGCAGACAAATACCAATTGCGCACCTGCAAGCACTTCTTCAAGCTGTTGCCTATCGGTCTCAGCGGCTTTTGCCCCTATTGTCGGGTCGCCTCCGGCGCCTAAGCCTCTTGTTATGCTCTTTCCTATCAAAATTTTCTTTATGCGGTCGTCAATTATTTTGAAATGCTGCACGTCAGTATTGACAGCTACAAGGTCGGTGCCTTTAACACCGACTTTAAGCAATCTATTTACGGTGTTGTTTCCACCGCCGCCTACTCCTACTGTAACAATTTTTATCATGGGCACATTGCTGCTAGGCTGTGCTCCTGCCTCTAATAATGGATTAGAGAAGTCTACCATTTTGCTCACCGGTCGCCAAACCTGATTCCTATATGAAAAGTAAATTTAAATACCTTTTGTGCATTCTCTGTATATTATATGTTTGCATTTTTTGTCAAAAATATTTTACATAAGTATGATATATGCAAGTTCTATTCCATTCATTTTACATGAGTATATGGCAATGGCAGCATAAGCCCGCGTTTATGGTGCGTCGCTAAGCTTAGTCTTGCGCTGCTGCGTGAACATCTCTATTATCTCTTTTGTAGTAGTTGCTTCCTCAGCGCTCTTGTCCTGCCTTATGCCCCCGCCGACTATTCTTGGAAACCTCAGCGCATACCCAATTTCAACTCCGTTCTCTTCGTGCCTACCTGCAGTATGTATTGACGATTTCGTTATCTCGTCAGCTTTTACTGTTATCACATATTTGGGCTCTACCCAGAAGTCAGGTTCTATAATGGATTTTACTCTTGCAGGCTTCTTTGCCACTTTTATCTTGTCAAGCATTTTCTTAAAATCTTGCATCATCTGCTCAGTGAAGCCTGTACCTATCTTTGTCATTGTTTCGAACATGTCGTCTTTGTCATTGTAGACAGCACCAAGAAGACCGCCAAGCCCAAGGGCGGTACGAGAGCCTTTGCCGACGTAATAGCCTACTATTACTAAATCAACAGTATCGGTAAGCTCGCCTTTGTAGCTTCTCTTCATCTTTATCCAGCTGAACTTCCTTGCGCCTGCTATATATTTTGCATTAAGGTCCTTTGCGACTATGCCTTCCAAACCATTTGAAACAACATCTTCAAAATATCGGTCTATCTCTTTTGCAGAAGTAGCTATTATACGGTCTGAAAGCCTTATGGTGCCTGTGCCGCTTACCAATTCTTCAAGCTTCTTGCGCCTTTCAGAATAGGGCTTGCCCAAATAGTCGATGCCGTCGAAGTACATGAGATCGAACGCGAACAAGTGCAGCGGCAATTCCTCGCTCATCTTCTTTACTTCGTGCTTTCTTTTACGCTGTATAGTTTCCTGGAAAGGCCTGAACTGCCCTGTCGTATCATCATATGATATGGCTTCGCCCTCGAATATCATTCTTTCGCCCTTTGTCTCGTTCAGCGCAGCGGAGACAAGCTCAGGGAACATATCTGTAAGGCGCTCTAGCCTTCTGGAGAATATTTCTACACGCTTTGCCTTTTTGTCAACGTGCACCTGCGCCCTGAGGCCGTCGTATTTGCTCTCTACTGCACATTTTCCGTGCATGCGCTCAAAGATTTCTTGCGATGTAGGCAATCGCTCAGCAAGCGCAGGCCTTATGGGCTTGAAAAGAGATACCTTGAAGTCTTCTATGGCTTTTGTGCCCTCCTTTACAAGCACCTCTCCAACTGTGCCAAGATCGCTGCATATGTTGTATGCATTCTCAAGCTTTTCTTTGAAGGCACGCTCTCCTGTTACAAGCTTTGATAGCGCTTCAAGTATCGTCGCGTCACCGACGCCAAGCCTGAGCTCTCCGAGAGAGAAGCGCACTATGTACTTTGCCTCAATCGGACTTGAACTTGCAAGCATGTTAGCTAGCGCCTTTATCTTTGCATCTTTGCTGCCTTCACCGCCAGTGCCCGCAATTTGAAGCATCGTGCTGAAAACCTCGTTTACATCGAACTTGCTTTTGCTCATTCGCTTAAGTTTAGAATTTTTTATAAATTCTTCTACTGTTATGCCAAGATCGCCTGACTTCCTGAAGGCGGCGCTTATCTCTTCCTTAGAATAGCCTGTTGCAATTGCTATCGCTTCCTCCGCGAGCTTGGCAGCAATGCCTATCTCAATGCCTGCAAAAGGCGGAGCAAGCATTCCCTGAGTAAAGTAAATCAACTGTTTTATCTCGGTGCTCTTGGCCTTTTTAAACATCTCAGTAAGCATGTCAACCATTGCGAGCCTTGACGAAATGCCCTCTAGCTTTTCATAGTATTTCGCAACCTCTTCGAAGAGCACAAAGCCACCTACTCTTATTGTCAATCAAATTATTAATTTGATTATTAATTTATATACAATTTATTAAACATCTTTCTTATTACTTTTGCTGCTTGATCGTAAAGCCCGCGCCCTATTCTATTAGAGTTTCGCGCACTGAAAAAAGAATAGGTAATGGAACTAAGCGGCAGACAATGAGCAACAGGCGGTAAGAAATGCTCTTTTCTTATTTAATTAGCGCCATTATTCCTGCAATTATGCCAATTATCATGCCTATTATGAAACCGCCATTTCCAGCAAGGCTTACGAGCGAGAAGATTATGCCAACTATGGCGAACGTTCGCGCGCCCTGCGGCTTCTTAAACAGCATATATGCCACAGCAAGCAGCACAGCGCCTGCGGCAACACCTACGATTGACAAACCTGAAAGCGTGGGGCCAAGCGATTTGATCTCGGCAATTGTGCTCTGATTTAACAGTGCGCTTACATTTGGCTTTTGAATGTTAGACTCAAGGTATGAAATGGTATAATAAGACATTGTTGCATTTACGATAACAAGTATTCCGCTCACAGCAAACAATATCATTGCAAATTTTAGTTTATCCATTCAACACACATTTTATATACGCTAAAAACGTTTATATTAATTCCTGTTAGCAGGCCCGCAGGGTGCTTACTTTTTGAAAATCTTCCTGGCTTTTTCTATTGCTTCTATCGCCTTGTCTATTTCTTCGTTCTTGTTATACAAGTAAAAGCTCATCCTTGCAACTGCGGTTTCTTTAAGTATGTTGTTCACAAGAGGCATGGCGCAATGGTGTCCAGATCGTATGGCTATGCCCTCACTATCAAAGACCTGCGCTATGTCGTGCGCGTGTATTTTGTCTACCGCGAAAGAGATCACTCCAGACTTTGCGTCAAGGCTGTCAAGACCGGGCCCGAAAGTTTCTACGTCTGCCCCGTTAAGCCTTTCAAGAGCATACCTTGTAATGGATTTTTCGTGATCGCGTATTTCCTCCATGCCTATATGCTGCAAATATTTTATTGCTTCAGCAAACCCTATTGCGCCCTCTATGTTCTGCGTTCCTGCTTCAAACTTCCAAGGAAGCTCGTTCCACGTGCATGAATAAAATCCAACTGAACGTATCATGTCGCCTCCACCGAGCACGGGCTCCATTGCTTCGAGAAGGTCCTCTGTGCCGTATAGAACGCCTATTCCAGAAGGCCCGAGCATCTTGTGCGACGAGAATGCCATAAAGTCACAGCCGATTTTTTTAACATTTATAGGCATATGCGGTACCGATTGCGCCGCATCAACAAGCACAACAGCTCCTGCATCGTGTGCCATTTTCGTGAGCTTCTCAGCATCGTTTATAGTGCCCAGAACATTGGAAACATGGGCAAATGCGAAGAGCTTAGGCTTCAGCTCCAGCTTCTGCTTCAAGTCCTCAATGTTTATGTATTTATCGCCTTCTAGCTTCACGTAATCGAGTACAGCTTTCTTCCTTTTAGCAAGCATCTGCCATGGCACGAGGTTGCTGTGGTGCTCCATCTCTGTCACAAGTATGTGGTCACCCTGCTTTATGTTCTCATCGCCCCACGATCTTGCCATTATGTTTATTGCCTCTGTGGCGCTTCTGTAATATATTATGTTTCTATAAGATTCTGCTCCGATAAACCCAGCTGCGAGCTCCTTAGAATGCACATACGCCTCTGTAGCTTGCTCTGATATTTTGTATATGCCTCTGTGTATGTTTGCATTAAATGTCTTGTAATAATCAGATACCGCGTTTATTACTTGGATCGGCTTCTGGGAAGTGGCAGCGCTGTCAAGATATACGAGTGGCTTTCCATTCATCTTTGTGCTCAATATGGGAAAATCGCTGCGAATCTTGTCTATATCCATTGCATCGCCTAAAACTTGTAGCCATTCTTATCTATGTAATCGGCAAGCTCCTTTGAACCGCTTTTGACTATCTTTCCATCGATAAGCACGTGCACGAAGTCAGGCTCAAGATATTTTAGTATGCGCGTGTAATGCGTTATTAGCAGCGTCGCAGCGCCAGTTTCTTTATTGAATTCGCTTATCGATTCGGCAACGTCCTTTACCGCATCAACGTCAAGCCCAGAATCAGGCTCGTCAAGGATTGCAAGCTTGGGCTTTAACACAAGCATCTGGAGTATCTCGCTTTTCTTCTTCTCACCCCCTGAAAAGCCAAAATTCAGCGACCTGCCGACGACGTCTTCCCGCATATGGAGCTTAGCTGCGTTATCATGTATCTCACTCATCAACTCCTTTACGCTTACCTTTGCGCCTGAAACAGCTGACTTTGCACTTATTAGAAAGTTAACAAGGCCAACGCCCTCAATCTCTGCAGGATCTTGGAACTGCATGAATATGCCCATCTTCGCCCTCTCGTCTACTCGCTTTTTGATTATGCTTTCATTGTCTATGCGTATATCGCCACTTGTTATTTTGAGGCCTGGATAGCCCATTATTGCCAAAGAAAGCGTTGTTTTGCCAGAACCGTTAGGCCCCATGAGCACATGAAATTCACCTGAGCGTACGCTTAGGCTTACGCCTTTTATTATCTCCTTGCCATCGGCACTTACATGCAAATCGAGAATATTTAGTTGCATAGTATCACTGCCAACATCACTGCCATATGCTTGAAGTGCTAAGCTGAGGAGCTGCAGGGACCGCACCGCTAAGCATCTTATCGTTAATAATAGTTGCCGCAATCTCTTTTATCTTTGCATTGCTCATGCTTGTCAGGTAGTGCATAAGAAACGCAAGCGTCAGCGAATGCCTTGCGTCGCCCTCGCTCATGCCCCTTGACATCATGTAGAATATATGCTCTTTGCTCAATGGTGTTGAAGAGGCACTGTGCGATGCAAAAGAAACGTTCCTTGTATCGATTGACATATCAGGCAGAGGCATAAAGTTTGATTCGCTGCTGAGAAGAAGCCCCCGCTCTTCAACATAGGAATATGCGCCTACCGCAGCCTTGTCTACTTTGGCAAAATCTTTAAGCAGGCATTGAGACTGGTCAAAGAGCACTGCACCTGTCTTCGACTGCGCTGTCGTATTCTTGCCTAGGCTTCTCAATACAGAGCTTGCATCAAATGCCTGATGCTTATTGATAATAAGTACGCTGTTGATGCTTATCTTGCTCGCGTCTTCCTTTGCAATTGCAAAGGTTGACAGCTTGGCTTTTGACAAGCCCGATAATACAGAATTAATTTGTATTACTGCGCCTTGCCCAGCCGTGGCACTTGCAAGCGAAACCAAATTTGCATTTATTGCCTCGTTGTGAACAATGCTTAGATCAACATATGCATTTCTTCCCGCATTTATTACTTGCAGAGGCACAACGCCTTTGCCATCCGAGGCAAACCATTCCAATAATTTAACAACAGAGCCTTGCTGCGCATTTACTATTATCTTTACAGGCAGCAGCGAATCTGCTACAAAAAGAACATTAGCGTTTATCTCTGAATTTTCGGGAGCGTTTACATGAACTTCACACACGCTGTTCTCATCGATGAATGCTGCAACAGCTTGTTCATCGTTCAGATTTACGCTTGAAATATCGTTCTTGCTCTGTGTGCCTTTGCGCGCCACTTCGACACCATTGCTGCTTTGTGTAGCAGAGGCGCTCACGAGCGCCCCGAAGTTTATGCGCGTATTATGCTCAAGCATTGCCTTAAACTGCAGAGGCGAGCTTGCTTTGCCATCTGAAAATCCATCGGCACTTAGCCCTATGCCATAGCGCTTGTAAAGCTCTTTTCTGCTCTGCAATATTTCAGAATAATCGCCAAAGTATTGTCCCATGTGCTCAAACTCTAGCCTACAGATCCAGTCATATCTGCCTTTATGAGGCGCTTGAGCTCAAGAGCGTAATCAATGGGCAGCGCTTCTACTATATCCTTTATGAAGCCCATTATTATTGTAGCTATTGCATCGCCCTCGCTCATGCCCCTTGACATCATGTAGAATACGTTCTTCTCGCTTATTGTGCCCACTTTTGCCTCATGCGATACATAGGCATCGTTCCTTTTGGTTTCAATATAAGGATATGTATTTGTTTTTGTATTGTCATCAAGAAGAAGCGTATCGCAGGAAGTGATTGCTTTTGCATTGAGCGCGTTTTCCCCTATGTGAATAAGGCCTCTGAATATTGCTGTGCCAGTTCCTTTTGATATGCTTTTAGAGACAAGCCTCGAAGTAGTATTTGGTGCAAGATGGTATATCTTACCGCCGGAATCTAGGGTCTGATCATCCCCTGCTATTGCTACTGAAACAACCATGCCTCTTGCATTATTTCCCATAAGGTATATGCTTGGATATTTCATGTTTACTTTGCTGCCTATGTTAACGTCAAGCCATTCAACACTTGCGTTTTCATATGCGTGAGCACGCTGCGTTACAAGGTTGTATATGTTTCTTGCCCAGTTTTGCACTGTTATGTAGCGCACATGCGCATCTTTATGCGCAATTATTTCAACGATTGCTGCGTGGAGCGAGTCTTTTGAATATACTGGCGCTGTGCAGCCTTCTTCATACACCACATCCGCGCCTTCATCTGCGATTATAAGCGTGCGCTCGAACTGGCCTACGCTTTCCGAATTTATCCTGAAGTATGCGTTAAGCGGTATTGGAACCTTCACGTTCTTTGGAACATAAATGAATGAACCGCCACTCCACGTTGCAGTATTTAGCGCTGCAAACTTGTTATCGCTTGGCGGTATTACTGTACCGAAGTATTTCTTTATAAGTTCAGGGTACTTTTTCACTGCAGTATCAGTGTCGGTGAATATAACTCCGAGGTCTTCAAGTTGTTTCTTCGCATGCTCGTATACTACGCCAGAATCAAACTGCGCCTCTACGCCGGCGAAGAACTTCTGCTCCGCTTCTGGCACACCGAGTTTTTCAAAAGTCTGCCTTATCTCTATGGGCACATCATTCCAGCTTCTGCCTTTTGACGACTTTGGGGCTTTGTAATAGTATATTTCATCAAAGTTTATTGAGCTTAGATCAGGACCCCAATTAGGGATGGGCTTTTCTCTGAAAAGCCTGTAGCCGGTAAGCCTCTTTTCAAGCATCCACTCTGGCTCGTCCTTAATCTTTGAGATCTTCCTGATTACTTCCTCGCTTATCCCTTTCTCGAATTCTTCATACTGCGTGCTTGTGGAAAAGCCGTACTTTTTGGCGTAATCCTCTTCAATTATTTTAGACGCGTCAATCGAAACGCTGCTCTGTTGCATAAATGCACCTAAATCTCAAAGCATAGCATTCGCGCGCAGTTTTGCAAGCGCACAGGAAAAGCTGCCAAGGTTCTGGCACAGTTCGCAGAATTTGCTAGAATTTGTATGCTCTTCTAAAAGATCCTTTATATACGCGTCTACAAGGCTCTTGTTTGCACCTATTCTTGCTGCAAGCTTCTTTGCCATTGCCGATATTCTTTTTGATTTATGGTTTATGTATTTGCTCACCGCTGCCTGTGTTATTCCGAGCCTCTCTGCAATTTCCTGCTCTTGCATCTTATACTTATTCTTCAGTTCGTTAGAGATCTCAAACCTTATTACAGGCAACAGATTCTCAGTCGCATTTTCATATACGCTTCGCATGTAAACGCCTTATAACACAGTTATAAATGCGCAGAATAAGCTTAAAAATACATTAGTAAAGACTAAAAGTTATCCTGAATTGAAAAAGGAAAAGACAATAAAAACTAAAACAAATAGGCACTGTCAGCCAATGTTGTTTGTGCTGTTACTTGTGTTTATATTATTTGTAGCCAAGCCCGCTGCCTATGAAGGCCAGAATGAAGCCGACAAGGGCCACTGCAAGGTAGCTGACATTTGTCCAAACCAGTACAGTCAAGGCAAAGCCTGCTGCTATTGAAGCGCACATGGCTCCTTTAGCAAGGCTCTTGCTGTCCCAGTTTAGCAAATTGCCGAAGCTGATGAAGAACAGTGCTACACTGCCAATTGCTGCTGCGCCAACAAAGAACGGCAACCACAGAGATGCGCTCCCGCCGAAAACTCCACTAGATAGTGCCAGCAAGTTACTGGCAAATGCTACGTACAGATATGCCAAACTGCCGAGGAACTCAAGGACGAATGCGCCCCAGTTCTGCGTTTGTTTTGCCATCTTATCACTGGATTATAAGACACAAGTAATGCTTAAAAATGTTTGCATTACATTCGCTATAGGGTTTTGACTTTTGTGCCATAGCACGCGATTCACCTTTTAATGGGCATGAAATACAGCTGTATTCCGCTTACACCAGCACAAAGAAATAATGTAGCATTAGCCGCCGCCGCTCGAGTACTTTGTAAGCAGCCAGGCAGAGGCTTTGTAGTATGCATAGAGGGCTATCGCCTCAAAAAGGATGGCTGCGCCGAACTGATACGGCGAGAGCCTGCCGAAGAGCGTTTCTGCAGGTAAGAAGGTAGCAAGCCCCACGGGCATGCCTATTGTGAGCAGTAGCAAACCCACCAGGCCGTAAATGGTGAGAGGGTATGATGATGCGTTCTTGCCTATGTCGACGAGCCACATTACGAAAGATGCGCCTTTGAAGAGCACGTAAGAGATGAGCGTAAGCATAAGGATGAATAGCACAACATCAGCCGTGCCGAGCGCGAATATCGCAATAAGAGGTGCAAGCGAGAGCAGCGGGATGCGCGCCTCTGTCACTGCGTATGCAAATACAGCGGCGCCTGTGATGGCGCTGCCGAAGAAAGAAACCTCTCCGGTAGTGGACAGCGCGATGAGCACAGGGTTATACGGCTTGGTAAGCTTCTGATCGAGCTGGCCGTTGCGCATGCTCCTGCCGAGCACCTGCGGTGAAATTGTGAAGAAGGCGAGGCTGATGAATATGTTTGCAAGGCCCCCAAGGGCGAGTATCTGGTAGTATGTCCATCCGCTTATGCCGCTTGAGACGCTGTATATGATGGTGACCATTATCACCTGATAAAAGCCGCTGAGCACGAAGACAGCGAGCCAGACGACAGCCTGGATCCTGTATGTGAAGAATGCAAGCATCTTGTACTTCTGCGAGGCAAAGTACATGCGCATGTTCCTTGCGATGAAATTCTCCATGCTATACACCTACCGCATTGAGAGCCCTGCTTACCCTCCTCCACATGAGCTCTCCAAGCGCTGCAAGCACGGCAAACCACGCAACGCCTATTGCAAAAATAGAGGGCAGCGCGCCTACTGTTATAATACCCGTAAAGATCCCGGCGGGTATGTAATAAAGATACGGAAATGGGGTCAGCATCAAAATCGCATATGCAAGTTTCGGGTAGAGGGTCAGCGGCATCAGCCCGCCGCCAAGGAGCAAGAATATGACATAAAACCCCTGCATGATGCCGTATATGTCTGTAATGTATACAGAAAGCGCGCCTACTATGAATCCTATCATGTTTATAATTGCAAACGCCAGCACAACTTCTGCTGCGAAGGCCAGAAGGGCTACTGCACCGGTGTGCAAGCCAAATATTATATATACGGCAATGAGGATGGGCATGGCGCCAAGCGCCATGGAGAGAAGGTTATACGGCAGTATAGATGCAAAGAGAGCATATGAATACTTGAACGGCCTTATGAGGAATGTAGCGATGCCTCCGCCCCTGATCCCATCTTCAAGCGTGTCTGCTATTATAGGCCATGCCATAAAGTTCAGCCCGCCAAGTACGAAAAAGTAGACAATCATACTGGACAGCGGTATGCCGTACAGTGATGTTATACCTGAGAAGGCATATACCGCAATCCATACGAACATGTATACGAACTCTGCCAGCACCGAAAAAAAGACTGAAAGCGCGAACTCGCCCCTGTATGCGAGCACGTTCTTCATGTACACCTTCATTACAGAAATATACCTGTTTATGGGATCATCTGCGCTTCCTGTCTATCGACGCATATAAGCTCTCAAGCAACGCGCTCAGGCCTGGCTCGGAAAGCCTATAGTCGCTTATCTTTGGATCATTGAGCGCGGCCATGAACCTGCGCTCCTTGACATGCAGCGGCGCCACTGCAAGCCTCATATATGTGCTGCTTCTCTCCATCACCCTTCCAAGGCTCGCGTATTTTGCCACATAGCCCTCCTTCTTTGAGTAGATGTCTAGCACTGCATAGTTGCCGTACCTCCGCTTGAGCTCGAACTGCATGCCGTCGAACAGCTTGCGCCCTTTGTCAAGCAGTATTATTCTATCAACGTTTGATATGTCGTCAACTACATGCGTGGTTATGACAAAAGTGGTTGAGAAGCGTTTCCTGAGCGCTGCCACTGCTCTGCGTATTGCAAGCCTAGAAGGCAGGTCTACGCCTATCGTTGGCTCGTCCATGAACACGATCTCTGGCATGTTGAGCATCGCAGCAACGAACTCGCACTTCATGCGCTCCCCCAATGAGAGCTGCCTTGTCTGCCTCTTGTAAACCTTCTCCACGCCGAGCATGCCGATGAGGTAGCGCAGCCGCTCCCTGAATGAGGCATTGTCCACCCCATAAAGCTCCTTTATATAGTTGAAGGTGTCAAGCGGCGGCAGGTCCCAGAAGAGTTGCGGGTGCGTAGCGCCGAACACTACGCCTATCCGCACCGCAAGCCGTATGCGGTCCTTCCACGGATTCATGCCGAGCACGCGCACGCTCCCCGAATCTGGATGCAGTATACCTGCCATGAGCTTTATGAGCGTCGACTTGCCGCTGCCGTTCCTGCCTAGCAGGGCCACTATCTCGCCCTTGTCAACGCTGAAACTTACGCCCTTCAGAGCCGCTTTGTAGTAGAACTTGCGCCTGAAAAAGCCCCCAAAACCTTTCTTGTTTTCATACGTCTTGAAGCTTTTCCTGACGCTGTCTGCGACTATCACAGTATCTATAAAACCACCAAGTAAGCAGCGTAAATACGTCTAAACTCGACAGTTCAAAGCTTATATTAGTATGTTTACAAATATTGAATTTTTATATGCAGTATAGTTTAGGGCTTCTTCTTCTCTCTCTCTCTTGTCTTCGGTATAATGAGTGGAAAGCAGGTCTCTTTACCTGCTTGCGTTGGTCTGCCTTACCAGGAGATGAACACATGGAAACATGGGATAAGGAATAAAATAATAGAGGTTGGGTCGTTCGACAAAATCATAGTGCAAAGGTATTGGCATATGAAAAAATTTGCGAAGCTTATTGTCGCCTTCGTAATAAGACAACACAAGAATTTTACAGACTAAAACTTGCAGAGTTCCTTGGAATGGATCCGATAGGAAAATTGTTAGGGTACAAAAAAGCACATAAATCCATGTTTTCGAAAGTACGCGCAAGAGCTGATCCAAGAATGTTCCAGGAACTGCATGACTGGTGCATAAGACAAACTAAAATCAAAGTTAAGGTTAAAAATTCAATATCATGTTCGCTATATTGCAAGTTTTACGCAAAAGCTCATGGTGATTGCGAGCAAGCGGATCTTGTAGAAGGTACAAACATAAATAAAGATAAAGATAAAAAGACAAAGAATAGAAGACAAAAGACAAAAGATAAGACAATTTAGACCTGCAAGGTGGATTGCTTGAAACTCGCGTTTGCATACGAATCGGCGTACCCGTGGTTTAACGGCGGCATAGAGAAGAGGCGCTACAATATACTCAAAATACTGGCAAAGAACAAGTCGAACGAACTGCACATGTTCACGCTATACAGGCCGGGCATGCCAGGCTACGAATTTGAATATGAAGGCGTTAAGTACCATTGCATCAGCAAAGCCTCTGGCATAAGCGCGATGTATTCAAACGGCTCAAGGCGAAACGCATACATGTCTATAAAATTCGCCATAAAGCTTTTCATAAACCTGCTTAGGTACAGGTTCGACGCCATAGACACTGATTCATTTCCGTTCTTGCACGTTCCTCTTGTCTATGTTTATTCAAGGCTAACGGGTGCGAAGCTGCTACTTACATGGCATGAAGTCTGGAGCAAAAGTTTCTGGAAGGCATATTTCCCAAGAGGCAGCGGCATGGGCTATCTCTTTGAGAGCTGGGCTTCAAGGCTGGGCGACGTCCACATAGCAAACAGCGAGACCACCAAAAGCCTATTAGCAACGCTTTTTGGAGTAGACGCAAGCAAGGTGATAGTCTTCCCTGCAGCAGTTGACAAGGAAGAGATAAACAAATTTATAAAAAGCAACGCACGAAGATGCAAAAAACAAGACAAATTTGTAGTGGTAAGCAGGCTTGTAAAGCACAAAAGGGTCTGGCTCGCCATAAAAGCTATTGCTTCAACAAAGGCTACGCTTGTAGTAATAGGCAAGGGGCCTGAATTCAGCAGGCTTAAAGCGCAGGCAAAACCGCTAGGCGCCAAAAAGGTAAATTTCAGGAAGAGCATTGGCTCGGCTTCGCTTTACCGCGAGCTGTGCACATCAAAAGGGCTTATAATGCCTTCTGAGCGAGAAGGCCTGTCGCTTATTACAGTAGAAGCATTAGCGCTGGGCGTTCCTGTAATAATAGTAAAGAGCAGCATGCTGCCAAGAGAGCTGAAGGCCTTGTGCATAGAGTCCAAAGACGACGATTTAGGAGCCACATTAAACGACGTAGCTAATAACTATGACAAATACGCAAGAAGATACGCTAAGCTCGTGCCTTATGTGTTAAAGCGCTTTTCAAACGAGAGCACTGAAGCTGTTTATGAAAAGGCGCTGAAGGCATAAAGGCGTAACTGAAGGCATTGCTTGCTATGCTATTTTTTAAGTATCTCAAGCATTTGTACTGTAAGTATTGTGGCTATGGCTTTAATCGCAAGCCCGCCTTCTTTGCTTGACCTGTTTGCCGAAATCTTTTCAAGGCACTCAAGCACGCTCTCCCTTTTGCTTGGATTCGCTATTGCCTCATCGGTCATTTTTCTTATCTCTGCCGCGTTAATTTTTTCTAGGTCTGGGATTCGCGGTTCGGATAACGATTCTGTGTATATCTGCACAGTCCCCACCAATTTATATTTTGCATTTCCTGATATTTAAACATTTCTAATTTCTAATTTCTATACGAATACAGCCAACTACATAACAGAAGCCACAGTGCTTGCCATTGCATAATAACGCGATCAAAGCATGTATCGCTTTGTTATCGGTAGCGTCTTGCTCCTGCCGACTTATGTGCTTATCATGCTCTCTCTGCTAAAGCTCCTTATTCCTATGAAAAGTATAAGCAGCGCAGCGGCAAAGAGGAATGCAAGCAAATACGCAAAGAACGCAGTTGAGAAAGAGAAGACGTTGAATATGGCTACGAACGGCATAAGGAATATGGGCAAGGCAAGGAGCGCACTGACCTGCTGCGCTTCCTTTATTCCTTTTACCTTGGAAGAAACAAGCACGACAAGCCCTATGGTAGCAAGTATCAGCAACGGCGAGTTCGCAAGCATAAGGTACCATGTGGCATTGGGAAACACGCTAACTCCGTATTCGCCAACGGTGAAATAGTTTATTATGCCGGCGTATATAAGGAACACGGAAAGCGTTATGAGAAACGCGGGTAATGCCGAAGCTAGGATCTTGCCCATGAAAAGCTCTGCGTTTGAGATCGGAGAAGAAAGCAGTGCCTCTGAGGTTTTGCGCTCTTTCTCACCTGCGAAGCTGTCTGCTGCAAGCACAGAAGCAGTTATTATAGGCATTATCATGAATATTGGTCCAAGTACGTTCTCTGTGAAGTACTCTATGAAAGCAAGTTTGTTTATCTGGGGCGCCTGCGATACCGCGACAGGTCCGAGTATGCGCTCTGCTATCTGCACGCCAGCGTGCTGCGATACATAAACAGTAAACGCAGGCAGAAGAAAGGCGAAGAAAAGGGGTATTCCGAGCATTGGCCCATAAATCTCTATGCTGCTGAAAGCTTCCCTCAGGTCCTTCTCAGCGAGCAAAAGTACGCGTTGTGCATGCATTCAGTCGCCTGTGCACCTGGCCTGCAGGTTGTAATCGACATAGGTTATTGTGAGCACGCCAATATGCATAGAGCCTATGCTTTCTGATATTTCAGGCAGCTCTGAAAGGTTCTTTATTCTGAAAAGAAGGCGCCTGCCGAAGATCTTTGCTCCTAGCTTCATTAGCCGCGCCGAATCAGACGTGCTTGGTTTTCTCGACAGCACAACCTCAACTTCAACGCCTTTTATCTCGCGCATCACCTGCGCAAGGCTCCCTTTTGCAACCAGCATGCCATTGTTGAGAAGTGCTATTTCTCCGTTAAGCCTGCTCAACTCGTCAAGCCTCTGCGTAGCATACACTATCGTTTTGCCTTTCTTGTTTGCTTTGTATAAGAGCTCACGAAGCGACTCTGCGCTGCTAGGGTCAAGAAAAGCAGTTGGCTCGTCAAGCACCATTATGCTTGGGTCAGCTATCAAAGACCTGCATATCGCAACCTTCTGCTTTGTACCGCGGCTGAGCTCGCCAACGCGCCGTTCAAGAAACTCGCCTGCGCCAAGCTCGTAAAGCAGCTCGCGCGCCGCCTTCCTCGCGTCTTCCAAGCCTATGCCGTACATGCCTGAGAAGAAACGTATGTTGTCTATAACTGTAAGCTTGTCATAAAGCGAGTAGTTTTCGCCCACAAATCCAAGCGAGGCGCGCAACCGATCGTTAGCAAACGGGTCTTCGCCTAGGACAAGCACGCTGCCTGAAGTAGGCTTGTAAAGCCCTGCAATAAGCCTTTCAAGCGTGCTCTTGCCTGCGCCGTTGGGCCCTATGAGCAAAAGCGTGCTACCCTTTCTGACGCTCAGAGAGACGCCTGAAACTGCTTTCACGCTGCCGAACGTCTTGGTAACGTGTTTAACGCTTACAGCGGCTTCCAATCAATCGCCAAGAAGGCGCATGAACTCTTGCGCATTATTAAGCATATCATGGTCGTTATTGAAAAAGGCATATGTTTTCTTAGGCCTGAGTGCTTTTGCTTTCGCAGCCATTTCTTCAAGCTCCTTTCTGCTGTAGTTGTAAGAGTACCACGAACGCCTTCCATGAAAGCGTAAGTATGCAATGCCATTTTTTACGAAAACCTTTCTGTTTATTTCAGGCGAATCAGGCGAAACTATTGCACCGCTAAAATCAAGGCTTTTGAAATCAAAAGAATACCAGCTTTCATGCCTAAATTCAAACGCAATTTTCTCCGCGTTGAATTTCTTTGCAAATTTTACAAGCCTTTCCTGCATGTTAGAAGTGAAATTAGGAGGCATTTGGAAAAGGTAAAGTGCAATGTGCTCATCGAGAGGCTTAAACAACTCGATAAAACGCGCATAAAGCAACTCTGCCTTTTCGTTGAGCATGTGCACGTGCGTTATAAGCCGGTTTGCCTTTATAACCCATGCAAGTGAAACGCCTTTGCGGCTCCAGCCCACAACCTGATTTGGAAAAGGAAACCTATAGAAGCTGGCATTTAGCTCTATGGCGTTGAGTCCGCTGTTAGTAATGTACCAGTCAAGCGTGCCTTCCTTGTTCCAAGAATAGAGCCAGCCTGACGTTCCGACAAAACACTGCATGCTTTAATATAAGCTTGAAACCTTTTATCCATTTGCACACTTTTATCTGTTAGCAGCCTAATCTTTGGTACTGGTCGCGTATACTGCCTTTTCAGTAGCGCTGCAAAAGCTTTATAAACACAAAGGTTTTAGGGGTATGCAGGTGAAACGCATGGGAGGAATGGGTCAGACCTGAAAAGAGTGTAGCGAATTAGAATTGCTGCTGTTAAATATGCTCTGCTTTTTCCTTTTGCCTTTTGACATTTACCTGTTCTAATTCTGCCTGCTCTTGTAGTGTCTTATATTGCGTAGTTGTTTCTTTTACTATTCTTCTGTAGCCCAATCGCCCTACAAGTTCCTGCACTATTACGCCAGTTTCAAACGCGCAGCCCTTTGCAAACTTTCCCAGCTCTCCTGTTATTTCGTCAAGGTTACCACGATTGTTTTGCTACTGTTATGTCGTTGTACTGTATTACAAAATGTGCAATACTTAACGTGTATACTGTCTTTCCAGCGTCGCAGCAAAAGCTTTATAAACACAAAGGTTTTAGGGGTATGCAGGTGAATCGCATGGGAGGAAACGGCAACACCTGAAAAGAACGTCGTGAGTTAGAATTGTTGCTGTTAAATATGCTCTGCTTTTTCCTTTTGCCTTTTGACATTTACTTGTTCTAATTCTGCCTGCTCTTGTAGTGTCTTATATTGCGCGGTTGTTTCTTTTGCTATTCTTCTGTAGCCCAATCGCCCTACAAGTTCCTGCACTATTACGCCAGTTTCAAACACGCAGCCCTTTGCAAACTTTCCCAGCTCTCCTGTTATTTCATACAGATCTCCTGTATAAGAAGGCGCAATAAACAACAAACCATATGGAGCGCCCATATCACTTGACAGTAAATACTTGTTAGTGACCCGGCCGGTAAGCTCTATAAGATGTGCTAGATACTCTGTTCTATGTGCGTTAAACTCTAAGATGTTTGATTGCTTTGCTACTATCAGCATGTTGTACTTTACAGGTGGCCTTTCCATTGTTATTGTTGCTCTCGTTATTATTTGTTTATCTAAAAGCTTTGAATAAGTGTAAAGCGATGAGCCAGGGTCTAACCCAAGCTCTTTGTCTATCTCTGCAAATGGCCTTCTGCTGTTTTCTGATACTGCTTGCAAGACCTCAAGTTCTCTTTCTGTGATCGCACCCTCTGGTTTTCTGGGCGTTTCCTTTGTTCTGTGCCAGACCTTCTTGCTTAACTCGCCAAAGAACGCTGGCCTTAATGGGATATAACCATAACTGTAAGTAATGTAAGTAACATACCATGTAGCCTCGTAAGGCGCAAACGCATGCGACGAGCGCAGATCGTATATTGCGTCTTCAAGTAGTCTGGTGTTCTCTGCGAGCATGTAGATGAACAGGTCATAATCGCCTTTTAACAATGCAGCATAGAGAACAGTCGGTGCTGCTTCAAGCGCCTTCTTAGCTGCCTGTATCTCCGGCGCGCCTCTGTTGAACTTAACTAATACAATATACCTGAAATAGCCGAACGGCCTCGGCGCTATTTCAATAGTGTACCTTATTCCATACCTCTGCTCTAGCCTCTCTATTCTGTGCTGCACTGCCGCCTCAGAGAAATTTAATTGTTCTGCGATTTCCTTTGTCTGAGCGCGCGCATTGCCGCTTAGTATTGTAAGTATCTCCAAGTCTATTGGGTCAGGGTTTGCAAGTTCCTCGCCATACACCATGCGCCTCTTTTCAAGCATTTCGTCTATGCTAGAGGCATACGTGTATTGCGTTCGCCTTCTTTTTGCCTCTACAAATTCCCCATTTGGAAATATCTTTCCTAGATAAAGATTGAACGCCTTTCTTTTGTCGCCAACCTTTGCTGTAGTAGTCTCATATACATAGTAGTTCCTTTTTGTGCTTACCACAAAAATTGCATGCTTTGTATTCCTTTTTCTCTTTATCTCTCTTAAAGTCTTTGCCACAGGCTCAGGCAGTTCTTGCGCCATACTATATGTATTTAAGGTTATATTTATAAATGTTTTTGTTTTTATTGTTCAATTAATTATGCTTGCTATAGTTTAATTTAAACATTATTGTTAGATTATTGGAAATATTAACATATGTTTATAGTCGTGATGTCTTTGAGCCTTAGTTGTGTTTTACATCTTTATTAAATAAAAGTTTGTGCATAATATCATGCGTGTGGGTGTCATGAGAAACGAAACAAAGCATACTCCTTACGTACCCACTCAACATGATATAAATGTACTCCCGCGAATGTGGCACCCACACTTCCACCACGCCGACCTTCCCCGGCGTTTTATGCTAATGCTCTTGTTCCTGTTACCGCTTGCGCTAATGCTTATATCAAGGTGGGGAAATGCAAAACATAAGGCACAGAAATATGGGTAGCGCCATACAGAGCAGCCTGTTCTTCATAGAGCCCAGCGGCAAGAACACCAATGCATACTCGCTTGCATTAGAGTACTTGAAAATAAGCGGTGTAAAAGAGGTTCGCATCGGAGAAGGTGACTACGGCTTCATGGTTGAGGCAAAGGAGCCAGGGGCGGTAAGTAACTATCTCAACAGGCGCCGAGCACATTACGTGCATGTTTCTTGTGTTTACGCTCTTAGAGGTGCACAGAATGGAAAAGTTACCAAGAAAGCCTAACGTGCAGTTTTGGTGCAAAATAATGCTTTGGCACGCGCCTGTAATAAGCAGGTACGCGCGGCAGAAGCTCGAGAAATGGTACTGGGAAGACGAGCCGAAGGTCTTGGAGGCGCAGCGCACGACGTACAGCAATATGCAGCAAAACAGTTCTGCATTGTTTGCGCAAAGACAAAAATAGCACTTTGCGCCAGGACGTACAGATTATTGCGTTACGCAATTATTGCGGCAGTTGGCTTGTCATAACAATGCCACATTGTATAAGAAACAGGGAGTTGATTGCTGATTTAGCTACTCAAAAATGTTTAAAAATGACAGCGCATAATCTGCTAGTCCGCCATGCTGCTATGGCACTACTCTTTCAGAAGTTCTTGGAAATGCAGGCACTTCCAGTATGTTGGGCATATTGAGCAGCTGCATAACTATTCTTTCCAGGCCTATCGAGAAGCCGCCGTGAGGCGGCGCTCCGTACTTGAAGAACTTTGCGAACCACGCTATGCTTTCTAAGCTAACGCCCTTTTCCTTTGCTTGCTCTATTATCTTGTTGTATCTGTGCTCTCTCTGCCCGCCTGAGCTCAGCTCCATGCCTTTGTATTCAAGATCAACGCTCCTTGCGTACTCAGGATCGTCATCGTAGCGCATCACATAGAATGGCTTTACTTTGTAAGGGAACCTGTTTATGAAGAAAAAGTCGCTATTGAATTTTTCCTTAACGTACTTTGCAAGAAGAATTTCTGACTCATGCTCTATATCTTTGCCTTTTGGAGGCGACTTGCCAAGCTCACTGAGAATATCGTAAATATTTGGAAAGTCAAGTTCAGGGAAAGGAACCTTTGGAACCGTTATGCTTATTCCAATATCATCAAGCTCGTTCTTGTGCTTTTCTATTACATTCTTAACCCCTGCCTGAACCAGCTCTTCCTCTACGTGCATTACATCGTGCTCGTCTTCTATGAATGAGATTTCTGCAGCGCAGGTTCTGTGCTCCGAAAGATGCCTCGGTGTATGGCTGAGTTCTGCGCGCCAGCTAGGTCCTACTTCATAGATCTTGTCCAATCCAGCAACCATAAGGAGCTGCCTGTGCAACTGGGGGTCTTGCCTCAGGTATGTGGTTTTATCATAATATACTATCGGGAATACTTCAGAGCCACCCTCGGAAGCGACGCCCATTATGCTCGGTGTGAACACCATCGTGAAGTCATGTTTGTTTAAATAATTGACCATGCCTTCTACAAGACTGGACTGCACCTTGAGAGCCAGCATAAGCTTAGGCTCGCGCAGCGCTATTGACCGCCAGTCTAACCTTGTCTCGAGCTCTGATTTGAAAATATTATTGACATCAATTGGCAGTGGCTTCTCTGCTTTGCCCACTATCTTCATCTTTTTTGGTATTATCTCTTTGAAGTTCTTCGCGAGTATTTTCTCAGGGATTATGCCTGTTACTAGAATGAAATCGTGCAGATTGAGCGAGTCAAAAAAAGAAAAATTTTCCTGAGAGACCTTGTCCTTTGCAAGCGTTACTTGTATGGTTCCAGTCTTATCGGTAACCCACACAAACTTTGTACTCTTAAGATCCTTAAGCCGTGATACCCAGCCGCCTACTGTCACCTCCTTGCCAGGTTCTGCGGGCACATCGCGTATGTACGTGCTTCTTAGCAAGAAACCACCAATATGAATTTATAGAAAGTCATTAATACTGATTACTTAAGCTAAACATAAGCGCCCAAGGTCAGACTCGAACTGACGACCTACCGGTTAACAGCCGGTCGCTCTACCTATTGAGCTACTCGGGCATTAAGCATCTTTGCTATGATTTTTGGATCTGCGACGTTGCCTGTTTTAACAAGTACCTGGCCTATCAGGTATTGCAGCGCTTTTGCATTGCCATTCTTGAAATCAGCAAATGCTTTTCCATTCTCGCTTATTACTTGTTTTATTACCTCTTCTAATTCAGCTGCGCCTTTTCGGTTAACTGCATTAGCAAGCTCTTCGGGGTTCTTGCCGCTTGCTACAAACTCTTTTATCAGCTCCTTGGCAAGCCGCTCTGTTATTATGTTTTTGCTTATAAGGTTTAAAAACGCTACATAATTCTCTGGCGTAACCTTTGAGTGCTCTATGCTTATCTTGTTGTAATGAAGGCACTTCAGCAAATCGCCTGTCGACCACCGTGCAAGAAGACGCTTATCACTGAAAGAATCAGCGCATGCTTCAAAGAAATCAGCGAAAGGCTTGCCTTCATATACTATGATCTTTGCCATCTTTTCATCTATTGCGTATTTTTCTATGAGTCTTTCTATGCGCTTAGAAGGCAATTTCTCTAAAACAGGCAACAGCTTGTTTACATATTCCTCATTAATTTCATAAACCAGCAAGTCTGGCTCGAAAATATAACCGTAATCCTCTTCTGTCTCCTTGCTCCTGAGAGAAGCGGTCAACTTTCGCTGCTCATCAAAGTGCCGCGTTTCTTGCTCTATGCTTATTCCCTGCGCGCGCAGCTGCCTCTGCCTGGCAATTTCGAACAACAGCGCTTTCTCCACGTTTGCAAATCCGGTTATGTTTTTTATCTCAACGCGCTTTCCGCCTTTCAGAGATATATTTGCATCTACACGTATCGCACTTTCTGCGCTTGGATCGCAAACGCCCAGATGACCTAGCATCATCGCAAGCGTGTAAACCGCATCGCGCGCCTCTGCAGGTGTATTCATCTCAGGCTTTGTCACTACTTCTATCAGTGGCATGCCAGATCTGTTGTAATCTACAAGTGCGTATTCGGCGCTTGTTATGTCTCCGCCTACATGGACTAGCCTTGCGGGATCTTCTTCAACATGAACTCTGCTTATGCCTATTTTCTTTTTGCTTTTACTTAATACGAGAGTACCTTCGGTGCCCACTGGAGATTCGTATTGCGTTATTTGAAAGTTCTTTGGCAGGTCTGGATAAAAATAAACCTTTCTTGAAAATGCTATTTCCTCATTTATTTTGCAGCCGAGGGCAAGTGCTGCAATCGCTGCGAGCTCTATCGCTTTGCCGTTGAGCGAGGGCTTTGACCCTGGAAAACCCATACAAATAGGGCAGACGTTGCTGTTTGGCTCTTCAGGTTCCATATTAGGGCATGAACAGAAAAGCTTCGATGCAGTGGTGAGCCTCACATGAACTTCTAGCCCTATCATCACATCGCTATAGTCGTTTATCTAATCGCCTCTAAAAGACTGCCAAGAGCAATAAGCTTCTGCTCCTGCAAATGGTCTGCAATGAGCTGCACGCCCACAGGAAGGCCTGAAACAGATCCGAATGGAACAGAAATCGTAGGGACGCCCGCCAAATTTGGCGCAACTGTAAGTACATCAACGCCGTAAATCTGTGCAGGTTCAAGCTTTTCTATCTCGCTAAACTTTGGGGGCAGTATAGGCATTGAAGGCGCTATTAGCGCGTCATACTTTTCGAATGCATGCTTGAACTCGTCTATTATTATCTTCCTAACTTTCATTGCTTTAATGTAGTACTTGTTTCTGTAACCAGACATCCGCATGAAAGTGCCAAGTATTATTCTGCGCTTTGCCTCCTCGCCGAAGCCCATAGTTCTTGTCTTTGTAAAATATTCCTGCACGCTTCCTTCAAGTTCTGGCTGAAGGCCGTATCGCAGGCCGCCAAACTTTGCAAGATTGGTAGATGCCTCTGACATTGAAATTACGTAATAAGTTGGTATCGCGATAGCGGTAGAAGGCAGAGATGTTTCTTCGCACGTTATGCCTTCGTTTTCCATTTTGTTTACGGCTTCAAAAACCTTGTCTTTAATCCCTTTATCCACTGCATCTGAAAAATATTCTTTTGGTATGCCGATGCGCATGCCTTTGCAATCGTTTCCTACTGCTTTCGTATAGTCTTTTTTCTCAATGTCAAGCGATGTGGAATCTTTTGAATCAGCTCCAGCAATCACGCTCAACACTAATGCGGCATCGTATACTGTTTTCGTTATTGGACCTATCTTGTCAAGAGAATTTGCATAATCTATGAGGCCCCATCTCGATACTAAGCCATAAGTAGGCGTAAGTCCTACTGTGCCTGTGAATGCTGCAGGGCAGGTTATGCTGCCTCCCGTGGACTCTGCTATAGATACCACAGGAAAATCGGCAGCCGCAACGGCGCATGCTGAACCGCCACTGCTGCCACCACATGAACGCGATGCGTCTATTGGATTTTTCGGTATTTGGAAAGCACAATTTGTAGAAAACGTTCCGAAACCGAACTCGTCCATTCCGGTTTTGCCTAAAACCCCTGCGCCTTCCTTATTTGCAGAAGCAACAGCGGTCGCATCGAAAGGCGGTATGTAATTTTCTAGTATTTTAGAACCTGCAGTGGTGCGCATGCCAAATGTGCAAAGATTGTCCTTTACTACAACAGGCAGGCCTGCAAGTCTGCCTTTGCCAGAAAGCTCGAGCCTTTCTGCAATGGTTATGAATGGCGAAAACTTATCCTGTATGCGCCTGGCCTGCTCCAATACATGGGCTGCAAAATCATCAAGATCGATGCTTCCGGAGTTTGCGTTGTCAACGTGCTCTTTAACGGATTCAATAAATATCACCTACAGGATTTTTGGACTCTTTATGTATTTGCCTTCGTTGTGCTTGCTGTTCGCAAGCGGGTCCCACTGCCATTTCTCTTGTTTATCTTCCCGCACCTTGGCCTTTATCTTCATAGGATGAAACGCAGCTTCTGAGTTTGTGGTGTCTACGCTATCGAGAAGATCAAAGATTGAAAGCACATCGCTCAATTGCTTTGCGAACTTCTCTTTTTCTATGTCGCTGATTTTAAGTCTAGCAAGCGCTGCAACATGATCCAAAGTGTTAGCATCGAATGATTGACCCATGCTTTATGATTTATTCAGTAAGTAATTTATCTGTTGTGGCGTAAAGCCAATGTGCTTTGGCAATGGCATATAAGCCACAGAAGAGATAGAAATGCCCATTTTCCATCAGGGCTTGTGACATTAATTGCGTTAAATGCCTTCCTATTATAAGGAAGCCCACGAATTCATTTTGGGAGGACGCCACCTATTTTGATATGTAGATTGGAAACGCGCTTAGCGAAGGCATTGGCAAACGCAAACAAATACACGACAAGCAAGACAACATTATATTATATAAATTTTGCCAGGATCTAAAATAGAGTGGAAATCTTTTCCAGAATAGGCAGGCAACAAGAATCAAACAACATATTTTATTATGATGAGGTGTGCAACGCTGCAAAATACCTCATAGGTCAGGTAAAGGATACAGGCTACATATCAGCATCAAGCACTTATTTCTTTTATACGCCGCACTGGTTCCGCGATAGCAGCCATATAGCAATAGCACTTGATGACTTCGCAGATTTCTTCAAACATGCAAATCCAGAATTATCAGAAGCTGCAGCAAATGCAGCAAACAGAATAAACACATTCAACCTTAGAGCAATTGAATATTATACAGATTCGATAAAGCGCGCACTTGCGCTTAAATACGAAGACAAAGAATTTTATATGCTTAGCAGCCACATACCTGCAAGGATAAATGAGCATTTTGGACTTTTCAAAGGCTCCGATGGTAAAGAGCAAATAAACGACACAATGAATGATAGGTGGCTCGTGCAATACGACACACTGCCGCTTGTGCTGCTAGCAATATATAACGAACAAAACACAGTCGGCATTTCAGAATACGAAAAGAACAGCATAAAAGAACATGCTGAGCTTTGGTCGAGTTACTTGGGCAAGATATACCAAACACCTTCTTCAGACTCGTGGGAGACGCCAGAAACTAATTATATATACTTTTACAATGTAGCTGCGATTTTTAAGGCAAAAGAAGTACTGAAGCAATTTGCAAGCAGTGGAATTGCAAATATTACAGCTGACAAAATTGAGCAGCTGTTTAACGAGTTATACAAAAACAGAGGTATAATAGGAGCGCTAAAAGACTTTGTAAAAGACGGCATTGTATATTCCAGGAGAATGCCTTTCAAAGAACCAGACACTTATTTTGGTGTTGATTCTGAAGAGCTTTTTGCCTTTACAAAATTCGGGATAAGCAACAAAGAGCTAGGCGAGGGCGTTGAAGAAAAAACTATCAAGAAGATAGAAGAAGAACTTTTTAGCAACTACATGCTGCCGATAAGGAATTTGCATGACGAGTATTTCTGCGGCGGGCGCTGGCTGCTGCTCGGCCTTGAATATGCCAATTACAAGCTTTCAAGAGGCGACATTGATAGCGCAAAGAAAAGAATAGATTATATAGCAGACAATTACAGTCATTCGATGCCTGAACAGGAGATTTTGGCTCCGGCGCACCCTGAAAGCGCTTACGGCGCAGAACTGATCAGAAACAATAAAGGGCCAATACAGAAACTCAATTGGTCGTTTGCCGCTTTCATACATTCGGCAATACAATTCAATATTCAATTTAGAATCGCATCAGAAAAAGCTGCGCTTCGCATGTAAGAACGCTTTATTAATATTGCTTGACTATTCATAGTATTTTCAGAGTGTTTGTAATGATTTATAGTGATAATCTCATAAGAAAGCAGCTTGCGAGAACGCTTAAAAAGATAAACACAATGAACGCTAATGACTTCATAATAAAGGAGCTTTATGCGCCTTCTGTTTATCTGCTCAAGAGCCCAGGAAAACTTCTTAGACCTGCATTAGTCTTTATAGGCGCAAAAATAATAGGCGAAGAAAAGCAAGATTACACAAATCTTGCCAGTGCAATAGAGCTCATACACGTTTCTTCGTTGATACAGGATGATATAATAGATAACAGCAGCACAAGGCGAGGCATCGCTGCTGTTCACGTCAAATATGGAAGCGACATTGCAATGCTAACAATAGATGCGCTCATATCAAAAGCAGTATCGTTTGCTGCGGCATATGGAAAAGAAGTAATGGAAAGCCTATCGCGCGCTGCGCTTGAAATGTGTGCGGGCGAGCTCATTGACGCGAAGCTTGCTTCAAAAAGCACCAGTATTAAGCAGTATTTAACTGCTGCCGAGTTAAAGAGCGCATCCCTAATAGGCACATCGCTCAGCATTGCAGCAATACACAAGAAAAGCCCGCTTGTACAAAGATTGTACAGAATAGGGTTATTTGCGGGGCTTGCTTTTCAGATACGCGACGATGTGCTTGACTTTTTAGAAGGCGAACCTGATTTAAAAGGCGCGAGCGTAATTGACATAATTAAGCACGATGGCAAGAGATCGAGGCCAGCTATAAAGCAGGCAGTAAAAATAAACAACGAGTATATAGACAAGGCACTCGCGCTTGCTGATACACTACCTAAAAACAGCGGCCAAATGCTACTGATTAAGCACTTGAAAGAAATAAGGCTAAATCAGCAATCATTCTAATTAGTATATAGTATAAGGAACACTATAAGAAATGCTATAAGGAACGAATGGCAATGCCAGCTATAAGAAGCACTAGGAATAAGAAGAAATAGATCACGTTGAAGCCCATGTATTTTTCGAACTGCTTTGGATTTTCATATTTTCTTATGCCCGCATATGCAGCAAGCATGAAAGGCAGAGCTAGAAGTGCCAAAAGGCTTGCAGCTGGCGTCAATCCAGATAACGCACCTAGAACAAGAACCAAAACGCCCAGAAGCTGTATCACTAAGTAAATGCTTCCTATAGTGCCTGTGTTATACGCCATTACCGCCATGCTTTTCCTGCCATGCTTTTTGTCCACTTGCACATCTGGAACTTCATTCATGAGCAAGACCATACTGACAAGCGCACCTACAGGAAATGAGACAAAGAACACACGCAATAGATGCGAAGCAATACCGGTAAGCGCAACGAATGCGCCTATAGGGACAAGCATATATATTATAACAAGAAGAGATTCTGCAAGGAAAGGAACCTTAAGAATGGACTTGGTATAAAGCAGTATCGTAACAGCACCTATTGCCACTATCGGAAGAAGCAATGGCACAGATATCACGAAATAAACTCCTGTTGCCAACGCGATTGCAAACACGAAAAGCGCAAGCCGCAACGCTTGCCTGGGCTTTATCTTGCCGCTTACAAGGTAACTTGCCTTGAGTGTTCCGCCGCTGAATTTAGTCCTTGTTGCTTCGACATCGAGCCCGCTTTTATAGTCTTCGTAAGCATTGAACGTATTTACTGCCATGTTCGCAAGGGCGAGCGCAACAAGAAGCAGAAGAATTTTAGCGAGCGATGGTCTTGCATATTGAAAGGCAAGCGCTATGCCAACGCAGGAGCTCAATGGCGTTATTATCACAAGCGGATCGAGCAGCTCGAGAAGATAATATTTAAGCAAAAAACCACAATAATACTATGATACTATATTTTTAAGAACTGTAGCATGCTGAAGCCGAGCATGGCAATGTCTAGCATCGTTTATAGTTCTTTTCTCTCTGCGTTGATGCAAGCGCGCAATAGACGTTTATTATACGCTAGCAACAGTTGCTTTTCTAGCTTAGGCTCAATGGTAAGTGATATTTCTTATTGTCGCATTAGTGGCATTGTACATTATTTCAAATATTTTGGAGTCTAGGTTTGAATATACGAGCTTCAGGCTGGCGATTGTATTGTTCCAAGGGCAGTATGAATAGCCGCATTCGTATAAGAATTTGAACATGTTGCTCTTTGCAAGATTTGGAGCTACCATGTATGCGCCTGTTATGTTTATTGGCAATTTGGTGCTAGGCAGCGGAGAATAAGTTACTAGCAAGGAATAAGAGTTGGTGTTGCTTGTGTATGCCGCCTGGTTTAGTATCGAAGAAGTTACATTCTGCATATTGTAGAATATTACGTTTGCAAACATTGATGCTGTAGTGACTTTAGTAGTGACATTAGTAACAAACAGAAATGCGCCTACGTGCTGACCAGTGGCGTTTCTTTGAATTATTACCTTGCTAATATAAGAATAATTGCCAATATAATAGCCGCTGAACGTAAGCGTTTCCGTACCTGATGTACTGTTTTCCTGCTCATTTACGCTTGTAAACTCGTCGGCCCCGTAAAGGCTTTCTATATAGCTGTTAGCTTCATTGTCTACAACATTTGCCTGGCTTTGATTCAGCGAAGTGAAAGGCAAATTATACTGGTTCTTGGAAAGTGCACTGAGAAGCTCGCCAACAAAGGTTCTATTAGTATAATTGTTTATTCCATAGCCGCTCTCAGTATATATGCCTCCTAATTCAACTAGCCAAGCATACCTTGTTAGCAAGTAATCAGGCTTGCCATTTATAGGCGTTAGCAGAAACTTTGCATCAGGGCTGCTATTGAGGAGCCATGCTGCAAATGGGTTAGCCTTGCTGCTGTTTTGCGATCCTACGCTATCGGTAACGCTTGTCCTGTTTGCAATGCCTTCCACAAGCGAGCCGTCTGGCCAAAGGGTAAGCACGACGCTGTTGCTTGGCGAATTGTTCTTTAGCCAAGACAGTGCCTGCACTACTGGCGGATTTGAAGGTGTGTAGCAGAAGAATTGGGGCAGGCATATCTCGTCAGCAGGCGCGAGGTTTGCAGTATATAACATGTCTAACGAGAACATGCCTACTATAAGAATAACAAGAAACGCCAATCCAACGATATGCACGGTTTTTCTCCTTTTTGCAAAAGAAATCAGCCAATAGACAGTATATGCGGCGAAGATCGAAAGAGGCACTGAAACGAGCGAATTGAATCTAATGGCGTTCATCTGCAAATATGCAGTTGTTATGAAATAGGCTATAACTGCAAGCAGCGCCTCGTCATAGCCGAAAAGCAGCTTTGCCTTGCCTCTGTTAAAACCGTTGCTGTCGAATATGTGCATAAAGAAGTAAGGAAGTGTAAGCGCAATCATAAGAAACCAGTACCCAAACTTGATTCTAGAAAATGTTGACCCTATTATTGCGTAATTCATAGGCACAAGATAAAGCTGCATTCCGAAGCTTGCTTGCAGAAACGCGCTGTTTGGCGGTTGCAACTCTTCTATGGTTTCGGCAAACCTGGTTGGGCTTAGGCTTAGGAAGCTGCCGCTCTTGACTATGTCTACTACATAAGTTGGAAATATGGCATATAGCACTAAGAAGCTTAGCGCAAATACGAGTATGAAAATGCCGGCCCTTTGCGTTGCGCTCTTGTCATTAAGCCTTTTAGCCAAAAAATCAAACAAGAACGCGCCAATCACAAACAGCACAAAGATAGGAATGAAGTGCAGGCCTGTAAACGTTTGGCCCATTATAAGGTACGCGTACCTGTAAAGCGATACGAAAGCAAACCACACAGCGAAAGAAACAAGCAAGTACTTCGCGTTTAAGAGCATCTTCTTGTTGTCAAACACAAACCCGAAAATAAGCAAGAGTATGAAGAACAGCATAAATACAACAGTAGTAAACGGAGCTCCGTTCCACACGAAATTCGCTATGCTAAGAGTGAAGCCTGCAAGCACTGCAAGCATGAGCTTCCTTTTTTTCTGCGTAGCCCTTGACATCGCCACTGCAAAGACGAGAGCAAGTATTATGAACAATGTTACGAAGCTGTCGCCCCTGAAAATAAGCGCGCTTGTTCTTGCGGCATCGCCCATGTTTAGAGCGACGAAGAGCATGGCAAGCAGCCCGAAGAGTTTATCTTTGCTAAGGTATCTCGCCAGAAAATATGCGCCAATAACGTCGAAAATGCCGAAGATAAGCGCAATGTAGCGCATTATAGTGTAATAACTAATTCCTAAGAAGCGCAGCACGAAATATGGGGCAAGCACCGTGTAATAGAGCCCTTTTGGCTCGCCAGTTATTGTTGGCGCAGGCCATCCCGATAGGCGCAAATACATTGGCACTATGAAATTGTTCGCAACTGCTGCGCGTATTACCGAGAAGTGGTAATAATCGTCAGGCTCGTAAAAGCCGTAGTACTTAAGCATGCCAATTCTTAAGTATATGGTGATAAGCAATATCACAAGAACCGCAAGCCCTATAGCAAAAGTATAATGCCAATTTTTGCCAGTGCCGTGCTCTGCTGTAGAACTTGTCTTAATTGTGTCATCGATAGGCATACGCATATTTAGTCAATTAATTATAAATACGTGTCTAATCATTTGGCTTTTAACTCTCGGATTTCTTTGTCTACCTCAAGAAGAAGGTCCAAAATTATGCCTACAAAAATTGAGAGTATGCCAAGAACTGCAAGCATAAACGCTATTAGCGCTCTTCCTACCTCTGTAAACTGGCCCGTGGCAGCGAAATTAAGCAGTACGGCAATGCCTATAAGTAAGCCCGCAACAAACAGCACTATTCCGAATAGGCCGAAAATAAGCAAAGGGTTGTAGTCCCTGACCTGCCTTATTATGTTTGCGGCAACATTTAACGCATAGCCTGTTTTGTGCTTAGCAATTCTTGAAGTGCCTGCCTTGCGCTTGTAATAGTTTATGTTTATTTCGGCAAGCTTGTAGCCCTTTGCAAGCATCTCTATCGCATAAGTGGTTGCAACTCCTGCTCTGTATGGCTCTATGTTTTTTACCTCATTGAAGGCGCTTGCCCTGACCGCAAACAAACCTGTTAGTATATCATGAACATCGACCTTGTAAAGCTTGCTGAAAAGCCAGCTCAATAGCATATTGCCTATGCGCACATAAGTAGTCATAGAACCCTTCTGCAGGCCTGCCAGCCTATTGCCCAGCACGATGTCAGCATTGCCTTTTTTTATCATATTTACTGCCTTTTTCAAGCCATCAACTTCGTGGGTGCCATCGCCGTCTATGGTAGCAATTATTTCTCCATGAGCTAATCTCATGCCCTCTGCAACTGCGCGCTCAACGCCACTGCCCCTCTGTTTGATAGCGAGCACACCTGTATTTTGCAGCTTTTTGAAATACGCATCGCTGCTTTTGTCGACTACTATTATCTCTGTTCCGCTACCGAAGAGCTTTCTTATGCTATTTATGAGGTCGAAAACACCCTCCTCCTCTATTGTCGGTATTACCACGCTTAATTCTGTTTTGCGGCTTTCTTGCATGCTCCAATATAAACAATAGACGTTTTTTAATGCTTGCGTTTGCTACTTTGATAGGTAAGCGGTTTCAAGCAGCACTTCTATAACTATAAGCAGTATGACTATGAATTCCAGAATGTCGTTCCTGCGCTCAGCCATCACCTCATTAATTATGGATTTCCTTGCTGCTAGCTTGCCTGCATCGTTCTCTACGGCTTCGCGCAGCTCGCTAAGCTTGAAAACACTAGAGAATAAGGCATAGACTCTTGACAGGTACCATTCACCAAGTCCGAAAACAGTGTTGTCTATTCTATTAAGCATTTCATTTAAGCTGTCTAAAAACATACTGAGCTTATTGCCAAGAAGGATCGCCTTTTTGCTGAATATGCGACGCATGAAGCCTGCGCTGCTAAGGGATTCTATATCGAAGCCGGTGCTGGCAAGCATTTCTGAGGTGCGCTTCTTGTAAATTCTCAACTTCAGAAGCTGCATGTTTGCTATTTCGGCCATTAGCAGCTCATAGTCTATGTTTTTAAGTATGTCTATAAGGACAGCGCCGTCCCATCCTACGAAAAATGCATCATCCCTGTAATAGGATATGCTTTTGCTCAGCACTTCTTTCAGGTAGTCACTATCGATTCCGCTTGCGTTAGGCTCGCTAACAAGCAAGCCTGCTATAAGGGCTCTGTTTTTATTAAGCACACTCGCTTTGGTGTCGTTTATGAAATAAAAGGTGTATGTCTCAAAGAGCTCGCTTTCGTTCATGGCTACTTGCTTGCTTATAGTGTTCTTAACCTTGTTCTTAGCCTGCTGCGCGAGCTTGTATGCAGCGCTTTCAAAATCAGAGCTAAAAGCAAGCATAGCAAAGAAAGCCTCGTTTTTATCAGTTATAGGAGCTCTTATTCTGATTGATACAGTGCCAGGAGAGAAAATGGCAACCTGCACCTTTGCCTGCAACTTCTCATTGCCAATCTGCACATCTGCGTCTTTCATGTTAAAAACCAGCGGCAACGTGAACTGGGGTATCTCTTCGGGAGTTGGCAGATTGTACTCGAGCTTTGAAAAATCCTCTGGATTCTTGAATATGCTCTTTATCTGGTCGAGCTGAAACTCGGAAGAGAAGTCGAAAAGATAAAGCTTAATCATCTCTCCGTTCATAATTTTATTTGCAATAGTCAAGTTTATATGTTGTGGCGTAAAGCCAATGTGCTTTGGCAATGGCATATAAGCCACTGAAGAGATAGAAATGCCCATTTTCCATCAGGGCTTGTGACATTAATTGCGTTAAATGCCTTCCTATGATAAGGAAGCCCACGTGTATCTTTACCAACGCGCAGTGCGAAGAATTTTATTCTGGCACCATATTCTGATAATTGCTCAATAGATGCAACATATCATTATTTGCAGGCACGCGCGAGGCTATGCGCGCATTGATCTCGGACTTGTCAAGTGACTTAGAGCACAAGATTATCACGTTGCTTTCAGTTATTGCAGTGGATATGCGATAAACGTTGAATGCGCTCTTCAGAAGCGCAACGTATTTTGCATAAGCAAGTGTGCCCATGAACCCTACGGCAAAATTCACAAGCAAAAGGCCTTTGCTATATAATGCAGAATATGCGTCTTGCACGAACCCGCTTGAGATAAACTGCTTAGGTATTTCATAGTTTATATAGGCGTCAAGCATTATTATGTCTAATCCAGAAATTGCTGAGTGCTTTATGTAATCGGCGCCATCGGCAAGCACAATATTTGGCAGACGCTTTTCAGACACAAATCTCTTCGCTATTTCTATGGTCTTTTCGCTAGATTCTACAGCAGTTATATTGGCTCCGTTTCCAAGTAGCGATTGCAGAGCATACGGAATAGTTCCTGCGCCAAGGCCTATGAGCAGTATTCTTGGGTTTTGGAAAACGTATGCTGCTGGAAGAAAATAATCCCAATACTGGTGTGTAAATATGCTGTTTTTGCTTATTTTTGAATAGGTAAGACCATTGAACTTGAAGATACGCTCTTTCCCATTGTCGAATATTTCTAGTCTGTTGCCATTTTCAACAGTTGAGTAAAGCCGTTTAGGAAACAAGCCAAATATTCCCATTTCAATACTCTATCTGCATTATTTGCCCTTGGCCGAGGCCTGTAGGAAACGAATCAAACTTAACCACTACGCCAGGCTCTTGTACAGCAACAACTTTACCTGGCCAGTTCCTGTCGCTGCTATCTGTGTAACTGGCATTCTTTCCTACAAGGGCATCAAGTTTAACATTTTCAGTAGGTATTGCTATTACCGAATCATTTTCAAGCGCAGAAACTATTGCATCTATCACAAAACTACCAAAATTAATTTATACAATAAAATTAATAAGACTGCACACGCTCTGCCGCATAAAATAAATAGCTATATAATGGAAATATATGCATGTGCAACTGCACGCTCTCTTTTGAATTGTGGCGCGCAATGCTTTATGGTAGTTTACTTGAAGAATAAACATACACCAATATTTAGCGTCATTATTCCGGCACTTAATGAAGAAAAATACATAAAGTACTCATTGCAGGGGCTTATGCGCCAGATTGACAAAGACTTTGAAATCATAGTAGTAGATGGAGGCAGCAAAGACAAAACAAAAAGCATAGCAAAAAGATACGCAAAAGTCGTTACTGATTTGAAACCTGGAGCGGCGCATTCGAGAAACACAGGTGCAAAGATCGCGAAAGGCAAATACTTTGTGTTCTTAGATGCAGATACAAAGCCTTCGAGAGGGCTAATTGCGGAGTACCTCAAGGCCTTTTCAGATAATAAAACAGTGGCTGCAACGGGCCCGGTACTGCCTCTTGAACGCACAAACAGAAGCATAAGAATGGGCTATAAATTTGTATCAGTATATTTCGCAAAATTTATGCTAATGTTTGGAAGGCCAAGTGTTAATGGGATGAATTTCGCGGTAAAAAGAGACGCATTCGAAGCTGTCGGTGGATTCAATGATAATTTCAAGACTTATGAAGATTGGGACCTTTCGAGACGGCTTGCAAAGATTGGCAAGATAGCATTTTACCCGAATGCGGTGGTTTATACTAGCGTCAGGCGCATAAAGGCGTGGGGCATACTGGGCTTCACACGCTACCACGTAGGCAACATGCTGCGCTACTTCTTCCTGAAAAAGCCTAAAGAAGAATACGAAGCAATAAGGTAAACTACCAGTTTGCCTTCTTAGTGTGTGGTGCGCTCCTCCTGCGGTGCTTACCAGACAGAAAATAATAGGCAGTGACAATAAGCAGGAACGTAGCAAGCAGGGCAAGGCTTAGCTTTGTAAGAAATAAAAGCAGGGCGAGAGTTGTAATAAGGCCTATCAAAGGCACCATGTAAAAGTTGTGCTTGCCGAAGAGCATGTTGCCTGGCTTGTGCCTCATTCCTATGGCAAGCTTTATCGCAGCAAGATTGGCAAGCGCATAGGAAAACAAATATCCAGCATTGCTTATAGCGACTATTTCCTTGAATGCGAATGCGAGCATCGCCATCATGACTATGCCTCCTATGAATATTGAAAAAGCAGGTACGCTGTACTTGTTTAGCCTGGAAAACACGGCAGGTATTGCTTTGTCTCTTGACATGGCAAAGAGCACGCGGGATAGACCAAGTATCATAGCCAAATCAACATCGAATGTTGCAAGAAGCGCACCCACAGATATTATGTAGCTTGCCCATGGTCTCTTTGTTGCAATGAGCAATGCAGCAGCAAGTGGCGAGGAAGAAGTGCTTACCTTGCTGTATGGTGCTATGCCTATGAGTATGAACATCACTATTGCATAAATAATCATTGAAATAACAATAGAGTAGAGTATGGCACGAGGTATTGTCTTCTTTGGCTCCTTTATTTCCTCGCCAAGCATCGTTACGCGCGCAAACCCGGTATATGCAAAGAAGATAAAGGCAGAAGCAACAAAGGTGCTAGCTATGCCTTTTGGAAACACGGGCACGTAATTTGAAGCTTTTACGAAGAACATGCCTAATATTACAAAAAAGGACAGAACAAAAAGATTTATAATTATCAGCAGCGTTGCCGTAGAAGCCGAACGTTTTATTCCAAAATAATTTATGAGAGAAAGCAAAGCTATTACCACAATGGCGATAACTATTTCACTAAACTTTATTCCCAATAGCGCATCGAAATAGCCTGCAAAGCTCAGGGCGATAGCGGACCCGCTCACTATCGAGGCAAAGATCCAGATTATGCCTGCGATAAAGCCTGCGTAATTGCCGAGAACTTCTTTTGAATACTCGTAATTACCGCCTTCGCTTGCATATGAATGCGCGAGCTCTGCAAAGCTGAAGCCTGTGAATATGGACACTACCGCACTTATAAGGACAGCAATTATCGAAGCAGGGCCTGCCATTCCTGCTGCAATGCCGCTTATGACGTATATGCCAGCGCCTATTATCGCTGCAAGATTTATTGCAAGTGCTTCCCGCAGTCCTATTGCACGCTTCAGTTTTGGCAATAAATCGCTCGCATAAGAAGAGTTATATTTATGACATCCTCCCACACCTAAAGGCGTGGGCTTCTCGAGTGAAAATAGAGCAAAAAGGAATATATATGTTTACGAGTGACATCCTCTCCTAACTGAAGGTTGAGGAACTTTCTAAGGCAAGAATCCCGGCTCTAATAAAAAAGACATTCTTCGGTTATCTGCTATGCTACGTGGTATTGTAGAATGACAATGAAATGAGCCCGAAGATTACGTAAGAATGCTTACTAAAAAGATTCTAAATTCTATCAAGTAAAGGCATGCATCCTATGCTGAATTACTGTATAGCTACCAGCAAGAACCCATAACACAAACCCATAAAAAGATTTACTAATAAGTAATACAATCACTTAAAGTTTTCCTATTGCTGCTTCAGTGATACTATGGAATACACGAAATTTGAAAAAGCTAGGATAATAGGCGCAAGAGCCTTGCAGCTAGCGTATGGCGCTCCGCCACTCATAAAAGTACCAAAAGATGTTAAGGAACCACTAGAGCTTGCAGAGCTTGAGTTCGACGAAGGAATAATACCGATTACTGTAATAAGAAACGGCTCTGAGCCTGAGAATTAAAGCCAACGGCTGATTCCTTGGAGGATGAAAAAGCGTATGATGTTATAATCGCAGGGGCAGGGATAGCGGGAGCTATTGCGGCAACTGCTGCTGCGAAAAGCGGAGTAAAAACGTTACTGCTTGATAGGAACAGTAGCGAAGAAGTTGGCAAAAAAACAAACTGGGGGTGGGTATGCGGCGATGCTGTTGCTAAATCGCATGTTGACTACCTCGCTGAAGAGTTAGATATTAGGCTTGCTGAACCAGAGCTAGACCACAAAGTGGATGGCGTTTATGTGCTTAGCCCAGACCTAGAGAGCAAGCTCATGTTTGAGGGCGAAGGCTTCACACTCGACAGGCCCAAGCTTGCAAAGAAACTGCTCAGCGAAGCACAGCACGCTGGCGCCGAATACAGGCCCGGTTACGAAGTTGAAGGTCCAATAATTTCTTCGGAAAGAATTGAGGGCGTTTTCGGCAAGAATGACAAAAAGCAGGAATTCAGGATCAAGGGCAAGATAGTGATAGACGCATTGGGAATGGCAAGCACGCTGAGGCGAAGACTTTCCAACAATAAATATATAGAAAGAGAGATAAGCACAGACGACATTGAGCCGACAGGCAGGTATATACTCACGTTTGAGCAGGCAGAAACCGATACTAATTTTTATGACCCTAAAAATGCATTGATACATCTCAACCAAGAACTTGCGCCAGGCGGCTATGGCTGGGTGTTCCCAAAGAGCAACAACAGAGTCAACATAGGTGTGGGCATAGGCCAGAAAAGCCTTGAAAAGCATAACAAGACGCTTGGCAGGAGCGATACACTGCATAAACTAATAGATGACTACATTGCCTACAACAAAGTAATTAAGAACACAAGAATAGACACTAGCGACGGCAACGGCAAGGGCTATTGGTCTATTTCAGTGCGCAGGCACCAGCACAGCCTAGTTTACGCAAACTATATGGGAGCCGGAGATTCTATGTCTATGGCAAATCCCATAAGCGGGGGTGGCATAGGCCCGGCGATGATAGGCGGAGTGCTTGCAGGAAAAATAGCCGGCGAAGCAATAGCTGCAAACGACATAAACATGAATTTCTTATGGCATTATAACACGCAGTTCAACGAGCTTTACGGCAGAAAAAGCGCAGCGCTTGAAATATTCAGAGTTTATATGCAGTCGCTCAACAATGACAGAATTAATTATGGAATAAGACATTTCATAACGCCAGACGAGGCAAAGGAACTCGCATACAGCGGAATAGTGCCAGAGGTATCGATCCTGGGCGCTGCGCAGAAGCTGATAAGCGGCTTGTCAAACGTAAACGCATTCAAGGACTTTATTTACATAGTGAGGAAGATGAAGAGAGTAACTGAGCTTTATGATAAATACCCAAAGGAGCCTTCTGGTTTCGATGCCTGGAGCAACGCCATATATTTAGAAATAGAAGAAGTAAAGAAAAGATTCAAACCAAATTCAGCATAGCGCTTTTTACAGGAAATCGCGCACCCTGCCGAGAAGCCCTCCTGCATACACCCTTGCGCCTTCAAAGTCGAAAATTTCATTCCTGAATATAGGCAGATGCTTTTTAGTGGAATAGTCTATCGCATTTCCAAGTATGAGCGGGTTTAGTGGTGGAACAAGTATAAGCTTTGCGCGCTTGTTGAAATGCTTATAGGAAAAATGGGCGCTATTGCCTATCTCTGCTATTACAAAGACCTTTTTTCTTATGCCTGCTATGCTCACTGCAAGATGGCCATGTGCCTCTACTATATAGTCGCCCTGCATAGCTTCGTAGCTTGGCATCGCATTCCCGTGTAGAAACGTGGTGTCGCCTATGCGCACCTCAGGCTCTACCTTTATGCCATAGCCCATCCTATTGAGAAGCTCCTGCAAATGCGCATCGTGATTGCCATTGGCAATGCGCACATCAACATTCCTTATTCCGTAGAAAAATTTTTGGAGCGAGGCATACGCATCTGCTGTTGGCCAGCCTATCGCGTCTTTTATGTCACCAAGCAGCACTACGCCCCTGGCTTTAGACGATGCAAAAGAGGTTACGATTTTGCCAGCAAGCTTTGTGCCGATATCTGGAAAATTGAGACCTGCGCCCGAAAGCTTCTGCTCTATGCCTATGTGCAGATCACCAGCTGCGATAATGCCGTTTATTTCTAGCGCAGGCACATCAATAAGCATTTTCATAATTAGGATTTGCAAAAGCAAGAATAAATAAAAGGGGTATTTCTGCCTTTTATTCCTTTCGCACCAAATATTTTCATGCAATCACCAAAGATAGGCAAAATTTTCGGAGTAGACATAGAGCTTCACTGGCTATCAATTCTATTCCTGCTGCTATTTCTTTTCATAAGCCTGTACCTATTTTTACTGATGCTTCTATTGCTCGTAAGCGTACTGCTCCACGAGCTTGCTCACTCAGTAACATCTATTCGCAACAAGATCAAGGTAAGCAAGATAATACTGATTTTGCCCATAGGCGGCTTGTCTGTGCTAGATAAGATAAACATAAATCCAAAAATAGAATTTAACATAGCGGTTGCTGGGCCCATAATGAGCATATTCATTGGTTCGGCATTCGGCGTTTTAGTGCCATTTACCCCGCCAGGCATAATAACGCAAATTTTCCAGTTTATGTTCGAGATAAACATACTTTTAGGAGTGCTAAATCTGCTGCCTGCATTTCCCACTGATGGTGGCAGGGTATTCAGAAGCTACCTGGAAAGGAAGCACAACTTCTACGATGCAACCATGCTGACTGTAAAGACGAGCAAGGCAATCATGTATGCGCTTGTAATTGGCGCACTTGCATACGTGCTTATAATAAGCTCTTCTTTCTATTACAAAGAGACTCTCTTTGTCATAACG
>JAVYWZ010000004.1:0-45354 GCA_038877255.1 Candidatus Micrarchaeaceae archaeon | reverse complement strand
GGGTAGTTACATACATTACTTATGCTTATGGTTACGTGCTTCTAAGAGACGCATTCTTTGAAGACTTAAAGGCAAAAGTATGGCACAGAACAAAGGAAACGCCAAGAAAGCCGCGAGGCGCAATAACCGAGAGAGAATTCCAAGTCCTTAGACTTCTTAACGAGAACAGCAGGCTGGAGTTTGTGGAGATGGACAGGCTCCTAGGCTTCGAGCGCGGCGCATCCCAATACATATATCACAAACTTATAGAGAGAGGCATTATCTTGCGTGCCACTATAACTATGCAAACACTGCCTAAAAAGTATGATGTGCTTGCTGTATGCGAGCAGACCGAAATTGGCTTTTTCAACGAAAACAGGAAAAGGTTCCTACAGCAAATGATAAACTTGCCAAACACGCCTGCGAGCACATATGCGCTAGTTGGCGACATAGGCGCTCCTTACGGCGCATTGTTTGTTGTGCCTTCATATTCTGAGAACATCAAGGAAATAGAGGACATGCTAAACGAGTTTGTAAAAGGCTCAACTATAAGCACAAGTATTGTGTCTAGGGTTCTTTTAGGCAGTATTGGCTACAGGAGGATAAGCAAAGAAGTAACACCACAATTCCCAGTGATAGAAGAACTTTCGCAGAAAGAAGAGCAACAGAAAAACAGGCAAATTAATTACTAGCAAGCAACGCCAAATGCTAACATAATTTACGTGCCAACACAGCCTCCCATACATTTCACCTGCATACCCCTAAAACCTTTGTGTTTATAAAGCTTTTGCAACGCCACAGGAATAACAGTATATGTGACCAGAGCCGTAGAAGCAAACATTTTAAGTTCAACGTATTGCGTGGAGTTTCAAGTGCATATGAACTAGCAGCTGGTTGCTGCCAAACACACCTGCGAGCACATATGCGCTAGTTGGCGACATAGGCGCTCCTTATGGCCTATTGTTTGTCGTGCCTTCATATTCTGAGAACATCAAGGAAATAGAGGACATGCTGAACGAGTTTGTAAAAGGCGCTACAGTAAGCACAAGTATTGTGTCAAGAGTTCTCTTAGGCAGTATCGGCTACAGGAGGATAAGCAAAGAAGTAACACTACAATTCCCAGTGATAGAAGAACTATCGCAGAAAGAAGAGCAACAGAAAAATAGGCAAACTAATTACTAGAAATAGATTATTGTGCTAATATAATTTAGCCGCCAACAGCGCCTCCCATACATTTCACCTGCATACTCCTAAAACCTTTGTGGTTATAAAGCTTTTGCTGTGACGCTGGAAAATCGATATATGCACATATTATAGCCACTCATACCGAGTTCAGAAGCCAATATGCTTCTTTGTTTTTGTAAGCGCGCGTTGCCTGAAACACAAAAATATAAACGCAGGAGTAATAATAGTTTAAAAGCTTGGCGATTTATTGCAGGCAATAACGCAGCTAAATGACTTGGCATTCAAGGCGGCAAAGGCGATGTCAAATGTGCAGCTAAACCACATAATGCAGGCGCTTGGACCCAGTTTTTTGGTAGTAATTCCGCTGCTTGTAATATATGTTCTGCTGAGGCGCGACAAGAATGTCTTTGCGCTAGTCATAGCGGGCATAACACTTTATATAGTAAGCGACGCGATAAAGCTGATCGTAAGGGAACCGAGGCCGTGCAATGTGAGCGAGCTTTCGTGGATAAACCATATAACATGCGAAAGCAGCTTTTCGTTTCCGTCAAACCATGCAAGCGTGCTAACAGGACTTACATTATTCATAAACAAGTACAAATACGTGCGCATAGCATATATAGTATGGCTTGTTCTTGTGCTCTTTGGCAGGGTTTACCTCGGTTTGCACTACCTCACAGACGTACTGGCAGGCGTCACGATAAGTATAATAATTTCATATGCAATATACATAGAGAAGGACAGGCTTGCAAAGCTCGGGTTGAAAGTCTTTCCTTTTCTAAAAAATTGGTTTAGATGAGATAATGTCATTGGATATTTACGCTGAAGAGCTAATAAGCAATTATGAGCATCCGGATTCGAAAGGCAAACTCGCAAACACAAACGCAAGCATGCGCGAGGAAAACATATCGTGCGGCGATACAATAACAGTTTATTTGCAAATAGAGAATGGCAAAATCAAAGACGCAAGGTTTGAAGGGGATGGCTGTATAATTTCGATGGGCGTTGCAAACATGCTGATTGATTACATAAAAGGCAGGACTCTAGAAGAGATAGAAGCGTTTGGCAAGGACGAGCTCTTCAAGCTCATAAGCATAGACCCTGGGCCTGCAAGGCTGCACTGTGCAACACTCTCGCTCAGAGCAGTAAAGAAAGCAGTTCTTGATTTCGAACACAAACCGATAGATATAGGAACAAAGCAACTTTAATCGGTTTAAATCGCTTTAATTTTTGAGCGTTATTTCAATGCGCTTACTGTGGCTTCCCTTATTCTCAAACTTAGCAAGCGAAATTGCCCCTACTTCCTTGGTGTTCGCTACATGCGTGCCACCATCTGCCTGCACGTCTAAACCTTCTATTTCCACAACACGAACAAAATCAAGGCTCTCAACAAGCTTTCTGCCCGGCTCAGTCCTTGCAAGATTAGGTATCTTCGCTGCCTCTTCTCTAGGCAACTCTCTTGCATATACTTTGTGGCCTTCTTTTACAATTGCATTCGCATCGTAGATTATTTTTTCAAGCAGCTCGCGGTTCAGTTCAGGCATATCAAAGTCCATGCGCGCCCTGTCGTAGAATATTTGACCGCCAGTAGCTATTACCTGCGCGTTGTATTTGCTCGCTATTACGCCGCCGATTATGTGCAGCGCAGTGTGATGGCGCATATATGCATAGCGTTTCTGCCAATCTATTTTGCAGTGCACCATTGCACCTGCTTCTGCATCTGGCGCACCACTTAGAATATGCACTATGTTGCCGGCATCTTTTTTCGTCTCAAGCACGTCATAGTTATTGCCATTTATTAGCATGGTGCCAGTGTCAAAAGGCTGGCCTCCTCCGCCAGGATAAAATATTGTTTTGTCAATAACAAGTGAATTGCCAATAATCCTTTCTATGCGCGAATCCACTTCTTTGGCATATGCATCATAAAGGTAAATTTTTTCTGTCATAGTTATATTGGCATGAATAAAAATATAAACGTAAACAGCGAAATAAAAAAAGAAGTCCCGTCGTCTAGTGGCCAAGGACGCAGGCCTTTGGAGCCTGCTACGTCGGTTCGAATCCGGCCGGGACTACGTATTGTTGCTTTTGTACTCTTCAAACAGCTTTAATCACATCGCCTCGCAAGGAGACCACATGCGCAAGCGTGTAGAGGAATTGCGTAAAATAGATTGGCATATGCCCAATGCAGAAAAGAACAGAAGATAAGAGAAAAAGGCAAGGCAACAAGGGCAAAGCGGAAAGGCAAAACTGCAAAAGTATATGAAATAAAATTTGATAAAAGCAAATATCAAAACAAAGATCTGATGCGCTTCAAAGGCTCTTTCTTGAAGGAAAGTGGTTTACAAACCACATAGGTCTCTGGAGACGCTCGAAGAGGATTACACCTCTGCAAGTAGCATACTCGAATACATAAAAAGTATTCCGCATGTGAAAGCAAGCATTTCCATTGAAGCGAGAAGCCACAAGGTTGCGGGCGTGGCGGAAGCCCAGTCTGTAAGAGCGGGGCAGTTCACCCGCAGTAAACTAATCTAAACATCATATATATTGTCATTTTGGTTCTGTCAAGTTGACGGTTGATGAATTTTATTGTTAAAGAAAACTAACTGTTTCATTTTATCTCTACTGTTAGGAGGGGTAGTTTACTATATCCTACTCCAAACTGAGCGTTCAGCTTACCTTTTCAAGATGCCTCTGAGGCACGACGAGCATGCGTCTGGTTGTTTTAGAAACATTAATCTCAACCTCATATGCGCTGCCGCGCTTGCCTATTACGGTGCCTATCTTGCCCCTATACCTTGGATGCGGTATGTCCCTGAAATTGCTTTTTGGCACTATTGCCACTTTATCTCCTATGTTGAACTGTTTTACTATCTCGCTTATCCCTAGCTTAGAAGGCATATGGTGCCTTGAAAGGTGCCTGCTCCTGCCTGAAAATAAACCTTGCGATCGCTCCATAAGAATCACTATGGCGTAAAATTTATAAAGAAGTAAATATATAAATTGCGGTTCCATTTAAAAAGGTGTGGTATGATGGCAAAAGCAAAAGAAGGAAAATTGCCTGTTTTGAAACCTAACTTCAAAGTGGAAAACATTGTAGCAAGCGCCGACCTTGGGGTTGAGCTTGATCTTTATGCAATAGCTAAGGCTTCTTCTGATGTAGATTATGAGCCAGAGCAGTTCCCTGGAGCAATTTACAAAATACATACGCCCAAGGTGGCACTGCTTCTCTTCAAGAACGGAAAGATAATTTGCACAGGTGCGAAGACCAATGCTGAGATAAAGAAAGCAATAGAGCAGGTAATAAAAGTCGTGAGGCACTATACGCTGGGGCCTTCTTCGGCGAAGTAACTATTTTTTCTTTATCCTTTTCATCGCGTATCTGTAAATCATGAACAGCAGCAAAGCAAGCAAGCCTATAGCTATGCCTAGAACTGCGAACATGCCATACGCGTGCTGCATGCTGAGCGCGTACTTGCTCAGATAGTAGCCGAAAGTGATAAGGAATATGTCCCATATGGCAGTGCCTAACATAGAGTATGCGTAAAACTTCTTTTGTGACATCAAGGCAAAGCCTGCTGGAAAGTTTATGAGGCCGCGCACCAAAGGCATCATGCGGGTTACGAATACAGCAAAGGAGCCGTTTTTGTTGAACCATGAATCGAAGGCGTCAAGCGATTCCTTCTTTATGTGGAACAGAGCAAGGTGCTTGTAAACAAGGTCCTTGCCTATGAAGTACGCTATGTAATAGTTTATAGCCATTCCTAACAGACCACCAAACAAAATAACCGCAATTGCCAACAAAGGATTAAGCACGCCTGTGAAGATAAAATAGCCTGCCACAGGCAATATTACTTCGCTCGGCACAGGCAGCGAAGCAGCTTCGAGCACCAGTAGTCCGAAGAGCGCATAATAGCCGTATTTGGCAATAAGAGAGAGTATTGATGAATAGGTAAGACTGAATAAGCCGGCAAGTGAAAGCAGCAAAAGGCTCATGTAGAAGATTCATTCTTTGCTGTTTTTATTTCTTAGCTTGCACAGGCAGGCGAATAAACAGATAAATAAAGCTTCTGCGCATTAATGTTCTCGTGCCTTTATGCGCATTCTTGGCTTCAACGAAACGACAAACACACTCAGCGTCGTGCCTGATACATTCGACGACCTTTATCTTCTTGCAAGAATTATAGGCGAAGGCGACGAGATTGAGGCAAAAACCTACAGGCGTTTCAGGCCGAATGAGGGCAGCGAAGGCGAACAGAAAGAGGTGCGTGCTAAAATAAGCGCTGAGAAGATAGAAATAGACAAGAACTCGCTCAGATTGAGAATTACTGGAAAAATTTTAAGCGGCAGGCCAGAGCAGTACATAGCAATTGGCAGCTACCACACGTTAAACATAGCGCAGGGCGAGCGCATCAGCATAACAAGGAAGGAGTGGCCCGCGTACATCAAGGAAATTCTGAACGAAGCGGTAAAGGAATCCAAGAAGTCGAAGCTTGGCGTTGTAGTGCTTGATGAAGAGAAAGCTACAGTTGCTTATGTAAAAGGGTATGGCATAGAAATTGCCACGGAGATATACAGCAAGCTCAGCAAGAAGATGAAGCAAAAAGAGTACGAGTTGGAAAAGAGCAGGTTTTTCGCCACGCTTGCTAAAAAGATAAATGACATGAATGTCAATACTGTAATTGTTGCAGGGCCGGGCTTCACGAAAGACGACCTTAAACAATATATCAGCGCAAACAGAATCGAAATAGGCAAGAAGCTCATATGGACAAGCGCCAGCGACGCTGAAAGATCTGGAATAAGGGAGGCGCTTCAAAGCGATGAAGTGAGTAAACTTCTTGAGAACGAAAAAATAAAGCAAGAGTTCAAGTACTTAGATATGCTGCTTAGGGGCCTGAGCCTTGGTGCCGCATATACAGGCCCAGGCAAGGTGCTAGATGCGCTAAACACATACGCTACAGGTATTGTGTTGGTCAACGACTCTGTGATAAACAAACAGGAAATAAAAGAGATCCTCGATACGGCGTACAAGCAGCACGTAAAGATTAGAATTTTCAACGCTGATGATGATGCTGGTATGCAACTTAAGAGCCTTGGAAATATAGCTGCAATAAGCAAGCAGCTCGCATTGACGCTAGACGCTTGAAGTGAAGTTTGAAATCTTAACAACCTGCACTCCTGGAGCACATATGTTGACCCATAAAACCTCGACGTTGTATAGGCCTGGACCGACACGAACTGCTATGCCTGAACCTGAGCCTATGCCTTCTGAAATCGAAGACCATGAAGAAGTTGTTGACGCTTTATAATACAATGCCAAATCATCGTCAACTTGGTAAGAGAAATTCAGAATTTCAGCAGTAGGAAGGAAAAGCGTAGTAGCAAAAATTGAATAAGTAGAATTGAATCTGCCTGGCGTGCTGCAGTCTACATTGTTATTGTTAAGTGAATTAACTGCAAAAGGGAACGGCACAACTTTCTCGCCAAAATAAATATCGCCCTGGTAGCTTGGTGTGCCGAAAGCATACTCTAGAACCTTTTTGCTAAGATTAAGCGGTAAATACGTGCTTTGCACCACAGAGCAGTTTGCAGGCAGATACGGCAGACTTGTAAAAGGAGCCCGCTGTTGGTTTCTCGATCCTTGCAGAGCCAATACTGATACAGGAATTGTAAGAGAAGGCTCAGCAGAAGCCTCAAAGGCGCCTGAGAAATTGGCACTCTGATAAACGCACGTGCCGTTAAATATGCCACTTATTCCGCTGTTGCAGGTTTTTGCGCTAAGCCTATAGAAGCCCTGCACATACGATGCCAAAGGCGGCGAGTACGAAGAAAACTCAGCAACACAGACGATTCCCTGGCCGGGCAGTGCTATCAATGGCGTGCACGCGCCAGTAGCACTGAGCCCGCTTATTGTCATAGTTACATTGCTTACGTTAATAGGCACGCTCTCTGAATTGGTAAGTGCAAGCGTAATCAATGAAAAATGACCAGTGGCATTGGAATAAAGTTGCGCAGAAGAGCAATAGGGCCCTGCATACGCACTGCATTGCGAAGGCGAATAGACTAGTGGAGAAACCGTTATGAATACGAGAACCGAGATCACTACACCTATTATAATGAACATGAATCCGTATGTCGTAAGAAACTCAATTGAAGATTGCGAACGCATGAATACACTACTTGTGCTTAGCACAAACAAATATACAACAAACAAAATAAATATCTGTTCCTATTAAAAGAAAATGATTTCTGTGTTTTATCGCATACAAAAGAAAGCGTTGGGCCAGAATTTTTTGATAAACAAGCACATAGCAGAGATAGAAGCAGCACATGCGATGGAAAAGAATGTGCTTGAGCTCGGCCCAGGAATTGGCGTACTTACTAAAGAGCTTTGCAAAGTGGCAAACAGAGTAGTTGCTGTTGAGATAGATCCCTTACTTTACAATAATCTGAAGCACAGCATTGACGCGGACAACCTTAAACTCATAAATAAAGATTTTTTTAAGGCAACTTCGGACGAGCTTGAGCTCAACAGCATAGACATCATGATAGCAAACATACCATACAAACTATCAAGCAAGGTTGTTGAATTTTTATCCAGCAACAACTTACAGGCTGTGCTTTGCCTTCAGAAGGAGTTTGTAGAACACATGCTTGCCAAGCCTGGCACGCGAAAATACTCTAGACTAAGCGTAACGTCACAGCTTTCATTCAACATGACAAAAATCACAGGCGTGCCTAAAGGCAACTTTAGACCTGTGCCGAAGGTCGACTCGATTGTTATATATATGAAACCAAAGTCAAAACTGAGCGAAAAGGATGCGCGCCTGATAACTTTGATTATGCAGCACAAGAAGAAAACGTTAAGAAATGCGATAGAGGAGGCTGCAAAAAACATGGGCATTGGCAAAGAAAAAGCGAAGGAGATGGCAGAGAGCATAGCAGGCACTATGCAAAATGAGCGCGCATTTAAGCTGAATCCAGAAGAGCTGCTAGAGATTGCAAGGCAGATAAGCAGAGAGACGAATCAGAAAGAGTAATATGGCTCCTGTATCTGCTCAAATATAGTGCTGTTTTTGACCCCTTTTTCAAATTTGTCTTCTGCAGCGGCATATGCCTTGCCAAGCAGGGATTTGTAATGCATAGGGGCGAAGTATTTGGCGTCTATTTCTTTTGAAGCTGCTATTGCCTCTTCTACGGTCATTGTATATGTGCCGCCGATAGGAATGAGTGCGAGATCTGCCTTGATGTTTTTCATTTCTTCAACGAAGTCTGTGTCTCCGGCATGGTATATTCTGTATCCATCGATGTTTATTATGTAGCCTACCCAGCCGTTTGACTTAGGGTGGTAGCTTAGCCTGTCTGGGTTTGTATTATAAGCAGGCACTGTTTCGAAGCCTATGCCGCTTATTGAATACTGCTTGTTCGGCTCAACTACAAGCGCGTCCATACCTTTAACTTTAAGCGTGCCAAGCGCGCCTTTTGGCGCAATTATCTTGGTGCTTTTACCGGAAAGTGCTCCAATGTCCTTTTCACTCATGTGGTCAAAATGCGGATGCGTTACAAAAATTAAATCGACCTTGCCTATCTTATCTGGCGCTCTAACTCTGAATGGGTCTATTGCTATTTTACCGCTTTTTGCTTCTATTAAGAATCCGGCATGATCTATCCACTTAACAAATCCGAAGTCCATACTACAACGTATACAAAAAGATAAATATGCCTTTGCATTGTGTGCTCCTGCATATGCATATGCGTGCGCATGCACATAGTCGCTATCTAAGAATAACAGTGCCTGAAGCGGCAATCCTTGGAATTTCGCTTCTTAATAGCAGAAAAGAATCGCCATCTTTCAGTGGCACTGCTTTGTCCAAACCTACTTCGAACACATCCCCTGACTTTTCTACTGTTGCATTCGAAACTGAAAAGTTTTTGACAAATTGCCAGCGGCCCTCGGCCTTGACGCCTTGGACAAACTTTGATAAACTTAGCTCGGCCTTGAAGCTACTTGTCGACTTTACCAAAGTACTTGCAAGCACGTCGCCCTTCTCTATTTCGTCATACTTGATGCCTTTAAGGGAAACGCCAACGCGGGTGCCTTCTTCAGCCAAATCAACGTCTTCATCCTGTATTTGTATTGAGCGTATAGTAACCTGCGCGCCAGAACTGTGAAAAAGAACATCGTGTTTCTTTATGCTGCCGCGTGTAACTACGCCAAGCGCAACGTCGCCAATGCCAGCAACAGGAAATGCCCTGTCTAAGTTAACTTCTGCGAAGCCAGCGCTCTGCCGCGGAACGTAATCGAGCAGCGCTTCCTGCAGCGATTCTTTAGCTACTATTTTGTAATCTACGCCAGCGCTTTTGAGCAGCTTGCCCACTTCTGAATCTGCTGTTATTAAGACCTTCTTGTGCAGCAGCGAGCTTGCAACAAGCATTTCGCCGAAAAACGCATCTACGTTCTTGGAACTGAGCACAACTACGTTTGCTAGCATTACAATCTGGGCATAAGTGTAATACTTTCCTTCTGTTTGGACTGCTGCAAGCGCCGTCAGAGCAATGCCGTTTATCTTTCTGTTAAAGAACAGTATTCCATTGGCTGTGCCTTTCTTGCCTAAAGAACTTGCAAGTTCCGGATCGTTTGGCAACGCCACTACTGCGCCTCGCATAATAGCTTTATCAAGGAAAATTATAATAATTAACCTGCAAATTCAGGGCCTGAATGTGGCAATGCAAACGACTACTCAGGCAATAGCAACAACGGCGTGCAGAGCAGCGTCATGTTTGTGGGCAACTGGTACAGCGGCTACACGCCGACGTAAACTTTAAAGGTTTTTGATTTTTCACTGCTCCATGAGAAAGCTTAGAAGCCCTTTGGCTTCAATGCCCTTGCTGCTTATCTCTTTTCTTATGCTTTCGTTTGGCATGTTTCGCAGTATTATGACTGCGCTCTTTGCTCCTTTTATTTTTCTGGTAGCAGCTTCGAGAGAGCCCACTTCCCGCTCCAGTGTTTTCGGGTTTTCTATAGTGTCTGCTACCTGCACCAGCATAATGCCTTTCTTTTCCATCGTTACAAAATCTACCTCCTTGCCTGTGGCCGAGTCTTTCCAGTAATAGAATTCTTTGCCCCTGCGCCTTAACTCCAATGCGACCAGATTTTCAACCAACGCCCCTTTCCTCTGCGCTACGTTGAAACCCTCTGCGACGGCCATGCCATTGTCTATGCAGTAAACCTTTCTGGGGCTGTTCTCGCGCTCCTTTGCCGATTGCGAAAAGCGCTTTACAAAGAAAAGCACATACGAACTTTCTATATTGGTAGAAAGCCTCTCAACGGTCTTTACAGGTATCTTTGTGAACTTCGCTATGCTGTTGTATGTTATGCTGTTGCTTATGTTTGTCACATAGAACTTGGCAAGCGCTTTGAGCTTGTCCAATGCCCTGATTTTGTACCTTGAGGCAACGTCCTTGATTAATATAGTGTCGAAGTAGCTGCCCAGAAGCTCTAGCTTGCTTTCAGCACGAACAACGTCTGGAAAACCTCCATAGAGTATGTATTCGTCAAGAAGCTTCTCGATGCTCAAAAGGTTTTTTGCAATTTCAAGCTTGGTATTGGCTGCTATGCCATTGAAGTAAAGAAATTCCCTGAAGCTCAGCGGCATTATTTCCATAGGTATATGCCTTCCACTAAGCAGGGTTGAGAATTCCGAGCTTAACAGCGCAGAAGAAGAGCCCGTAACTATAAATTTTGCCTCGCCCCTTTCGCTCACGCCCCTGACAAATCTCTCCCAGCCATTGATTTCTTGCGGTTCGTCAATGACTATCACGGTTTTTTTACCAGAAGCCACGTGCTTTCTATATGCAGCGTATATTTCGTTAAGCAGCTGTTCGCCTTTTTCAAACCTTTCATCATTTAGGTTTATTATAAGCGTATTTCTTTTGTCTAAACCGGATGCAACAAGCTCCTTTATGGTCTGCCTTGCGATGTATGACTTGCCGCATCTTCTTACGCCGAGCTCAGCGACTATGTTGCTGCTCTTGAGGAGCCTTAGCACATCGTTCACATACGCCCTTCTTTCAATACCCGTATCTATGCCTTTGCCCCAAAAGTTCCAGTCTGCTAAAACATTTAAAATTTCCTCTTCTCTCATATGTGTTTTATATGACACAAAAATATAAAAATATATGTCATGAATAACACACAATGCTCTGCTCTGCATCTTTCGGCTGCAACGACAACAATGGCATGCCAAGCAACGTAATGTTTGTAAGCAATTGGTATTCAGGCTACACGACGACGTGACTAACCTGAGAGTAGCCATTTCCACAATGGCTGCATGTTACTTTACCAACTAGGAAGAGGTTGGCTGTAGAACGCCTCTTTCAAGACTAAAAGAAATGTTTGGTCTTGCAAATAATAGATTTGTAGGCATAAAGAATGTCGCTACGCATGTGTTCGCATGCCTTATCGCATATTGGATGCGATATGCATGAGGAAATTGTGGAAGTGATATAATAAGAGACCATAAAAAGGCTAATCGCATGTTATGATATAAAAGTCAACACCCTATGGATTGGGCATAGTATCGCCTTATTTTATGCAATTCCTCGTATATTTATCGCAGGTTATTTTTATGCGCATTTGCTCGCTTCATGCTCTTGTCAAGTCAGGGCTTCCCGCTCGCCGAGGCTAATCTTTCTGCGTACTCCGCGTTGTTTTGAGATTGAAAATCTGGTATTCAAAGAGACTTTAGAAGCTTAGACAAATTATCCATCAAATAAGTTGGCCTTTCCTTCTTTAATGATTCCAACGAGCTAAGCCCATCGCTTATAGCGCAACTGTCTATGCCTGCAAGCCTCGCTGTAATTATGTCAATGTTCATATCGCACACATAAATGCTTCGCTTATCGCTTATTTTGAAAAAGCGCATTATGTAAAGCAAACCAGCTGGATCCGGTTTATACCTGCCAAATGAATTTGCGCCAGAAGCAAAATCAAGATACTTAGAGAGCCCTAAAGAATGTATTTCCTTCATAAGCCTTCCGCTTCTGCCATCACTGAATACTGCTATCTTTATCTTTTTTGATTTTAGCGTTTTGAGAACATCAATGGCATATGGCTTAAGGCGCGGCGCTTGAATTCTTAAGTATGCGTCGTACACTGCAGAGAGAAGCTTATTTTCTTCTTCAAGGCTTTTAAGTTGTACGTTGCTTATATCTAACGGCTTAATGGCTATTGCGCGCTTGCTAGCGCGTGCAACATTCCAATACCTTCTTTTTGAATATCTTATCGCATTGATAAGAAAACGTGTAGAAACTAGCGTATTGTCCCAGTCAAAAATGAAAAGAGAATATTTCTCTGATAGATGCATGATTAATAATGTTATTAGGCAATTAATAAAGTGTGATGATACTGGTGATCGCTGAGCGCAAGCGATGAAGATAGCTAGGCGGTCTGATTCATAGGTTAGCTTTTGCCATGTTGCTCTCGCCTAGCAATTTGTAATACTTAGAAGTCACAAGCCTACCATAGACCAAATAATTGTTTATGCATTTGTTCCTTGCCCTGTACCAGAGATTGCCAAGATTGTCTGCTTTGTAACGCGGAACCAAATGCACATGAAAATGATTTACGCTCTGGCCGGCTATTGCGCCAGATGCGTGAATTATATTTGCCCCATCGCATTTGAATTCCTTTTTATACAATAAAGCAAGCTTTTTTGCTAATAGAATAACGTGCAAAAGATCTTTTTTGTCAACATCAAACAAACTTTCATAATGTTTTTTGGTCATGATTACGGTGTGACCTTCGGTAAATGGGTTTTTGTCAAGCACTGCAAGTACGTTTTTATCTTCGTAAACTATATATGCTTTTTCTTTCTTCTCGATTATCCTGCAGAATACGCAATTACGTGCCATACGCATATTACGACACGAAAGGCATAATAATGTTTTAGTTTCCACTCACTAATCCGTATTTAGCGCTTCGCTCACTATGCCATATTTGTCTGAAATTATGCAAATATGTTGTATGCACGTTATACGCATGTTGCTTATGTTTAAGAGACCGGAAATGGCGTAGGAGCCGTTGTAGCCGAGAGAAAGATAATTAGAGTACATGCTAAGCGCAGTCTTCTCTGAAACTGTAGCATACTGAATGCCAATGGAATTAGCAATACCCAACATTGACATAACAGATTCTAAGCATATGCCAAAGGCTACGATTACACCAACAATCAGCAAGCCGTAGAACGACATCAAGACGCCCGCGTTACAAGCATACACAACGTTTTGTTATAGAAGTTGAAACAGTATGCGTTGCCATTTTTCCCCAAGTTTTCATTTCCTATGTACTCGCCATTTAAGTATATGCTAATGCCAACGCCATAAACACGCTCATATTGCAAAATCATGTCTTTTATACACGTGGCGTTTGAGCTTTCTATGCACGACTTTGCAGATGCATTTGACTCGATTGCAGATGCAAGATCGTAAGCTTCTGCTCCGGCATGCAAACTGAATATACTCGATGAGGCAAGCTCGTTGTAGCTGTGCACAGCATAAACCATGTAAGAAAGCGAATAAATAGATACAGATATTGCAAGAATCGCTTCAAATGTTGCTAGCTGACCGCGCATTCAAACACTAATTGTTGCATCAGTCTGTTATATTGATAATTGACCCAGAATACTGCAAGGTTTCATTGCTAATGCCAGCAACATTCAAAATATGCGCGTTTATAACATATGAGAATGGCTGCTCTGGCGTACAACTTACCATATTTTCATTGGACAAACATCCATTGTTCTGCTGTTTGCTGTTAATGAGATTCTCTGATGAGGTGTTGTACTCATATATTGCCTGGTCTATCTGCTGTGAGTAGCTGAGAGTTTTGTTGTAATAGTTAAGCACAGAATAAAGATTTTCCTCTGCTTGCACATACTCTGCATATGCGCTCTCGTTTGCAAGCGATATTTTTGAGCCGTTGATGAGAAAGCCTCCTGAAAGCTGTTGGCCGAGGTAAGCCACGCTCACTACATTTGCATAGCCTACTGTTTTGTTGCCAAGTTTCAACGCGCTCTCCGCACGCGCACTGCTAATGTTTGATTCTATAACGCCAATAGGCGTAGAAATTTTGAGAATAAAATTATATGAGTAAGTAATATTGCCGATTCCGCTTGTATTGTACTGGGTATCATGCGGATATATGCATGTTGTAGTTGTTGTTGTGCCGCCAACATTGTAATAGCAGTAAATTGAAAATACACGGTACTCCCATGCGCTTGTTGTGCCGCATTGGTACTGTATCGGCAAAGGATTGTAATTCCAATCTGTTTTTGTGCACTTTGTGCTTTCTGTCGTATAAATAATCGGGCTTTTACCAGACAGTGAATAATTAATCAGTTCTTTTCTTCCTGTTATTTCAGCAAAATAAGGCGAATAACCACTAACATTGCCTACGCCATTGGTGTACGTGCTTAAATTTTCTGTGCCGTTGTATGTGGTGCCTCTGCATGCTATCAAATATGATAATTTTGCGCTGTTGGCACCAGTACGCATAGGAACAAAAGGAAGCGATGCTGTTCCTAGACCTTTCAAGCTGACTTCTGTGCCATTAACTGGAAAGAACAGTGAAGTTGAACTTGCACTTAGCTTCACAGTGCCATTTGAACAGTTGTAAAACACAGCGCCCACATATGCTGTCTTGTAAATTTCTGTGTAATATGGAAATTGCACAGCAAGCCCTGGTTTCTGCTGAGGAGCGCTCAGCACCAAGGTGTTGTTGCTCGCGTTTGCATAAGCAACAGTGCCAAACTGCTTATACTGAGGCAATATTGTTCTAGCATATGTGCCTATAGCAAAAAGCGCCACAGAAGCCACTACGCCAAGCAAAATCATGAATTCAAGGCTTGTTTGTATTCTCATAATACACCACCAAAACATGCAAAATGCCATGGATTGGAACCACTCTGCAAAAATCCTGCGTATTGCACATGCTTGTATTGCCGTACTGCGCAATAATGGCAGAGATACCGGCGCTGCTTTTTGAATCGGCTACCGCAACAGCCTGAGCAATGCTAAGATTCTCTATCGCTCTTGTAAGGCTCTGCGAGTAATTAAACAGAGCAAGCTCTCGTACTTCATATGCACCAGTAGCAGAGATATAATTTATTGAAGAATTTGCAGGAAGGAAAAGCATTGCCATTGCGATTGCAACAAGCGGAATTGCAATTAAATAATCAATGCCCGTTAGCATGCAAAACACCCGGGTTATGTACAAGTAAAGTTGCTATTGCGCGTACATGTGACATTGCATTTGCTCTTATTCCAGATGCAAGCCCCAAAAAAACAGCGAGCAAGAACATTGCAAGCAGCATGCCTATCAACATCTCCAATGATAGCTGTGCATTCATGAAATACGCCTTAGCACTATTGTGCCGTTGTCTGTTTCTATGGCAAAAGTTGCCTGCATGCCCGAAGGACAGAGCGCATCGCCAACAAGCAGTGGCGCTAAAAAATAAAATGTGCCCCACTGCGTTTCAAGAACATCGCCCTTTGCACTTGAGTTGCAAAGCCCCATAGGCAAGTAAGCAGATACAGTTGCGTTGCCACTTATCAGAGCCGTGTTCACCGCATTGACGAAAGAAGCGGCTGCATAGCTGCTTGCATAGGCATTTGCCTTGCCTAATAATGCTGGAATCGCCGCGCCTACAATAGCAAGCGAAACGCCGGCGAGACCAACATATATTAGGAACTCAAGAGACAGCTGCGCCCTCATTAGACCGCTCCAGAAGTAAGCGAGCCGAGCTCTTTTGAAATCGCTTGGGCAATGCTTTCGTTAGTGCCATTCACATTCACTGTTGTTACTACTGCGCTTTTCAGCTTTACCACCATTGCCACTGCTAATACTATCACTATGCTCGCCGCCGCTATCATCATTATGTATTCTAGCGAGCTTTGCGCCTTCTTGCTCCTTGCAATCGCAAGGAACGCAGCTGCTTCTGTACTGCCTGGTATTGTTATGTTCATGTTTTCACCTCATATAGCGAAACCTACAAACGAATAAGCAACCCAAAACATGGTAAAGGCAAGCATTGCATATGGCATTATGTAAAAAGCCAAGCCCTTGCCATTCTCCTCTGGATGCGAGAAAACAGAAACAAGGTAAAGCATCAAAACAACATAAACCATTGACACTACGGCAAATTCGGAATAATTACTTGAAACAACAAGCCCGCCTGAGCTCCTGAGTATCGCAAGGCCTATGCCGCTAAAGAGCGGAAAGAAGAATGCTATTCCTGCTAGCGTAAGCATGCTCATTCCAGCAGTCTTTGCATGCAGTTTGTTCTTAGTGCTCACTTCTCTTTCCAAATCCTCTATGAAAATGCCAAGCTTATTTTCTATGCTGACAAACGAGTGCATGCTTGACCATAGCAAGCTAGCAAATTCTTCAGCGCTTCCGCTAATTCCATTGAATGATACATCGTCTGCACCAAGCAAATGGCTTTTTACAAACCTCATTAGCTCTTCTGAGAGCGCGTCACTTCGACCTTGCACGCATTCTTGTATTGCAAGCGCAAGTGGTAAGCGCTTGTTGCTTCTCGCTATTGCACGCGCATACGTGAGCACATCCTCGTCTTTTATATTATTGGGCATACATGCGCCTATACATCAAAACGTTGGCAAAGGCGTATGCCAGCGGAACGAGGAAAAGCAGAGCAAGCGACATTGCAAACAGACCGTTTAATGAACCTGCTATAACGGTTGAGCCGATGAACGCAAAGACTATAAAAGAGGGCGCTATTGTTGAAACAAACATGTTCAGGGTGGCGTAGGTTTGCATGCTGCCTTCAAGTTCTGCAGCATGCCTTTCATCATGTGCCTTGTGAGCTTCAAGCGACGAAGCCAAATCAGATTTGCCATAGGCAAGATCAAGCCTATAGAGCACATCCTCAAGGCCGAGCCCCAAAAGCAATTCGCGCTTGGCGACGCGCATACGCCTGGTTATTGTTTCGCTTTCGCCTGTCAACGCAAGGTCTATTGCAGATACCAAAGGCAAGCCTTTTTGCACATAATAATTGAGCCTTTCGAGAACATCGAACAAATGTCTTTTGTAAATATTACTTTCATATGCATGCCTTGCATGCCTTATAAGCAGACGCACTATATAGGCAAAGGCGATAGAAGGAAGCAGCAGAAAAAGCATATCTGACGCATGCGTAGAAACAATACCTGCAATAATGGCGATAGCTGATGAAAATGCCAAGGTAATCGCAAGCTCTTTCTTGCTTATTCCGAAATTCATAAATTCTCCTCGTACTGGCGCACAAACTCTGAAACAGTGCCGTGTTCCAAACCGTAAGTTGAAAACTTTTTTAGGAATTTGACGCGCCTATCAAATTCCCTGAGTGCGGCATTAGGAGTAATGTCTTTGGATTTGGCGTATGCTTTAACTACTTTTGAGTTATTGAGCATACTTCTATCAAAAGCGCCTGATTTTGTAAGCTCATCTATCTGCACGTTGTTTGTCTCGTTTATCTCTATGCCACTTTCAGTCTCGGCCCTGCTGAGCCATTTGTACTCATAAATGCCAGAGAGCACACGCCTCGAAATGTCAATCTGTTTCATGTACAATGCAACATCCAGCATGCTTAACGCAATCGGATCAACATTCATTGGCTTTACCAAAAGCCTTTTTAGTATTTCAATACCACCTTCATTGCTGTGCATAGTAGTAACAAACGGTATGCCAAGATTTGCTCCTGCAAACATCTCTCTTGCTTCTTCGCCACGTATTTCACCAACAATTAGCATATCCGGGCGCATGCGAAGCGCATTTATTACCTGCTCCCTTGCGCTCACGCCGCCATACCTGGAGCCGTATAACGCGACTACGTTGTTGAAATCAACCTCTGCCTTGAGCTCGTTTATGTCTTCCTCTATTGTGGCAATGCGCTGGTACTTTGGTACAAGCGACATTAGCGCACTAAGCAATGTGGTCTTGCCGCTTGCAGGAGCACCTGAAATAAGCACGTTTACCTTAGAATCGACCGCAAGCCACATATATGCGAGTTCTTCTTCGCTGGCACTCTTCCTTTTAAGCAAATAATCAATGCCTACAGAATTTGCAGATGCAAGCCTTATTGTTGCGGCTCCGCCGCTCTGCGCATATGGTTTTATCTGCGCGTGTATCCTTGCGTTGCCTATTTGCACGTCAATTATGGGCGAACTGTCGTTAAGCTCCTTCTCTGCTTCGTAAGCCATCTTGTTTACAACGCGCTTAAACTGCGAAGCGCTTGCGAAAGACAGATTTGTATGGCACAAACCATATTCACTATGATGTACTAAGATCGGCGCTGTTGGTGAGTTTATTTCTATCTCCTCGAGTTTTGACCTGTCTTCGAGCAATATGCTTACAGCGCCGTAGCCTACAGTATCATGTGCAATCAGATATGAAATAAAAGAGGCGCGTTGCGCGCCGAGCTTTTCAGACAGCGCTTTAAATGCAATATCTTTCGCTTTTTCAAAAAGCCGCATTGATATTTCTTCGCTCCCGATGGCAAGTTCATTAATGACATGCAATTTTGCAATGCCCGCTTCTTTAAGCTCGTACTTGTTAATAGGCTCAAGACCATAGCCTATTACATAAGCGTACGCGTTGCCTGTTTTAAGTACAGCCCTTGGGATTAGACCCCCTAGCTCGGCCACAGGATTGCCTTCTGCAGCTGCAATTAAGAAGCCAAGATCGCAGCGCGCGTCATCCTGCCCCTGCTTTGGCTTCTTTACGATGCTACTGATTTTACTTAAATTATTCAAATATTTATTAAAGTATAACATAGTGTATATTATTACAATGAAAAGTTTTTATTGTTTTCGCTATGGCATGCTTCCAAAGGGGCAAAATGCGGCAGGCAGATACATATGTTGCCTTTATAAATTTTAGCAACATATAGTAATCATGCCAAAACAGAGAGAAAACGATGAAATTTGGTTACTAAGAAAGCTACTCAGCAGGCCTAATTATGCTGTATTAAAGCTATTACTGTCAAAATCTCCTAGAACGACACGTGAACTTTATTACTCACTTGGCAAGAAATTCACAAGAAAGACGTTGATAATGACGCTCAGGACACTGTCTTTGAACTACAATGTTTTACAGCCTACACATATAAGAACAGACCGGGGTTATGATCTAGGATACGGCATAAACGCAAAACTCAAGGATGTAATTAAAAATGTGGACAGACTCGAAAGAATTGTTGAAGAATCAGCGCTGCTTAAAAAGTAACCTACTTAAACCCGCTTGTTTTTGAATAATTATGCAGCAGGAAAGTGTGCGCATGACAACTACTGAATCAGTAATAGAGAAAAAATATAGGCTTGCTTACAAAATTGACGAAACTCCAGAGGTATTGACGCTCGAGTTTGATCCGGAAGATAATAAGCCTCTCCCTTTTGAGCCTGGCATGTTCGTGATGATTTCTGGAATAGATTCTAACAATAAACCGCATGTTGCCAGGGCGTTCTCAGTGGCTTCAGATCCAGGATCTACAAGGCTTGAGCTTTATGCAGTTAAACAGCCACATCAAGGCACAGCAGCAGCACATACATCACACTTTGTTGAGGCAAAAATAGGAGATGAGTTTATTGTAAAAGGGCCATATGGCCAATTCAAGTTTGACCCATACAAAAAAGATAAGGTGCTTTATCTCGCTGGAGGCACAGGCATAGCGCCATTCATGTCAATGCTAAGGCACATAAAGGCGCTAGGCACAAAGAATAATGTTAAGCTCATATACAGCGTAAAATATCCTAGCGAGATAATAAGGAAGGCAGAGCTACAGGAGCTTTCGACACAGATAGACCTGGAAACATTTGTAACTGTTACAAGGCCGCAGCAAGGCGACAATTGGGCAGGGCTTACGGGCCACATTGACAATATAATGATAAACAAACTTGTTCCTGACGTGCTTGAAAGAATGTGCTATATATGCGGACCTCCTGCTTTTGTACAGGCTGTAAAGATGGCGCTTTACTCATTAGGGGTAAAACCGGAGAACGTTTCCGCTGACGTCTGGGACACTGGAAGTTAGCTTGCAAGCTTGAAAATTAGTGCGCTACAAAAAAAGCAGCATCATTTATTTCTCACAAGGATCATGTGAAAGTTATTCTCGAAGCCTAGCGCGTTCTTGAATGATTGAAAATCAAGCGTTATCGTGCTATCAGAGTAAGGATCGCTTATGTAAAAGTTGTCCTTGTCATAGCCTTTCACAACTACCCAGTGCGGCATTGAATCTAAATAAGAGTCAATGGTTTTTACATCTATAAGCACTATGGGAATGTGATTAGAAGAGAGCGCCTTCTTTATCGAAAGAACATTTACCGTTGGCACGTATTCCTCTTCTATGCCCATGTTCTGCGATTTCTGCTTTATTTCGTTGAAAGAAGCATCGAGTGCATCAAGGTTTACGTTCTCATAGACAGCCATGCGCCTTTCGTAGCCCTCGTCTTGCGTATTGCTTACTATCGCAACATCTGCGCCTCGCTTTGCAAGCGCGTATGCAAGGCCATACTTTGAACCGTACCAGACGCTGCCACTGACTGCTTCTTGCCATATGCTATATTCGTTCTCGCGCCTCATCCTGAAGTTTTTATTCAGCGACTTTAACACCATCATCGCACAGGCAGCTGCACTGGTGAAATCCTCGGTTTGAGGATAGTGCGGCATGTCAAGGAGCACTTTGTCCTTGAGCTTTGCCCTTTTCATCTTATTTATTATTGAATTTCCTACGGCTGACTTTGACCTGCGCTTTGCCACTGATGGCTTTGCGCCAGCCTTTTTTTCTGAACGAATTGTGCGTCTTGCGCTAGTTGACTTCTTTTTGATGATTCTTTTAGCCATTTTATCGACCTTTCCCAACAATTAAGCACAGAATATACGACGCAAGCTATTAAGTTATGCAGGGAGGGAGATTTGTTCAAGCATTGAACTCCCGCAGGCCTTAAGCCAACAGATCTTGAGTCTGTCGCGTTTGACCAAGCTCCGCCATCCCTGCACTCTTTAAATTGCCGCTTGCGGCTTTATATTATTTTCTTACCACCACTTTTTCTCGATATTCCTTAATGCAAGCTTATATTTATTCTTTGCTCTTATTTTAGTTGTATTTCTTCATAAAGGGCGCACAAAATGGAAATAGAGAAGCAAGGAAACAATAAATTCGTCATAAAAAAGAATCAGGAAATAGGAATGAAGACAAACGTGGTTGTTTATGCAGATGACACGCTCATTGGCTATATTAAAAAAGACAGAACTCTCCAGCAAGCAATAAATGCGGCTACATTGCCTGGCTTAGTCGGCAACGTGCTAGTAATGCCAGACGGCCACGAAGGCTATGGCTTCCCAGTAGGTGGCGTAGCCGCATTCGATGCTAATGAGGGCATAATATCGCCTGGAGCCATCGGTTTCGACATAAATTGCGGAATTAAAGCAATAAAGACAAATATTACAGAGCAGGAAATAAGGCCGAAAATAAAGCAGCTCGCAGACCTACTTTTCAAGAATATACCAAGCGGCGTAGGCAGCAAGTCAAATCTTGGCTTTTCAATGCAAGACTTGGAGCGCATAGCAGAAGAAGGCGCAAGCTACGCTGTTTCGAAGGGCTTCGGAATTGAAGAAGACATAGGCTTTATAGAGGAAAACGGGGCAATGCGCGGTGCGGATTTTGACAAGGTAAGTAGTCAAGCTAAGTCCAGAGGGCTGCATGAGCTTGGCACGCTTGGCGCTGGAAACCACTTCCTAGAAATACAACGCGTTGAAAAGGTTTTTGACATTGAAGCAGCGAGGGCGTACGGCTTGGAAGAAGGCCAGATGACAATCATGGTGCATTGCGGCTCAAGAGGCTTTGGCCACCAGATAGCAAGCGACTATCTGATGAGGCTTAATGAGTACAGGGCACGGCACAACATAATGCTTGCAGACAGGGAGCTAAGCTATGCATATGTAAAAGACAAAGAGGCCGAAGATTATCTGGCTGCTATGAAAGCAGCAGCAAATTACGCTTTTGCAAACCGTGAGATAATAACGCATGCGATAAGAAAGAGCTTCGAGCAGGTATTTGAAAAGAGCGCCGATGCGCTTGGCATGCATGTTCTTTACGACGTTGCGCACAATATAGCCAAACTAGAGGAGCATGAGGTTGAAGGCAAAAAGATCAAGGTGTATGTGCACAGAAAAGGCGCGACAAGGGCTTTTCCGAAAGGCATGCAGGAAATACCCAAAGAGTATAGGAGCGTTGGACAGCCGGTGCTAATCCCAGGAAGCATGGGAACTGCAAGCTATATACTCTGCGGAATGCCAGGCTCGATGAAGGAAAGCTTTGGAACTACGTGCCATGGCTCTGGAAGAGTTATGTCAAGGCACCAGGCGGTAAGAGAAATACCTGAGAACAAAACCCTCAGGTCGCTAAGGGAAAAGGGCATAGAGCTCAGGGTCAAGAGCAAAAGCCTGATAAGTGAAGAAGCGGAATGGGCATACAAAGACGTGGACGAGGTAGTGGCTGTAGTTGAAAAGGCAGGCCTTTCAAAGCTCGTAGCTAGAAATGTGCCTGTGCTAGTAGTGAAAGGCTAGTAAATGCCAAAATATAAATATGGCCTTTGACAATGAGATAATGCTGTTAGCGCAGGTAAACTGCCAACGCATAAAAGGCGTGGGCTTTCCATAACTGTAGAATGCCGCACAGCAACAGTCGGTTCAACAACCACATCTGGAAGCAAATGACTTTTTACAAGACCACTGGGCTTTCTTGTCGGAATTAGGTGAGGAAACGATAACTAAAATGGCAACAAAGCCAAATACAGGCAACGACTTCGAAGATTTGCTCTTAGGCGCCAAATTAGGAGAAAAAATTATGCAGAATGTCATACTGGCGCTTTTAGTGGATAAACTGAAGGGCGCTACTGATATCAGTAATAAACCGAAGGTCGCTGCTGATATCAGTAAGATTGACTTGAAGTGTAGGCAGAAGCTTCTAGAAATTGCAGATGAATTGAAAACAGAATACGAACTTGCAAAAGAATACGACAAAACGCTAAAAGAATACCTAGAAACGATACAAGGAATAAGGGAGGTCAAGTTTGGATTATCGAGCAATAACAACCTCAAAGAATTAAAAACGCATTTAGAAGAGCTACAAGTAAAGGTAGAAGAAAAGGTAGAAGAAGAAATTTTTATTTATAAAAACGCAGATAGGCTGATAGTACAGGCATATATTCTGCTCTTTGGCAAAAGCTTTAGCCTGGATCAAAGCGAACCGCAGGATCAAAGCGAACTGCAAATTATATATCAAGCGTCAAACAAATCAGCAGGCATCAACCACGCTCCCATAAACACCGCGCTTTTCAAACTTGCTGAGCTGCTACCCAGGAGCGCGTTTTTTAGCTTTTACCATAACCCGGAATTAGATTTGAAGGATACGATAGAAGTTGAAGCACAAAACATGCTGTTAAAATTTCAAGAGCAAGAAGAGAAACGCCAAAACATAGCAAACAGGGGAAACGTGGTAAACATAGTTAACATGGCTAACATGACAAAAGAAAAGGCAGACTATGTAACTGCAAGAAGGAGGGAAAATGATATTAAAAAACTACTAAGGCCGAAAAGATCAATACCTTTGATTAACTTAAATATCGTATCAGAAATATTCAAAATCAAGCAAGGTCTTATTCGCGATACGGAACAGGCAATAAAAAACATGGTTAATAAGCCTTAGCAAGATCAACAAAGAGGCATTGCTTTGCGTTGTTCAGTGATATAAGCATTGAGCATATGCAATATAGAACTACAGGAAAAACAGCAACGCCACTTCTTATTGCGCGTTTTTGTTGCACTTACTGCCGCTTAGACTAAGCCCGCTTTCAAAACCTATTTTTTGCAATAATCTTTTACTGTCACAGCGACATAAGTATAAGGCAGGCTAGCCATATCGCGTATTTGTCGCAATTAGCAGGTACTGAGGCTTTTTAGCTGGCTTTGAAAGCATCAAACTATACTGAATAGGAACAGCAGTTCAGGATGGGCCTGCGGAGAGTTGAACTCCGATCTCCACTCTGTGAAAGTGGCGTCTTAACCGCTGGACCACAGGCCCTTATTACTCTAAAAATAATAGAATAATAATATAGTATATCTTGCAAAAAATTAAATTTATAAGTGCAGCTATGTATATGTAAGCATGTCTTTTTACTATACAGGCCTTGGAGACAATGGCACATCAGGGGTAGTGGGCAAGGCAGGCATAGACAAATCCGATGACATATTTGAGGCAGAAGGGGCACTTGATGAACTGAATAGTTACATAGGCCTTGCCTCTTATTACACACAAAATGAGCATATAAGGAGCGTGCTTAGGCAAATACAGAACAATATTTTTTCTGTAGGCGCCAGGATCGCTTATAACGGCAGAGAAAACACTACGGTGAAAGAATTTGACAAAGAGCACACAAAATGGTTAGAGCAAGAAATAGAAGAATTGTCAAAGGCACTGCCAGAGCCTAAAGAATTCACAGTGCCAGGTGGATGCGAAGGAGCCTTGCATATGCACGTCGCAAGAACTATTGCAAGAAAGGCAGAGAGGCGCGTACTCAGGCTTGCAAAAACCCAGGCAATCGATGCAGGAATAAAAAGCTACCTTAACCGGCTTTCTACATACTTGTATGTTGCTGCGCTTTATTTGAACTATGTCGAAGGCATAAGCGAAGAGCACCCAACTTACTAACTTTGGGTCGCAGGCTGCTCGCCGGAAGCGAAATATTCATTGAATTTTTCTGTAACAAACAGTTTCTTGCTTCTGCCCTGCTTCTTTGAAGAAACGAACTCCTTCTCAACAAGCTCCTTCACATGTGCATATGTTGATTCGCCAAATGCCTTGACAAGCTCGCTTTGCAATATGCCATTGTTCTTGCTAACGTATGCGAGCAGACGCAAAGCACCTTTGCTTATCTCAGGGCCGCTTGCCAAGCTGCTGACCTTGCTTGCATACTCTTGTTTTATAGTAAGCAAGTATTTGCCGCCTATTTCCTCTATCTCCAAAGCAGTATTTCTATTCTTGTATTCTTCAATAAGCCGCTTTATGTAGCTGTCTACTTGGCCAAGCGACCCTATGCCTGCTATCTTTGCTATCTCATTGATGCTTAATGCTCTAGATGACATGAATAACGCTGCTTCGACTAGGTTTTCGTATTTCTCTCCCGCTTCTGCCATGATATCTTTCCTTTTTGTATTTTTATGAACAGCTCGCCAAAGAATCTTTCTTGAAATACATCTATCCTGCCTGACTGTGCAAGGAATAGCAGGGGTATGAAAATTTCAAGCAAAGGATTTTTATCAGGAATAACGACACAAAGTTGGGGGAAGGTCATGAGCCCCTCTGAATCTGCATGCTGCTTTAGCGTCTTATAGATGGCCTCGGCCTCGGTCTCGACATCAAAGAAAGAGAGTGCGAAGGGCATAGCATGCATCGACTCTGCAAAATGCTGCTCACGGCGATCTTTCATTTTTATGGCTTCATCGAGTGCATCGATCAGCTCTGCGAGTGTTATCCTGCGCTTTGGCGGCAGTCTAGCACGGGGCAGCAATACATCTGCACATAGTTGCGGCAACTGCTCTGGCTCAATAGCTTCCTGCTCCTGCTCCTCTTCCATGTTGAGCATATCACTTTTAAGCCTGACGAGAATTGCGGCAGCAAGCATTATATTTGCAGGAACCTTAAGGTCGAGCAGCTTTATTGTACGGATCGCAGCCAAATAGTTATCTACAAGCTTGCTTATATCGATGTCCCACGGGTCTATCTCATTCTTCCTTACAAGGTCAAAAAGCACATCTTTCCAAGTGACTTCTTTGACAAACCGCTCGAGACTCGAGGTATCTTGCAAAACTATCTCTTTCTCGATGAACTGCATGGTCGCCACGTAAATAATTAGCAACTAAAAGAAATAAATAAGTTGGCTAAGCAAGATGCGCACTTTATACCACTTTCAAAGGTACCCAAGCGCCTATTTCTTATATTTTTTATTGCAAAGGCATACTAGGGAGATGTTATGGCAGAGCACTTTCAGAACGAGTTCACATACAGGCATTTTGTTGAAAGCGGAAAAGAATCGGAATTTGACAGGTTGTTCGACGAAGCAGTAAACAACGTGGAAAAGAATTCGCTTGGCAAGACATGGCCCATGTATATAGGAGGAAAAGAAGCGCTTTCAGACGAAACCATTCTTGAAAACTCTCCAATAGACGGCGCGCTAATAGGCGTTTTCCAAAAAGGCAAAAGAGAGCATGCCCTGCAAGCCATAGATGTGGCGCTTGAGGCATTTAGACAGTGGTCTGCGCTAAATTATAAAGAGCGCGCCAAAATCTTTGCAAATGCTGCAAGCATATTTAGGAAGAGAAAGTTTGAGATAGCCGCAATTTTGAGCATAGAAAATGGCAAGAGCAGATATGAATCCGTTGGCGAAGTAGACGAAGCTATAGACTTTCTGAACTATTACTCTAAGGAATATGTAAAAAACAAAGGCTATTTGCGCAAAACCTCGCTAGAGGCAAGCAGTGTAAAGATCTCGGCCGGATTTCAGGGTGCGCCTGGGCCCATGGAGAAGATAACGATAGCAATGAAGCCCTATGGAGTTTTCGGCGTACTTGCACCATTCAACTTCCCAATTTCAATCTCAGTTGGCATGAGTACAGGCGCTTTGATAACAGGCAACACTGTTGTGTTCAAGCCGTCTAGCACTGACAACATGTCAATGCTTACGGGCCTTAAGATTTACGAAGTATTCAAAGAAGCAGGCGTGCCAGATGGTGTATTCAACTATATAACAGGCCCAGGCTCTGAAGTTGGAGATGAACTCGTGATAAGCAACAAAGTAAGCGGCATTGTATTTACAGGCTCTAGAGCAACGGGCATGAGCATGATGAAAAAGGCCATAGACATTGGCCTTCAGAAGGTCTTTGTAGTCGAGATGGGAGGCAAGAATCCCGCAATAGTTTCAAAGTATGCGAATATAGACGATGCTGTATCTGGCATCGCAAGCGCAGCCTTCGGCTTTGACGGACAGAAGTGCAGCGCGTGCTCCAGGGTATATGTTCACGAATCAATAAAAGAGGAATTTATTTCAAAGCTCATTGAAAAAACAAGAACCTTCAAGATCGGCGATCCGCTAAAGAAAGAGGTTTATCTCGGTCCGTTGATAAGCAAGAGCGCACTTGAAAAGTACAAGCATGCAGTAGAAGAGGCAAAAACAGAAGGTCGGTTGCTCTACGGCGGCAGCACTGTAGACACAGGGCTTAAAGGCGCGTATGTAGAGCCTGCAATAGTTGAGATAAGCCATAATAGCAGGATAATGCATGACGAACTCTTTGTACCTGTACTTGCGATTGATACGTTCAATAAATTTGATGAAGCAATTCAAAAGGCAAATGATACGGAGTACGGCCTTACCGCAGGCTTATACAGCACAAAGAAATCAGAGATAAAAGAATTTTTGAATAACATACAGGCAGGCGTAGTCTACGTCAATAGAAGAGAAGGCGCCACAACTGGCGCAATAGTAGGTGCGCACACATTCGTAGGCTGGAAAGGCAGTGGGTCAACAGGCAAAGGCACAGGCAGCAAACACTATCTGCAGCAGTTCCTTAGAGAGCAGAGCCTTGCAGTAGTAAAGCAGTAGCAAAACAACAGATATTATGGGCTTCTTTTCAAGGCTTTTTGGTCCTCGGCGCTACGCAACAAAATACGTGCGAATAGGAAAGACGCGCATAAAGGTTTTTATCGCAGACAGTTTTGTTAAGAAGATGTACGGGCTCATGAACTGGGACTCGCTCGGAGTTTGCGAAGGCATGCTCTTTCCCATAAACAGCTATGCAGAATCAGGAATTTGGATGTTTGGCATGAAATTTTCAATAGATATTTTGTGGCTTGATGGCTCTGGAAAGGTTATAGACATTGTTGAAAGGGCAAAGCCCTGCAACATCTTCAACTGCAAAATATACTATCCTGAAGGCAAAGCCAGCTATGTGCTAGAACTTTCCGCAGGAGCAGCAAGGCGCATGAAAATTAAAAGAGGCAGGCGCATAGCAATGGGTTACTGATCTTTTGCATAACATCTGCAATCGCGAATGCTTTGCACGCTGCCGCATGCTTTCATATGCTGCTTATCTGCTTAGTGCTGCAGCGTGCTGCAAAATCTATACATCAACTACGACTCGTATGAGCCAGCCTTTGGCGCTTTTCTTTACAGCAAGATCGTATGGCGTTACCGCCTTTATCTCGAGCAGCGAGTAATCTTCATTTAGCTGTTTGCAAAAAAGCATTCCTTCTATCTCTTCTCTGCCTTTTTTGTATGCATGCTTTTTGACCTTGAATGCGTATGCGTTTAGGCCTCTTTCGTCTACTTTCTCAAGTATTCTCTGCAGAGTGTACCATACGAGGTCTTCTTTTGTGCCCGCTCTCTGTTTTATAATAGTTATAGAATCCTTCGCCTTCTGACTTCCTATTTTTCTTATGTTGAGCATTATTCCGAGCATCGCCTCAGCGGCATTCTCTAACGCTTCACTAAATGTGGAGCCATACGCAACGAACGCTTTCTCTGCAGTATGCGGCAGATACTTATACTTAATCGAATACGCACGCATAGGCTCACTCACAAATAGAATAGTGTGCATGTTATCTTTATATATGCTAGATTCCATGTATAAACGTCCTATGAAGAATAGAGTAACTGCTGAAATAGTGATGAAGCTTATATCGGCCGAGGACAATAAGGCATTACATGGACGATGCTGCTAAAGGCGTAGTGGTTTTTGCTCTTGCAGTCTTTATAATAACTGTGAGCGCATACCTTGCTACACCGCTTGAAATACTTGATACAAATCCAAGCACATATGTTGTGGTTCCGCTCCTTATGCTTCCGATATTTGCCTTGCTAATGTACAAGGAGCGTATGGTTCCAAAAACCGACAAAAAAAGCGTGCTGATCGCTGTTTCCCTATTCGTGCTATTTATAATTGCACTTTTATCCCTTCGTTTTTGGCTTTCGTTTGAGTTCATAAGCTTCAGTGTTTACTTTTTAATTTTTCCACTAGCAATTGCATCATTCGCAATTGCGATATTTGGAACTAGGAACATAGGCAAATTCAAGTACATGCTGCTTTATTCCATTTTTGCTTCTCCTGCAGTAATTTGGCCAATATTGAGACTTGACCCTTCACTTGCAAATGCCAACACGTTACTGATATTCAGTTTGTTAAAGCCAATTGTGCACGGTATTCGTTACATAGCGCCAATCTCGATAGGCACTGCCAATTCGCTGATAGGCATAGGGCAAACGTGCATAAGCACTGGCGTGTTTGTCGCTGTTATGTTCTTCCTGCTGCCGCTAGCATACTTTTACAATGGCAAAATCTCGAGAAAGATCATTTGGCTTACTTCAGGAGTAGCATTGCTGCTGCTTCTCAATTTTCTCAGAATGTTTTCCATAACGTACTTCTGGCTCGCATATGGACCCAACCAAGAACTGGCACTCATACATGAATTTATAGGAAGCATACTCTTTTACATAACTATAATAGTAATGCTCCTTATTGCGGGAAAGTTCGGACTCAGTGTGGTTAAAATTTCATCAAACTCTAGGAAGCCAAGGAAAAAAGCGTCACACAATGCTCGTGTTTACGCAATGGCGTTAGTAATGGTGTTAGTATTTGCAATAATGTATACGCTGCTTACACTGAATTATTCTACCGCATTTGAAATTCAGGCGACTGCGCTTGCGAACGAAACCCGGTTCAATCCAAATAATATGGGCATAACAAAAAGCATAAGCACTGCGCTGCTTGCAAAAGGCTTCAAAAACATCTATGCGAGAACAGTAGACGGCATAAGCTTTCTTGCATGGAACAGTACAATAAATGCGTCTGACCCGTTGCTGCTATATCTTACAGAACCCGGCCTTGGCACAACAGCAGGCATATTGAAGAACAATACACTCAAAGCAAAGACATATTTCTTTGACAAAAATGGCACAAGTTCCGAGTTATTCGACATAATATCAAACGGCACGGAATTCTTTATTTATTACACGCGCGTAGCGTTTGTAAGCAACAACGACACTTCAGAAATCGCAAATGCCTATGTAGTAGTACCAAGCTATCTAGTTAAAACACAAACGTGCAATGCATATGATAAAGTATATACTTATGCGTACAATCTGTTTAACCCTACATTATACAATAAAACAGAAATGTCTAAAGGAATAAGCGCATATTGTATTGCTACAAAGATGACCTGATGCTTAGATTTGAGTATTCTGCTGGCGCTTTCGTATACGTGCTTGAAAACGGCAAGCCCTTATTCTTGATTCTGAAAAGGGAAAAAGACCATGACATACCAAAAGGCCACATAGAGAAAGGGGAAACCGCATTGGATGCTGCAAAACGCGAAGTAAAGGAGGAAACGGGTCTTGCCCCTTTGTTTGTGCCCTATTTTGCAATAACTACAAAATACTTTTTCTATAAAGGAAAAGCAAAGGTAATGAAAACGGTAAAGTTTTTCATAGCCAAGTCAAACACTAAAAAAGTAAAAATTTCATACGAGCATATAGGCTATTCCTGGCTAAGTTATGAAGACGCAATAAAAACCAGCGAATACAAAGATATCAAAGAAGCAATGCCGAAGGTAATGGCATATATCGAGCGTTTCGAATCCATGCTTGAATTAGATCATGAATATGCCGAACTGCCCTATAAAACAAACAATTGGCAACTGAGTAAAAGGCTTGTACCTGGCGAAGGCCCACTAAATGCAAGCCTGATGATAGTAGGTCAAGCCCCAGGAGTGGAGGAAGACGCGCAGCTTAGGCCATTTGTCGGAAGGAGCGGCCAACTGCTCACTGCTATGCTTAAAAAGTCGGGAATAAGAAGAGAAAGCGCTTACGTGACAAGCGTAGTTGGATTTTATCCTCCGAAGAATCGCGAGCCTACGCCAATTGAAATAGGCATGTGCTTGCCTTTCCTGAAAAGAAAAATCGAAATAATAAAGCCGCAATTTATCTTGCTTCTTGGCAATGTGGCAATCAAGGCGCTCCTTGGCACAGGCAATGTGAATAGATATCATGGTTCTCAAATAAAAAAAGACGCCGTTACTTTCCTTATCACTTTTCATCCGGCCGCAGCACTGAGATTTAATAAAATAAGAACGCTTTTTGAAAATGATCTCAAATCTTTTTCACGCATTATAAAGCAAGAAATAAATTAATGCTATTCAAAAGGTAAGTAGGGCCCGTAGCTTAGCTTGGTTGGAGCGCCCGACTGATAATCGGGAGGTCCGGAGTTCAAATCTCCGCGAGCCCATACCTGTAAAAGGGCATATATAAGCCACAAATTTTACCTTTTTCTGGCACATTTAAGTCGTGGCGATCTGAGTTACAGGACCATACGGATGACTCCTGCGGAGAATGCATGACTGATTGGGTATTACGGCTGCAAGAACGAGAACGTAGACGGAGATATCTGATAAAACAGGCAATTCAAAGTGTCTATTTTTATTTGACGTTATTAATCGACCGCATATATAGACAGAACCAGTGATCAAATGAACTATAAGTACAAAAAATCTTGTTACATAATAATAACAGAGAGTGTCTATGAATACTAACATTACTTTATCTGTTGTCAAACCTTCCTAGATTTCCACTCTCATCAATAAATACATATATTAAAGGATGTTGAATTTTATATCGCAACGCACATTCGCCTTTTGAGGTTTCTAATTGCACTACCGCCGCAATTTCCCTATGCACACCCGAGTGAAAAGGTTGACCTTATATAAAATTGACGCACTTAGTCAATTTACAAAATCACAAATATCTTTAAACAAATTTCAGTTTTTAGGCGTATTTAAATATCAGCAAAAATATAATATATTCAAATTGAGGTGAACAATATGGATGAAAAAACAAGGAAGATTGAATATATGGATGAAAAAACAAAGAAGATTGAATATCTTAAAAGTCAAATAAGAGGGGACTGGGATGATATAATTTCTTACCTTGGTGAGAGCGGCCTAGTGGGCGGGACCACTGGGGTACTTTTGAACGTGACCACAAAATTAGGCACACCTCTAATCAGTGCTGATGTTTTAGCTTTTGGTGGTACTTTGTTGGGCATATTTACACTTATTGCATTTAGAGATTTGGGACTTAAAAAGGAAATTAAAGAATTTGTAGAGATGCGGAGAGCACTTAAAGACCTGATGAGAAAAGAGCCGAAGGGAAGTTAATACGTTATTTATGCTTGTTTGGACGTGTTTCTCTTGTGCCCGGCAGACCCCGCCTGCCCGGCTTTTGAATGGGCGTAGCAACATATGATATGTTAGGTATTGGGATGCCGCGTGCTGTTCGAAGAAACAATAGGAGTTGACGAATCGTTTTGTGCCGAGGTAAGTATCGGCAGTTTCTTCTATTATTATGAAAACTACCTCGTAGGGATATCCCATAATTTCAAATGTCAACTCCCTATACATATCTTAGATTAGTTGCTTTTGAGCATTAATATCAGGCAAGTTCTGTGCCATAATAATCAACAGCACTTTTCAGTGGGGGCAAGGTAATAACACGAATATAGCGGCCAGTAAAAATAAAATGGCAGAGGTTCTGGTGCTATATTTTGACAAGTAGCCACTACGTAGAACGCTGCTATTGCGTGATTATGGCAAGCGCATTTTCTAAGTCATATGCTAAGCCATACTTTTTTTTGAAAAATGTCAGCACATTTCCCACATCGCGCTCTAGGAACACTTGCGCGCTTGGATGCTCTTTCACGACAGCCTGGCCGAAGTCTATAAGATAAGGCGCATTATTCTTTACAAGTATGTTGTACTCGCTCAAGTCTGCATGAACAAGCCCCGCAGCATACAGCCTCCTTGCCTGCTCGATTATTTCGTCGAGCATCTTTTCAGGCTCTTTTAGCTCTATATTTTTCAATTGCGGCGCTGGCATGCCGTCAGAGCCTATGAATTCCATCGCTAACACGTTGCCTGAAAAGGCATAGGGCTCTGGCGCATTTACATGAGTTGACTGCGCCAGCTTGAGGTTGCCAAACTCCTTCTTGCACCAAACATCTACTATGGCATGCATGTTCCCCTTTACGCTGCCGAACCTAGTATCACCTAATATATAGTCAAGCCTGTCCCTGAAGCTAGTTGTCTCTATTCTAAATATTTTCAACACAAGAATATCTGCGCTTACTTTGGGACCGGGCTCGACCAGGAAGATGTCAGATTCCTTTCCCGTTGCTATCTTGAAATCGAACCGCGAGATTATTCCTGTTCCAAAAAGCTTGCCTATCCTTTGCAAGGTCCTTGTATCAAAAACGCCCTCTTCTATCTTTAGCTTTTCCTTTAATATGTATTTCTCTTTGCTTGGCTCTTTCTTCCTGCTCCTTCGCATTGCCATAAGCATATTATTTCTGCTTTACTTATAAATAGCATATGGCGAAGGTGCTTGTAGACAATAGGGAGCGCAATCTTGACTTATTGGAAAAGCTCTCTGACCTGGGGCTTGAGATGAGTTTTACCCAGTTGCCAATAGGCGATTATATAGTTTCTGATAGAATCTGCATAGAGCGCAAAACAATGCATGACTTTGCAAGTTCAATAATAAACTCAAGGCTGTTCGATCAACTTGAGAGGCTCAGCGCGAGCTTTGCAAGGCCCATTTTGATAATAGAAGGAGACGGTTCTGAATTTTTGCTGAGCAGAAAAGTACTGCTTGGAGCAATAGTTAGTGCCTATGTTGATTATGGCATAATGGTGATAAGATCATCAGGCTCTGATGAAACTGCTGAGACAATAGCGAGAATAGCAGAGCAAGAACAAGAAAATAAAGAACGCGAGCCGAGAGTTGTAGGGCTGAAGCGCGCGTATACTATTTCTGAATGGCAGATCCTGCTTCTCAGCGCCATACCTGGAATAGGCAGCAAGCTTGCAAGATCGCTAATAAAGAATTTCAAGACCATAAGAGCTATTGCCAACGCAAGCACTGAAGAGCTCATGCACGTGAAAAAAATAGGAAAGAAAAAGGCAGCGCTTGTACACCATGTGCTAAACGATGAATTTGAAGATTAGCTTATGACTACTCTGTCTGATATTTCTACTATACGGTCAACACTATAGTGTATGGGATTGCCGAACGGCGTCTCTACGGTTATACTGCCATGCTTTGAATCTATATTAGATACTTTGCCTATTAGCGTGCCAAGCTCGTTTATTACCGCTTTGCTGCGTATGTTTCTTTTGGCAAGCGCCTTCTTTTTGAGCCACATAACAGAGTCGTTTATGCCTATGCCTATTGCTATCGCAAGCACTGTAAAGACTATAAACTGGCCGAAATATATCTGGCCTATTATCCAAGCATCGAAAGCATAGAGAATTACCCATATTATTATGCTCGATCCCGCGTAAACGCCATATTTGTAATTTCTGAACAGGTACTTTCTGCTACGCATATCTATTACTCTGCCTACAAGGTAAAGCAAAAGCACAAGTGGCAGAAGAAGCAGAAAGCCCTCAAATGCGTATGCAAATGCGAGCGCACCGCTTGCCCCAGCACTTATCTCGTAAACATAACTGCCGGCTGAGATGAAAAGACTTGCAAACAAAAATACTAAAGAACTAAGGTAGAAGACGAAGCCCATGCGGTCTATGCTGAAGCCAAAACCTCTGAATGACTCCAGTATTGACTCTTCAAACCCGAAGCCCTTTATGAGCAGGTATGCGCCTATTATTGCCACTGGCAATTGCCAACCGAGGTTAAGTGCGTAGCTAAGCGCGAACAGCAAAAGTATTAATGCAGGTATTCCGAAAACGATTCTTGCGTAATGAGGTTCTTGAAGCTTCTTCAGCAAAGTAACATATGTGTTTTCAAGGTTTTCGCTCTGCTTCACTGTAACAGTAATTACGCTGTTTACCTTGAGCCTTGATTCTACGATTGGCAATGCGCGCTCGTCGCTCGCGCCATCACTTACAAAAATGCATGCATCAGGCCTTACCTGCTCTATTACCTGCTCCAATTGCCTTGCAAGCTCTCTATCCGCAGCATAGCCCATGTTTTCTGCGCCAGTTATCGTTGCTATGCTAACAGAATAGCCTTCTTCCTTAAGCTCGTTGTATGTCTTAACTGCTTTGAACATAGTGTTTGCGTCAGTGTCTTCAGGATCAGCTAGCGCAAGCTGTGTAGCGCCGTTGAGCACCTGCACACGCCCAACAAGCGGCCCGTTTATCTTCGTCTTTACGTAGAGATCGTTGTCTATATCTACAACAAGAATAAGTAGCCTTTCGCTTTTCTCTACATTTTTCAGGCTCTGCATATAAGTATTAAAGAAGCCAACATTTATAGCTATTTCACATTACTTTTGAAAGCGGCGATGCTGCTTGTATTTACGGACGCGCTTGCCTATGAGCATGAGCCACTCCAGTTTGTTGTAATGATACAGTAGCAGAAGCACCAGAAACAGGAATATGGTTACTATTACTTCTATGCTCAGACCGACTGAAAGCCAGAACTGCACAGCGCTAAGCCTTGAACTGTTCTGCCTCAAAGCAATAAAATTTATTGCTGCCACTGCTATGTCAAGGAACAGAGAACCATAGGCTATGGCATCAAGTATGCGCTTCACGCGCTCTATGTGCATTAATCTTGTAAAGCTTTGCATAATACCATATTCAGTGAACTACACAGCCATTGCGGAATTGGCTTCCGCTGCATCAGCAACTTTGGAGTTTGCGCTTAAGCGGCAATACTTCTTTGCATTGTTGCCTCGCCTTTATTGCGTATCCTGTTGTTCTTCTCTGCATTGGGCATGCCACTTTATTTTACACAAGTCCTTATGTATTTCTCGCAGGTTATTTCTATAAGCCTTTGCTCGCTTCATGCACTCGCCAAGTCAGGCTTCCCGCTCGCCGGGTTAACGGCTTTTGATTTATTTATACCTAACCTTTTGCGGTTTTGTGGTGTTGGGTTGAATACCTTATTGCAGATATATGTTTTGTCTTATTGACGGCGAGGCGATATTTAGCAAATTTAGTGCTTCAATCAAAATTTGAAAGCCCTAACAGGACTTTAGGCTTTGCAGCGAAGCAGAAATTGCATGTTTTACGCATTGCACCTATTGGCTAAGCGCGTAAGCGTTTGGCGGGGGAGTGATTCGAACCCTCGGCCTCTAGATATCCCAGCTAATCATCGCAAAGAAAGCTCATCATTCATTATGCTGAGCATATGAGTCTAGCGCTCTAACCAGGCTGAGCTACCCCGCCATTCGTTTAGTGACATCCTCCCACGAATGAATTCGTGGGCTTCCAGGGTGGCTTGATTGATCGTCATGATGCCACCCGTATAGTTCCTGCTTCACCGGCAATTGCCTCCCTTACGGAAGGTTTTACATCGTCTCCACAGGCTTGACTTCCCGAATGTCCTTCGGTAGCTCTTGCGAGTATGCCTCGTTTGAGTATATTCATTGATGCATTTATGTCCCTGTCTTCCTTATTTCCACATTTCTCGCATATGAATGTTCTTTTGTTCAGGGGCATTTCCTGCGCGTTTCCGCATTTGGTGAGCGTCTTCCCTGTTTCTTTGTAATACGCTTTCGATTTTTCAAGAAGAAGATTGTAGAGATTTTTTGCGAGGAACATTTGACTATCTAATTTTGCCTTTTGTTCCATTGAAGGATATGCCCTATATTTGTATGCAGTTTTCATGACGATCATGGTTATAGTTTTATGCGTCTCAAAATTTATATGCATTTCTGCGGTTCGCTCTCATCCCCTATCTGAATGATATGTTTTCCCGCTCACTTTTATAAATCTTTTACGAGCAATATTATAAAAAGTGCTGCTTGCGATGGCCTTGGTGGTGTAACGGCTGCATGGAGGACTGTGGATCCTCAGGCCCGGGTCCGACCCCCGGCCAAGGCCCTTTAAAAATTAGAATAGGTGCAAGGCTACAAATCTGGAAAACTTCACTATGAATTTGTGCCATGAGCCTGAATTTTTCTTGACATCTTTCACCAAAAGCTTGTACTGGACTTTCTCCTCAGGCGTTAGCTTTCCCTCTTTCACTATCTCTGTTTTTTTGCCCTCTACTATCTGTGTTTCTGTCTTACTTATTATCTCCTTTCGCATCATGCCATACCATTCATCAAGCGTGCTGCTATGCAATTTTATCATCTTCAAAAAATCTTTCATTTGTATTTTTCTCCTCACGCCTGTTTTGTCTTCCTCTACAGCAGGTATTAGTGCTGCTTTATCGCAGATATCACTTATGTCTGCCTGCGAATAGCCCATAGTGGCGCGTGCTAACCTGCCAAAGCTGATTCTACCAAGGGGCATGTTGCGCGTGTTGTACTTGAAAGCCCCTTTCCTCGCTTTGTAGTTTGGAGGCGGGAAATAAATACGCTCGCCAAACCTGCCGCTCCTCTTCAGTGCTGGATCCATGTCCCAGGGCTGGTTTGTTGCACCTATTACAAATATGCCTTCTGGGTTTTTCTCCACGCCGTCCATTTCGGTTAGGAACGCATTCACTGCCATTCGCATATAGCTCATCTGATCGCCGCTGCCTTCTCGCTTCATGCCCAATGCGTCTATCTCATCGAAAAAGAGTATGCACGGCGTGTGAGCTCTGGCTTGCTCGAATACCGCGTGCAAGTTTTTCTCCGTATTGCCAGCATACATGTCCACGATTTCGTGTATGCGCACTACTATGACATTGGATTGTGTCTCTCCTGCTATTGCATTAACAATGTATGTCTTGCCGTTTCCTGGCGGCCCGTAAAAAAGCACTCCCAATCCAAGCTTCTTGCCGTATGCTCTAAGCAGCTCTGGCTTGCGTATTGCAAGTATTATGTTTTCATAAATCATCTCTTTCTGTTTCTCCAAGCCTATGATGTCTTTGAAAGACAGATTAGACTTGTACCAGCGTATGCGCTTTATCTGGCCTTCCTCAGTCACAGTTTTGTTTTCTTCTTCTTCGCTTACCGCTTTTGAAGAAATTGAGACAGAAGCAGGCGCACCTTTTGCACGTTGCTGCTTAGGTTCTACGCCTAGCCTGCCTGCGAGCTGCTCAAGCCTTGTCTTTGCAGGCTGATAATCAGGATTTATCTTGAGCGCCTTTTCATACCAGCTTTTGGCGTCTTCAAAGTTGCCTTCGTATTCGTTAACCAAACCAAGAACATAAGGGGCGTCGAAGCTGTCAGGCTCGAGCTCCATTACCTTTTCAGCATCAAGCCTTGCGTTGTCGTAGCGGTTTATAAGCGCATAAGAAAGAGCCCTGTTGAAATATGCGCTTGAATATACCGGATCAAGCTTTATTGCCTGGCTGTAAAGGTCTATCGCTTCTTCGAACCTGTTCTCTTCGAACAGCTGGCCTGCCTTGGTATATGCTTCTTTTGCCTGAGGATTTCTTGTGTCTGCTTTCTTTGGCTGGCTATCGGCCATTGGAATCAATATCTACTTTTATGCGGCTATTTATATCTTTAACTATTAGAGCTCATAAGCAAGCAAAAACAAGATGTGGAAGGCAACCAAAACCAAAATGACACCAGGCCATCTGGTATAGTCAACCTTCCACAAAAAACATATTATACAAAAGCTTTTATGCATTCCGCATATGCGAATGTAATAAGATAATACGTTGAAGTTTTGCTTATATGTATGACACTATAGAAACACGGCAAAAAGGGGCACGAAACACTTGCTTATTTTAGTGTTTCTCTGGGCTTTTGAACCGCCAAATAATCGTTTTTAAAGGCAGCAATCTGAGAGTAATTTGCTCCATTTATCCTAAGACAAAAATGCATAGGCTATGTGGCAAAACTAACAAGCAACAAGTTCATTGGCGCAAAATGTACGCACACGCAATCTTACATAGCACAAACGAAACAAAAGAAATGCGCGCCAAATATAAAGTCACCTATCTATACTTTTATATGGCTAATTGTCTTCTGAAAATAGGTGACTCTAGTGAGCGTTTCAGCCACAAAGACGCATAATCTAAGAGAGTTGTTCAATGTTGTAGACCAACGTACCCTAATCATATCGGGCTTCGGATACTTCATAGGCAAAAAGTCTGAGAGACTTATCATAAAGAAGAAAAAGGAAGTAATAGCGCAATATGCAATGTCGGATTTGGACGAAATAATAATAACATCAAGAGGAGCATCGATATCGACGTCTTTGATAAAAGAGGCATGCAAACGCGGAATAAAGATATGTATATGGAGCAATAGCTATCCGAATGTTATGATTTCATCGCCGCAGTTGGCTGCGTTCGCAGAAGTTAAGCGTGCGCAATTTGCTGCTCTAGACAAGGAGATTGGCTTAAACCTTGTGAAGAAAGCGCTAGAATCTAAAATAAGCAACCAAGCGGCACTAATAAAGTACTCAATAAAGAACAAAAAAGCTGGAAGAACAATACATATCATGAGATATGTTCACAGCATACAACACACGCTGCCCTTGCTAAATAATGTTGAAGGACACAGCCTGGCGCAGGCAAGACTGCAGCTGCTTAACATAGAGGCTACTGCGGCACGTGTATACTGGAAAGCTTTCGCAAGCGTATTGAGGCCTGGCTGCGGCTTTGAAGCACGCGACCATGAAAGCGAAGACATAGTCAATATTTCCATAAATTATGGATATGCAATTCTTTATTCCTTGACTTGGATGAGCATATTGAATGCTGGGTTAGAGCCGTTTGCAGGCTTCTTGCATACCGACAGGCCAGGCAAACCATCTCTAGTTCTCGACCTTAGTGAGCCTTTTAAACCGCGGATTGTGGATAAAGTGGTATTATCAATAATCAATAGGCGGCAGAAGATAACCTTAGATGATGGGATGCTAAGCGACGATTCTAAGAAATTATTGTCTAGAGGCATAATAGCAGAGCTTGAAAAGAAAGAATATTACTCTGGAAAGAGGCTTACTATGCGCTCTATAATCCAAAGCAATATCTACTCGGTTGCCAATATGCTCAAGGGTAATGGAAACTATGAAAAGTACTTGTTCAAGTGGTAATTATGGCATACAGGTTCGGCGTAATAGTTTCGTATGATTGCACTAATGACAATACGCGGCAGAAGATAATCAATACATGCCTAAACTTCGACCTTGCGCGCATACAGTATAGCGTGTTTACAGGTTCGCTGACGGCGCCGGCACTAAAGGATCTGAAAACAGCATTAAAGCAAATTGCAAAGAACGACGGTCCAATAAGCGTGCTCGTCCAAAAAATAGCCATTGGAGAAATAAACGACTTTGAACTTATAGAAAAGATGGGCGAGAAACTACACAGTTTCCACAAGTATTCAAGAAGTAAATTAGTATGAGATATACCGAACTCTGGATAAATGTAAACGATATCAAACAGTATGCCTATTGCGCAAGAATACCTTTCTACAACAACACAATAGCGAGAGCGGGATACGAAACTTATGGAATGCTTGTTGGAAAGAGTTTTGAAGAGTCATTAACTATAGAAAATATGCAAATGATTTTCCGCGATAAGATTGCTAATGGCTACCGTTTGGCAAGAAATCTAAAACTCAGAAGCCATAACCTAATGCTTCAGGGGAGACTAGACTATGCCCTGATTGGTGATAGAGAGGCGTATCCAATAGAAATTAAGTATAGTGCAGACCCAAGTAAATATAAGACCCAACTGACAGCATACGCCATGCTTATTGAAGACTCCTTAAAGGTGAAATCAGTAGCAGGTTACTTTGTGTATGCATATTCAGATACCGCTACAAGATTAGAGAAGATTATCATAACAGATAAAGATAAAGAAAAAGTGATAGAAATTGCAGCTAATCTGCGAAAAGATATTTTACGCAGTACAAGACCTAAGCCTACGGAATCAACAGCAAAATGCATCTTCTGCGAATTCAGGAATTTCTGCGACGATGTGTTTTAATACATAGAAATTACACAAACAAAATATTTAATTGTCGATTGTAAGTCTTGCACCTCCATTATATATCCTGCTGCCGAAATTACACAAACAAAATATTTAATTGTCGATTGTAAGCGCTTACCCCATGCGTGGCTTTTTAAATATTTTTATTATTACACAAACAAAATATTTAATTGTCGATTGTAAGCATAGCACCCGTTAATCCATAGTTCATATATTTCAGAATTACACAAACAAAATATTTAATTGTCGATTGTAAGTCAAAAATTGATGGGTTTCTTAATATTTTTCTGTTGTATTACACAAACAAAATATTTAATTGTCGATTGTAAGATAACAAACATATACTTTAATACACAAGATTAAAGGCAAATTACACAAACAAAATATTTAATTGTCGATTGTAAGGATTAAAACATCTAAAATCGTCAATTATTGTTTTATATTACACAAACAAAATATTTAATTGTCGATTGTAAGATACAGAATAAAACGCCAATTTCAGCGGATTTATGTATTACACAAACAAAATATTTAATTGTCGATTGTAAGAGAAGATATTTATATATATCTCCGGGTGAAGGCCGTAAAAGCGAATCCTACGAAGATTAGCCTTATGGTGAAGCAAGCAGACATTTGAGAAGTCAGCGTCCTTAAGTGCTCTCGAGAGATTCTGCTAATTAGATTTAATGACGCACATACGACGGATAAAAATTAAGTTTTGAGAAAACAAAGGCATACGGCTTATTGCCCAAACTAATATTAAAATTTATATTTTACTAGATCCGTAAACGCAACCCAGATCTGTAAACAACACCATGCTTTATTATATAAGCCAAATCCTCATTACCTAAAGTTATTTCGTTGCTTTCCTTCTTTTCGCCTTTTACATCTTCTCCTTCGCTTTGACCCCCATTATAGGCATACATTATTTTTACCTTTGACTCTGGAAGTGCCTTTACTCCTTGCTTAGAAGAAAATTTGGTAGTAATGAAATAGCCTTTATGCTTTTTAGTATCAAGATATACAATATCGTGCAAATATAATTTTTTATAACTTGACAAAACATTTTTCTTGTCTTTAAAGAATTCGTAATACAGTTCTACGTTTTTCTTGAGTTCGTTGTCCTTGATGTCTTTTATTACCCCGCTTTCATACATCTTAAGTATGGGCCATATTGGCTTGTATATCTTTTTGATTTTGCCGTCTGATTCGCCCAAAAGTACAAATTCATATTTTGGTGATATTTCCAAAAGCTTTTGCGGACCGTCATGCGGCTTTACCAATATACTCGAACCGCCCTTTGGAGCCTTAATTAAGTAACGCTTGTTATTGTATGTTATGTGGTAATAGTTGTATTTTTCACTCATTTTATGCTCATTGAGCTCTTTAAGCGGCACTTCATCCTTTATAGCTTTGCTGGCACTTTTTAGGTCTCTCTTATTTATGCTTTTATAATACGATCTTTCGTTAAAAGGTTTGTAGATAGTTTCATTTATTATGCTTCTCTTCCATGAATACTTTGTCTTGCCAAGTACGCATATTATGGGCTCTTTTCTAGATTCTACAAACGCGCTCCAGTGAGGTGCAATGTCTGGCAAAGCAAAGTCAGGGCGTTCTTTGCCATCTGGAAAAGACCATTTATATCTATAAATCTGCAATCTCCAAAAGTTTGGTGGCATGCTTGCAGCGATAGCCGCATCTTCTGCATGGTTAAATGAGTAAGCTCTATCTTTTAGCGGAATAAAGCCTTCGTTTTCCGCGTGCCATTGCCTGCGAAGCTTTTGTGTTTCCTCACCTCTTACAACTTGCACAATAGGCTTACCCCGCTCAAACAAAGTTTGTGCTTCTGGTAATCCGTGCTTTTTGAGCATTTTATTAATTTCCAAAATAAAACTGTTTATGCGCGCACTTACTCTAGCAAGTTCAGTAGGGTTATCGCCAGGAAATTCGTTGCTTTTGTTTAGAAGCAACTCTTTTTTCCTTTCTGTTATCCTGCCTTTTTTATAAAGCATCTCAACTCTGCTTTTGAACGCTTCCCATTTCGAGGAATCTTCGTGAAGCCATTCCCAAGGGGTTCTGTCGCCTTTTTCTACGTTTATTTCCTTAGTTGTTAGAACAAGATTATCGCGTATGGATGGACCGCCTCTTGACTCGGGGAATATGTGGTCTTTCTCATACTTTTCAATCTCATCTTTGGAAAGCGATTGCCCAGTGTATATGCAAATGGTTCCTTGCTCACCTACTTGCTCTTCAAAAAGCTTCTCCTTAATTGTTCTCGTATCCTTCTTTGTTACTTCTCCTTTCTTTGTTCTTTTTGTATTAGGCTTTGGTGCTTCTATGGTAATGTATCTTATGTCATTATTCTTGATCTCATTAGCAAGAGTCTCGTTTTCATTAAAAAACAATTGCTCGATAAGGTTTATAACACGCTTGTCGTGGTTCTGTTGCGCGAAATTCCGGCCATACCTTTTATGCAACTGGCCGTGATAGCCTTTCTCTATATCAATGCCGTTTGCCTGTTCTTCTAAATGCTTCTTGCAATATTTAGACCTGCCTGTTAGCTTATCAAAAAGTAGCGATTTAATTTGATCTAACATTTCCTTTTGCTTATCGGTCGCTCGTTTCTTTTCATATTCGCGCAGATCCTTATTTATGTACTTTTTGAGACGGTTTAATATAGCTCTCTTATCCTTTTTCTCCTCATCACTCATTTTTTCGTTGTTAATTATCTTCTGCCTTATATATCCGGCTTCATCGTATAATGTATTAAACTCTTTTTTAAGGTCTTCATTAGGTTCAAGCCTGCCCGCTTTTATAAAGTTTATTACTGCAAGGCCATATAGAAGAGGTCTAATATCCTTTCGTGACTTCTTTGGCGTAATTTTGTCGCAAATATTGCATCTTATTACTATGCGGTTCAGAAACCTTGCTTTTCTGACAGGTTTATTCAAAAGCCCTGCTAAATCAGAAATCCATTTTTGGCATGTTTTGTCATCTATATTATTTGCTTTGCAGAACGCCTCAACAAGCTGTTTTATCTCAGCTTCACGCTGTTTTCTGTCCTTGGCTTTAGATTTGCTGTGCTCTGACTCATCCGCTATTTCTTTTATTTTTTCTTGTAACGTGCTGTACGTTCTTATAAGTCTGCCATTTTCAGCAATGCTTTGCCTCAAATTTATTTCCTCAATCAGCGCGTCTTTAGCTTCGTTAGTGATTACCTTAAGAGATTCTATATAACTCTTTAGCTGCTCGTCTGTCATATCTTTTATATGGTCTGCCATTTCTTCGTACAATTGGCCCCTTTTCTTGAATATCAAGGTTAGTGCTTTAACGAAAGCTTCTGGAGACGTATCGTATCCTTTTATAACAACTTCGCTCCAGTTACTTACATTCTTTTTATCTTCCCCACTAATGCCTTTCTCTTTGAGCAACTTGCTTAGAACCATATTCTTTATTTTAAGGTCGTAAGGATCAGGCAGCTGTTTGCCAGCTACTTTCTGCCTCAATACCCAAGACCTTAGCCTTGCAATTCTCTTCTTCTTAGCTAATCTGCTACGCCTGTTGCGCCTGCGCTCTCTCCTTTCTTTCAATGTCTCGTTGTGGAAGTCTAAGAAAGTTTTAGCAAAAAGCACATTATTATCTTTTACAAGCGCCACACCGCCGGTTTTGGTGCCTAGGTCTATGCCTAATTTGAATGCAGAATTGAACTCCTTTATACGCTCCGTTAGTTGTTCTGGAATTTTTTGGATGTTCACATCTTCAGCCAAACAGGCACCCTTGTCTCAACAAATAAGCATGATGGCTCCTTGCCGTAGTAGCGGGTCGGGAATTTGGCTTAATCTCCTGCTGGAGCCTAACAAGAGCGAGCACGCCTCCCGAGCCTCCGGCTTCTTACAATCGACAATTAGCCTAACAGCAAAAACATTAATAAATGTTACTTTTTGAAAGGCAAAGATACTAAATGAAAGTGTTTCGTTTGTTGGGTGTTTAGAGTGCGATAAGCATTTATTATTCTTCACCATATTCTTGGTGAACTACCACGCCATTGCGAGCTGGACTTCTGTTGCATCAGCAACTTTGGAGTTTGCACTTAAGCGGCAATACTTCTTTGCATTGTTGCCTCGCCTTTATTGCGTATCCTGTTGTTCTTCTCTGCATTGGGCATGCCACTTTATTTTACACAAGTCCTTA
>JAVYWZ010000003.1:0-47003 GCA_038877255.1 Candidatus Micrarchaeaceae archaeon | reverse complement strand
CCCATGCTCAAGCGCTGACCAACGTAAAATCCTAAAGTGCAATAGGTAATGCAAAATCCCTTTTGGAGCGTTCTCGCAAGAGACCAAATTTCCAATAGCGGAGTTGCTGTAAACCGACTCTGGGTCAGATGACATACGTGTTGATGGAACTGTGTTCCATATGATGCTCGTCTCGATGGCCCATTCTGTTACAGAATTAGTTTACATTAGGCGCTTTGACCTGCCAGACCGGCTGCCTGTAGCTGCTTCATGCATTGAATAGCGCCTAGCAATTACAAGGGACTTAAGCTTATCGGCGTCTGCACCGTGCATATTTGCAAACTTGTCAATCTGCTTAAGCTTGTTTGCATGCGCATTGTAAGCTGCGCGCGCTGCGGCAAGCGCATCCCGCTCATGCAGATTTCCAGTTTTTCCGGCAAGCTCTGACTTCTTTTCAGTGCTAATGTCGGAATTTGGAGTAAAGAGCTCCGCGGAGAATATTGCGGCAAGCCTTTTTGCCACACGCTCTGGCTTTTTCTTGTCGCTTGCGATTATTACGGGCACGCCTGCCTGTTTTATTTTATCAACAAACCAGCTGAGACTGACAAAACGCCCAGTATAAAGCCCTTCTAGCTCGCCGTTAAGGTCCAAGAACGCTATTGCTGCTGTTTTGCCTCCATCTACTCCCACTATCAGATGCATGCTTTTACCTGCAAATAGTGCTGTTTGCGTAGCATATCGCGTTGCGTGCGGTTTCTGGAATTGTCATATACTCGCAGTCCACCACTGTGCTTGGTGTCTGTGTTATATTGTAATACTGAGCAAGCAGAGCCTGATTATTTATTATAGCTTGCGAGCTGTTCACGCACTGCATCAACGGAGCGTAATTTAATCCAGATTCATTGGCTATGTTGCTTAGTTCGCTCAGGCTCATGAATGAGCCTGTGTATTCGCTGTTAAGATTGCTGACAAAGGCAGCAAAGCCGCTCTGGTTTGATGCGCAGAAAATGAATTTCCCGAGCAGCTGCGCGTTTGCAATGCCGTATGTCTTGGCAATAGCTTGCGTCGCCTGTGTGCTGAAAATCTTTATGTCTATGCTTATGTTCTTGCCAAACTCAGAACCAAGAGCGGTTGCGTTTAGCAGGCTCCTGACAGAGCCAGGCGCATATGGGTCAATGAACCAGTAAAGCTGCAGGGGCTTCTGAGTGCTGCATTGGTATTTGTTGTAAAGCTTTATGACTCCCTGATAAACAACGCTGTTGTTGCCTATTACTGATGGCATTGCGGTCTGTATCAGTGGCAAAACGTTTGAAATGTTTGTGTCGTTTACTAAAAAGCTAAGACTAAACGCGATGCCTGTTGAAGGGTTTTCTGCAGGCACCTTAACAAGCCATTCCTTTGCGCTTGGAACATACGTTGCACTTGCGTTCTGAACTTCTGTTATATAAGGCAATAGTGAGAGTGAGCTATTTGCAGTGCTATAGCTTGCAAGCAATTTTTGCACCTGCTCCAACACTTCTGTGCTGTTGTGAATAGGCTTTGCTATAGTGGTGTTATTCGCCTGCTTGATTATCACTGGCTTCGAATATGATACAACTAGCAGAAGCGCAATAAGCAGCATAATTACTATTATCAAAGCAAGGTGTATTCCATCTAAGCCGCCGAACCTGCCTATCGGCTTCACTATTATCCTTGGCTCCTTTGCGCCTTTTTCGCGACTCTTGTTCATTTGCATTTTGTCATCTTGAATTTGGCGGGCCCGGTGGGATTTGCATAAGCAATTGCTGCTTATTTTGAACCCGCGGCCTTCGCCTTAGGACGGCGCCGCTCTATCCAAACTGAGCTACGGGCCCAATATTACTTTATTGCATAAAAATATATTTGCTATGCGTAATTAGGGTGTTGACTTTTATACCAGAACATGCAATTCACTTTTTTATGGTCTCTTATTGCATCACCTATGGGATGTTGACTTTTCTATCATAACATATCCCTCACTTTTTATCATTTACCAATTACATCACTTCCACAATTTCCCATGCACATCGTATCTAGACAGTGCAATGTAGTGTTTGGCATACTTTGCTGTATGCCCGTGACTCTTTGCCACAACTCTTACGCAGCCAGAACCTCAACTATTTTATTTTTGCTGGTCGCCATACTCATTGAATTACCTTGTCCCTGCTTACTGCAGGGGTTTGTCGTCGAAGAGAGAATGTAACCCCTGTTGTAGAAATTTAATTTTACCTCAAAGAACAGGTATTTAAAAATTCAACATGTTATGGAAATGGCCTATTCGCATTTCGTGTAGCCGCAGTTCTTGCAGATATAGCAGCCATTCTCATAAACAAGCGTGCGTTCACCGCACGCTGGGCATATCTCTGCTTTAATGGCTTTGTTTTCATCTCCTTGCACGCCTTCTTCGGCAATTGTGTCTTCCTCATGCTCATTCTCACTCTTGTTTTGCTTTTCTTTTTCTTCAGCATTTACCTGAAGCTGCTTGCCATCGCTCTGCATGCTGTCAAGCGGGTTCGTGATTATGCCAGATATGCCCATTGCAACTTCTATGGCTTTTGCTATAGCGTCAGGCACGCTGTACAGTTTTATGCCTCTGTACCACGTTATTGAATCATTAGCACGTATGCCTTTGATGCTGTTTATGATATTCTTGACGTCTCCGCCGGCCTGCAGATACCTGCTGATTATCCTTCCTATTGCTTCAGAATAGCTCTTCTCCTGGCTGCCTGCCCTACCCATGTTCACAAACACTTCCTTTACCATGCCGTTGCTATCAAAATTAACAGTAACATAAATTGAGCCCTGCGGAAGTACTAATTTTACTGTTTTGCCTGTCATCGTTTCGGGCCTCGCCCATGCTGCTACTTCAGTTTCGGCCCTGTTCAGCGCTTTGCTTGCCGTGTCGCTTTCTGTTTTGCTTTCTGTTTCGCTTTCAGACACCTTTAGAATATCTTGCCTTGAGCCTTCCCTATACACTGTTATGCTCTTGCAGCCTGCTTTCCACGCTTCGATGTAAATCTTGCTCACCTCGTCTGCTGTCGCTTCCCTAGGAAGATTTACAGTGGATGAAATCCCGCTGTCTATGTGTTTCTGTATTGTGCCCTGCATCCTTACCCTGAACATAGGGTCTATTTTGTATGCTACTGTGAAATATTCAGGCAGCTTGCTCTCATCGTCTATGCCGTTAAGTTTCATGTACTGTTTGACGAGCGGATGATAAACCTTAAATTCGGTCTTGCTAAGCGACTCAGACCTGCGCGTGTACGAGAATGCAAAAATAGGCTCAATGCCGCTGCTTGTGCCTGCGAGCACGGCGCCACTACCCACAGGCGGCGCTGTAAGCACAGCCGCATTCCTAATGCCATATTCTGCTATCTTGTCCTTTACGCTGGAGCTGAGCCTTTGTATAAATGGCCTTGAAAGGTGCTTCTCCTTGTCAAACAGCGGAAATGCGCCTTTCTCCTTTGCAAGCTCAGTGCTTTCATCATACGCCCAGTTCTTTATCTGCTCGAACAGCTTGTCGGCGAAGTCAAGCGCTTCGTCAGAATCATATTTTATTCGCAGCTTTGCAAACATATCTGCTAAGCCAGTGAAGCCAAGCCCTATGCGCCTTGAATTCCTTGCAGCCTCAGTTTGCTCCTTTAACGGATGCTTGTCCATGTTGTACTCGAGCACATCGTCAAGAAAGCGCACGCCTATACGCGTTGCTTTTTCCAGCAGCTCCATATCTATTTTTGCATTTGCAGAGAATGGGTTAACCACAAACGCTGAAAGATTAATACTGCCGAGATCGCATGCGCCGTAGTTTTGCAGAGGCTGCTCTGCGCATGGATTTGTAGTGATGACGTTCATTCCGTTGTACTCGGTTGGCGATTCTCTTGTTATATTATCCCAGAACATTACTCCTGGCTCTGCCCATGCCCATGCTGCTTTAGTGAGTTCATCCCATATGTCACGCGCCCTTACTCGCCTCTCTATTCTTCCTGTCCTATCGTTCTCAAACCACAGGGTTATTTCGCTGTCATTCTCAACCGCGCGCATGAATTCGTCGGTTACGCGCACGCTTATGTTTGCGTAGCGCACCTTGTCAAGATTCTGCTTTACATGTATAAAATCAAATATATCTGGATGATCTACACGTATGGTAATCATCAGCGCACCGCGCCTCCCCGCCTGGCCTATTGTGTGCGTTGTCTCGCTCATAATTTCCATGAATGAAACGGAGCCTGTAGAAAGCAATGCGGCGTTATGAACAGGAGCGCCTTTAGGCCGCAGCACACTTATATCAGTGCCAACACCGCCGCCATATGAATAGGTTCTTGCCGCCTCTTTGCACCAATCGAAAATGCCTTCGATTGAATCGTCTCTCACTGCTATTACATAGCAGTTTATCAGAGTGACCTTTCTTAGGGTTTGGCCTGCACCAAACAAGATCCTGCCGCCAGGCACAAAACGGAAATCTGAGAGAAGCCACACAAAATCTTCAAATGCCTTTTTCTTTGTTTGCTCATCTTTTTCGGTGTCTGAAATGGCCTTTGCAATGCGCTGCCACATCTCCATTGGCGTTTTCTCAAGCGCATTGCCCGCAGCATCTTTTAGTGCATATTTTTCATAAAAAACGCGCGCGCGTATCTCGTCACCGTCAAAAGCGTCAAGAGTTTCTTGAGGTAATATAGCAGATGCCTCCCTATTTATCTCGCCAGAAAAAGCGTCCTGTTCGTCGTCTGAGCTCACAACACCACCGCGCATGTAAAATTGAAACAAAATTTATTAAATGCTTTTACAAAAGCAGCATTACTGATATATAAGAATGTGCAGTTATCTGCGCATCACGACACGCTGCCGAAGCTAACGCCTTGCATTACGCCATTTGGATGGTAGGCACGCACACAGGCATAGAAGCGGCAGTGCAGCATGTTACCATTAGCCTTAGCTTATTTTGACAAAAAGCTTGCCAACGAGCGTTTCAGGAAAGCCCGTTATCAAATTAGTGTAGTTTATTATGAGATAGCCGTTAAAGTCAGAGCCTACGCCCCCAGAGAAAAGAGAAGCACCGGAATAGCACTGCACTGAAAACGTGTAGTTAGAGCCTATCTGCATCGTTATTTGGTTGCTTGGCGGATTGTTTGGTGTTTGCATATGTATTATTGTAGAGTTAGTGTTGCAGCCGTATGCTGTTATATTTATTGGCGCCGATGTAGCCTGAAGCAGGTTTATTGTAAGAACGCCACTTGTTGTCATCGAAAGCGACGGACATGAAAAGCCGGCTTGAAGAAGGCACTGGGAGCCAAGGAAACTGCCTGCGTTAAATACTCCAAGGCTGAACAACGCACCAAGAACTACTGCGATTATGAGTATGGCCCAGCCGTAGGTCATCAGGTACTCCATCGCGCTCTGCGCTTTCATCGCAACACAGAATCAATACGCATAACGTTTTCATAAACTTTTGCTTTGAGTGTTTGCTTGCCGCAATTTTTGATTTGACTTTTTACTTTTAGAACAAAAAATTCATGCTGTATTTTTATATATGAATTGAAGATTTCTAAGCATGGGGGAGCTTGCCGAATTGTTGAAGCTGCTTGAGGGTAAGGTAATAGTCAGCGCAGACATAAGCAACGAAGACCTTAAAGGAGTGGATTCGTTCAGGCTTGCCTCAGAGATCAGCGCTCACCTTGAAGGAGCGCAGGGAATAAAATTGCTTGACAAAGAGCTGCTCAAATCGGTGCTTGCTAACATGAATGCGGAAAAAAGACCCACAAATGTCGAAGAGATTGTTAAAAATGCGGATTTCAAGCCTATAGCAAAAGATATGCACATAAGGTATGCTTATGAAGAAAGCAGGATAGAGTTTGTAAACTCTTCGCCATATGACTTTGCAGATCATTTCAACAATAGGTTTGAAAAACTCAAAAGAATAATAGCGACTGGCAGGCAACTCACAGTAACAAATATCGAGAATTTTAGTAGTTATCTTTCTGGAAGAGAAGTAAGTACAATAGGCATGGTATATGATAAGAAAATTACTAAGAATGGGCATGTGCTTGTAACACTTGAAGACCAAACAGGCAGCATAAATGTGCTTTTTGCAAAGCCTAAAAAACACGAGGGCTCTTTTAGCAGGTTCAGCGGCGATTCCTCTGCGCTTTACAACATGGCAATGCGCATAGCAAGAGACGACGTAATATTAATTAGGGGCAAGCTCTCGAAAGGCCTGCTTATTGCAAGCGCGTTCTCGTGGCCTGATATTCCAGTAAGGCCGCGCAAGCAGAGCGAAGATGATTTTGCAATAGCAATGATCTCAGACGTACACGTAGGCCATAAGCTGTTTCTCGAAAAGCAGTTCAGCAACATGCTGAGATGGCTCAACGGCGGAATTGAATATAAAAAGGAGCTTGCTGGCAAGATAAAGTTTGCAGTATTTTGCGGCGACATAGCAGACGGCATAGGCGTGTATCCTAGCCAGGAGAAGGAACTTGTCATAAACGACATATATGCGCAATATTCGCTGTTCTTTGAACTGCTGAAAGGCATACCCGATTACATAGAGGTGTTTGTGCTTCCTGGAAATCATGACGCAGTAAGGCGCGCAGACCCACAGCCTGAGCTCGACAGGGAACTAGCACGCTACAATACGGGCAACGTGCACCTTATCACAAACCCGAGCCTGCTCAAACTCGAAGACATAAACCTGCTTGCTTATCATGGCGAATCCCTGGATTCAATAATAAGAGCAGTGCCAGGAAGCAGCTACGCAAGGCCCGAGGAAGCAATGGTTGAGATTCTAAAGCGCAGGCACTTGTCCTCTATTTACGGAGAGAACCCAATAGTTTCGAGCAAGGATGACACACTTACTATAGAAGAGGTGCCTGATATTTTGCTAATGGGCCACATACACAAGAATGGTGCGGTAGATTATCACGGTACGCTTCTCGTTAACAGCGGCACTTGGCAGGCACGCACATCATTCCAGATAAAACAAGGGCATATTCCGTCACCGGCGCTTCTGCCAGTATACGAGACAAATACACGCAGGCTCAACGTTCTTGATTTCAATAAAATAACGTAAAATATAAATAAAATAAAAATAGCATGGATGGTTTTGTGACAATTTCAGAATATTTTGCAGAGCTGGAAAGCAAGTTCAACAAAGAATACGCGCTTGCGAAAGAAGCACGCTCAAAGGGCTATGACGCTGAAAATAATGTAGAGATAACGCCTGCGCCTGACATTGCAGGCAGGGTAGAAGGCCTTATAGGCTTGAATAATTTAGGCAGACTCATAAGGAGCAAAATTGCAGGCAGGAGCAGGAGCGAGCTTGCTTTTGAAATGGTAAAAGAAATATGCACAAATGAAGCGTTTGAAAACAGCGATACGATAAAGCGCATACTCCTTGCTGTGCGCGTGGGCCTAGCAATACTTACCGAGGGCGTTCTTGTAGCTCCTACAGAAGGCGTTCAGGGCATAGGCCATTACAGAAATGCTGACAACTCCGATTACATTTCAGTTGTTTACGCCGGGCCCATAAGAGGCGCAGGCGGCACTGCCGCGGCGCTTTCTGTTGCTTTGGCAGATTATGCAAGGCAATTTTTCAATATAGGCGCGTACAAGGCAACGCAGGACGAGATTGAACGATACATAGAAGAGGTGGAAATTTACAACGCAGACATACTCAGACTGCAGTACATGCCTAGCGAAGAGGATTTGAGGTCCATTCTTGAGAGCTGCCCTGTGTGCGTAGACGGCTTAGCAAGCGAGCAGCTTGAGGTTAACGTGCACACAAACATATCAAGGATAGGAATAGACGGAAAAGAAATCAGGCTTGAAAATAGAATAAGGAGCGGTGTTCCGCTTGTTCTTAGCAACATCATACTCAAGGCAAAGGCAGCACTAAGGGAGACGAAGAAAGTTGGTTTAGATTGGAGCTGGCTCAACAAGGTCATAAAAATAGATAAGCCAGCAAGCCCAGGCCAGCTGCAGCAAGACAGTAACGAGGAAACGTTCCTCGAAGAGCTTGTTGCAGGAAGGCCAATTCTCGCGTATCCAAACCACATAGGCGGCTTCAGGCTCCGCTATGGCAGGAGCAGGCTAACAGGCATAGCTGCAAAGGGCTTCAGCCCTGCAACAATGATTATTTTAGACAGCTTCATAGGCATAGGCACGCAGCTCAAGGTTGAGCTGCCTGGCAAGGGCTGTGTCGCAATGCCCGTAGACACCATAGAGGGGCCTTTTGTAAGGCTGAAGAGCGGAGAAGCGCTCCGCATAAATACAGCAAAAGAAGCAGAGCGCCTTAAAAATGACGTAGAGGCGATAATCTCTGTAGGCGACATACTCATAACATTCGGCGACTTCAAGAAAAGCAACACGCCGCTCGCGCCAAGCAGCTACGTAGAGGAATTGTGGCGCGCGCAGTTGCTTAGCAAGGGCTTTGATGCCCCTATGCAAGACATTAGCTTTGAAGATGCGTATGCGCTCTCGCTTAAATATGATGTTCCAATGCACCCCAAATATCTGTTTGAGTTTCAAGCCGTTACAATGCAAGAGCTAAGGAACCTCGCTGCTTCTATAAGCGCCTCGCAGTGCATAAAAGCAAAGAGCCTGAATGACATAAAAGAGATGCGATTAGCAAATACGCAAGAGATAAAAGACATTTTAGAAAGGCTTAATGTGCCCCATGTGCTTGACTCTGGAGAAATAGTAATAGAACAACAGTATGCAAAAAGCCTGCTCGTCTGCCTGGGCTTTTTCTCCGATAAAGAATCAAAAGCAGATAACGCGCTTGAAAATTTTGACAAGGCGCTCGAAAAAGCGCAATCTGCCCTGGAAATCGTAAACGCAGTTTCGGGAATAAAGCTCGCCAAGCGCTCGACATTCATAGGCGCAAGAGTGGGCAGGCCGGAGAAAGCAAGGGAGCGAATGATGCAAGCGGCGCCGAATGCTTTGTTTCCGATAAGCATGTATGGCGGCCGCGATAGAAACATTAGCAATGCGTATGCAAAAGAAGCGAGCAAATTCAGCAAGCAGAACATAACAGTGGAAATAGCCCGTTATAAATGCGATGTGTGCAACAGGGTAATAGGCACGCCTTACTGCTATGACTGCGGAAGGCCAGCGCGCATAGAGCCTGGAGAAGATGGCAAAGCTTACGGCGACATAGAAATAGATATAGACAAAGCAGTTAGTGGAGCAGTGAAAAGGCTCGGTCTAAACAAAATTCCAGACGTTGTCAAAGGAGTAAAGGGATTAATAAACAAGAATAAGATAGCTGAGCCTATAGAGAAAGGCATTCTGCGCGCCATGCACAACATTTATGTTTACAAAGATGGCACAACGAGATTTGACGCTACTGATGCGCCTATTACGCATTTCTACCCGATAGAGATTGGAACTGATATAGAGACGCTGAAAAGGCTTGGCTACGCCACAGATTATGAGAATAGGCCATTAGAGAGCGCTGACCAATTAGTAGAGCTGAAACATCAAGATGTAATACTCAACAGGCGAGGCGCTGAATACTTCCTCCGAGTAGCGCAGTTTATTGACGATTTGCTTGAAAAATACTACGGCATGGCTAGATTCTATAACGCAGAAAAGCCTGAAGATATTATAGGCAATTTTGTCATCACGCTTTCGCCACACACCTCATGCGCAGTGCTAAACAGGGTAATAGGAATAAGCGATGCCAACGTGGGCTTCGCGCATCCATATACCATATCAGCAAGAAGAAGAAACACAGATGGCGATGAAGATACAACAATGCTGTTGCTTGACGCGCTGCTCAATTTCTCAAGGAAGTACCTGCCTGCGTCAGTAGGCGGCAGTATGGATGCGCCCCTGCTGCTAACTACGAAAGTTGTGCCCGAAGAAGTGGATGATGAAGTGCATTCAATGGAAGCGGTTACTCACTACCCGCTTGAATTTTATGAAAAGACATTTGCAAAAGCTCCGCCTGGTGAGGTAAAGCTTGACCTGGTTGAATCAAGGCTTGGCACTGAAACTGCTTATTATGGCATAGGATTTACGCACCTAAGCACGGCAAAAGCCATAGAGGAATCGCCAAAAAGGAGCAAGTATGTGCTCCTAAAGACCATGCGGGAAAAAATCTCTGAAGAGTTCAGGCTGCTTGACATGCTGTATTCGCTTGACAAGCGCGACACTGCAAAGAGGTTGATACTGAGTCATTTTATACCGGACCTTATGGGCAACCTTCATTCTTTTTCTAAGCAGAGATTCAGGTGCGTAACGTGCAACGCAAAATACAGGCGCATGCCACTTATAGGCAAATGCCCAAAAGACGGAGGCAGGCTGCTGCTTACAATTTCAAAAGGAGGCATAGAGAAATATCTCAACATAGCGATAGAATTGGCAGACAGGTACAATCTCGACACATACACCAAGCAGAGGCTCCAGCTGCTCAAGGAAGAGATAATCAGCGTATTCGGCAGCGTAACAGCTCCTGAAGAACAGCAAAGCAAGCTTCAGCTCCATGCAAAGCAGGAAATTCCAAAAGGCCAGTTCGACCTAAGCAAGTTTGCCTAAAAACAGCAAGAAGAAGAGAAGAGGAGAAGAAAAGAAAAAAGAAGAGCGAACGCAAACAGTGCTGCAAGCAGTCATCGCATTTTGCTTGCTACGCTCTTCACTGCGCTTTCCAATATACTGATTCCTTTCTCTATGTTCTCATTTGACATAGTTATAGGCGGTATTATTCTTATCGAAGAAACGCCAGCAGGCAGCAATACCAAGCCGTTCATGAAGCAATTTTTTATTATTTCGTTTCTTTCTTTATGCGCGGGCTCCTTTGAGCTTTTATCTTTTACAAGCTCTATCGCAAGCATCATGCCGATGCCTCTGGCCTCGCCTATTATTTCATAATCAGTTTCCAGCTCCTTCAGCCTCTTCATTATTCTTGACCCTTTTTCTCTAACCATGCCCTCAAGCTTCTGCTTGTTTGCTTTTATATAATCAAGCAGCGCGTCTGAAGCTGCGATTGCAGCAAGGTTCCCACCAAATGTTCCTGCATGGGAGCCTTCCGGCGTATCTCCTAAAGAGCGCCTTGCTACTGTGGCACCTAGCGGCAAGCCTCCGCCAAGCGCCTTTGCAAATGTGTAAATATCAGCTGAAACGCCGAAATTGTCAAGCGCCACGAACCTGCCGGTTCGCATGATTCCTGCCTGCACCTCGTCATCGATAAGCAGTATATTGTTCTCATAGGCAAGCTTTCTCAACCCAACGATAAATTCTTTTGGAGGCACTATATAGCCGCCCTCGCCCTGCACTGGTTCAAACAAGATACCAGCTATTTCCTCAGGCGAAACAAGCTTCCTGAAAACAAATTCTTCTATGAAATTGAGGCAGTCATTGGCGCATTCCTCTGAATTAGCAGAATGGAACGCGCACCTGTAAGGATATGGGTATATTGCGTGTATAGTATTTGGAAATGGTCCGAAGTGATCGCGCTGGATTGACCTGCTCGAGGTAATTCCCAGAGGCCCTTGAGACCTGCCGTGAAAGGAATTGTAGAAACCTAAAATATACTGCCTTTTTGTGAATAACTTTGCCAGCTTTATTGCGTCTTCATTAGCTTCTGTTCCTGAATTGGAAAAGAATACACGACCAAAGCCTTTTGGCAGAAGGCTTACAAGCTTCTCTGCTGCATTTACAGGCAGCGGCGAGTAAAAGTCAAGAAATGCGGCGTGCATCAGCTTGTCTACTTGTGCGTGTATTGCGCGCCTCGCAAGCCCAAGGCCCTCGCTGCCAAAGTTGTATACGGAGATGAAACTTGTGAAGTCTATGAACCTGTTTCCTTCTATGTCATAGACGATTTCGCCATCGGTCTTTTCGGGCACAAAAGGGTATTCCTGCCTTGTTGTTGAAAAAATAACGCGCCTGTCGCGCTCTATTACCTGCTTTATCTTTGAGCCTATTTTTATCATGTTATAATTTTGGAAAAGCACATATTAACGCTTTGCGCTGATGCGCGGCGCAAACGCTTTTGTTATTGCTTTAGCCTCTCAGCAGGTATTTCCAATGCTTTTGCAATTTCGCTCTTGCTTGTAACATCTACCTTTTCAGCAAGCAGCTCGAGGTGATTGATGTTGCATTTCCTTTGCTTTGGCCTGCCTGAGGTAACTATGCTGACGAAATTCTCATCAAGCACCTTCATTATTACTGCCTTGTCTCCTGCGTCTCTGCCATACTTCTTTACACAAACTCTTCCTTGTTCTATTATTGACATTTACTCACCTTTAGCGCCATTTTCGCTTGCACGGAAAGCATCGATTATTTTTTCAGAAGCCTCTTCAGGGCTTATTTTATTTACATCAAGCACAAGGTCGAATGGCGAGATGTCTGTGCCGAAATGTATCCCGTATAGCACCTCGTATAATTGGGTGTTTTCCCTATCGCGCACCTTTATGATCTTCGTTGCCTCATCTATGTTAAGGTTGTCCCTGTTGGCCATGCGCGCTGCTCGTGTTTCTATGCTTGCATCGAGCCAGACCTTGAAACAGTCGTTAGCTAGCCATGGCAGTGTATAGCTTGTTATAACTACGTTCCCTGCTTTTGCCCTTTCCGTTAGCCTCTTGTCAACTTCAACATCAAAACTTGTATCTGATTCGCGCTCGCGAAGAAACTTAATCCCATCTGGCGTGTCCCACCAGTTTATTCCTATAGGCTTATACCCGCGCTCTCGTGCAAGCTCTTTGAGTATGTCTGTGCCCCCTATCATTTCTATGCCTAGCTTCTTTGATATTATTTCTGCTACTGTGGTTTTGCCAGCTGCTGGAAAACCGCAAAGCAAGATTGCACGCATAGAAAAACCAAACTAATGAGCCATAAGCTGCAAGACATAATTCCTTTTCTTTGCGCTTATCTCGTTGAGCTTCATTTCGCCATTCTCTATTCTACTCGCAAGCGCAACGACATCTGCAGTGCAATGAGAACATAGCACGCCGCCAAAAAGCCTTTCGACACGCTTCCTGCTTTTACCGTGAAGCGCTGATGAAATACTAACGCCATTAAGCTCTGCACCGCAAATGCCGCAATGCGGCAATGAACCCGGTTTGCGCTCGTAATGCAGAACGTGCCTGCCTTTTGGAGTTACCCTGTCCTGCTTTCTTACGCTTCTGGACCTATGCATTGGTTTAGGCAATTCAAACACCTTACACATAAACAGCAGACTAAATTTAGCAAAGCAAATGTTATTATATTTAGAATAGGCATATATAAAGTTACCCGTTTTCCTTAGGTTTTTGGTGATCTTAATGGCAATAATAGGCGAAAAAGACGCAATGCAGCTAAAGGAGCTTTTTACTAAGAAACTGCAAAACGAAGTAAATATAATGCTCTTTACGAGCAGAAAGGGCGATTGCCAACTATGCGACAAAACAACAGAGCTCATCAATGACATGGCTAAGCTCAGCGATAAGATAAAGGTAAAACAATATGATATTAACGCTAACGAAAGGGAGGCAAAGTTCCTTGGCGTCGACAAAGTGCCTGCAATTGTGCTCGGCGGCAGGAAAATCTATAACACGTATTATTTTGGCATGCCATACGGCCATGAATTCAGCGCGCTTGTAAATGATATGCTTGAAGCTGCTGCTGGCGAGACCTCGCTCAAGAAAGAGACTAAGGAAAAGCTAAAAGCAGTGAAAGACAAGGTCGACATCTTGGTTTTTGTAACTCCGACATGCCCGTACTGCCCTCTTGCTGTGCACATGGCGCACCAGTTTGCAATTGAAAACAACAACATAAGAAGCTCAATGATAGAGGCAATGGAATTTCCTGAACTGGCAGACAAGTATGGCGTAATGGCCGTGCCTAAGATAGTGATAAACGACAGCGTTCAGTTTGAAGGAGCAGTGCCCGAAGAAATGTTCCTAGAATATATAGAAAGAGCACTAAGCAACAAATAACTGGTGCATGCACCAACTGATAAAGCGCAAAATATAAAAATTTTTAAAGCGTAATTATTTTTAGGTGGTATTATGGCAAAGGGCAAGAATGAACGGAGCAAAGGCGTCTTGCCTGTGAGGATCGAAGACTTCTTCGACATCTTCGACGACCCATTCGAGTACATGAGGCGCATGGCAGACTATCCTAGAAGGTACATAGGCACAATCATGAGCCGCGCGCCGAGAATAGACATGATAGACCGCAACAATGAGATCGTAATAAAGGCAGATCTTCCTGGAGTTGACAAGAATGACATAAAGGTAAACGTTGACAAGGAAAGCGTAACAATCTCTGCACAGACATCCAAGGAAAGGGAAGAAACTGGGAAGAACTACTATTACAGCGAAAGAGCTTCCTCTGGCTACTACAGGCGCATTCCCCTGCCTGTTGCAGTAGAGCCTAAAAAGGCAAAGGCGACATTCAAAGAGGGCATGCTTGAGATGGTTCTCCCTAAGGCGCCAGGGGAAGGCGAGGAGATAAAGATAGAATAAGAAGCAAGCACAATTTACGCATAAAAACAGCACAAATGCATCAATGAAAATGCAGCCCAGCAATATTTCAGCCAGAATCCAAATAGCAATGTCTATTTAGCATTCAACCCAGCATATACCCCAACATCAACGAATGGCGCAGCTGGATTAACGCCCCAGCAAGGCATTGAAGAGGTTAACCTCGCAGCAGAATTAGGCACCACAGGCACCGCGCTTTCTCATTCCTAGAATGCAGCCCTCTTAGGCAGCCTCGTAGCTTCTGGGCTTACGTATCAGCAGGCGCAGCAGGCAATAGCAAGCCTAACACCGGCACAAATAACCTGGCTCCAGCAAGGTTTGCCATATACTATATACTTCAACACCCCGCAGGGCATAAGCTCAAGCTATACGCCACAGACAACTCCTTACAGTGAATGGCAACAATATGCACAAGCTCAAGCAAACCAGCAATTCTCTCCTTTCAACACTTACATAGCACCAATATTATCAGAATTAGGATTTCCTACTACAACAGCTCAATTAAATGCCAATTTAGGAAATGATGTAAATTGGCTTAATACAAATGTAGTTCAACCGATAGAATCAGCATATAATACTTATGTAGCTCCAGGCATCACTGCAGCAGGGCAGTTCCTTAATGCAAATGTGGTGAAGCCTGCTGAGCAGTTTGGGCAGGGCGTGTTAAATACTCCGCTATCTTTGCAATTGCCACAAACAGTGTTAGCAACACAGTTATTGCAGCCTTCAACCCTGCAAAATAACCAAATGCAGAATATGGGATTATCCACATCAGCACAACAGCCAACCACCACCATTGGCTCCTTATTATCTTCCGCAGGCCAGACATTCAATAACGCCTTAAATAAATATGTAGCGCAGCTCATAAATAATTACCTTTCACCCTATTGAGAGATGTATTACATAATTGCCAATCGCCGAGGCTAAAACGCTACATGCTTTATTCCTCTTGTTTTGCACGCTTTTGCATAAAAATTTAAAAATTCAACGCCAAGTAATAATATTGCACAACTTTGGCAAATTTGCTGAACGATAGGCCCACGGCTGCGCAAACAGTAAGTCTGCGATAAAGCCTATAAAGCCTAAGATATATAAATATGCAAAGAACAATATTTGAAAGCAATAGCAGCAATTTCTTCTTTTGCTTGCTAGATAGGCGTGAGTAATGCGAAAAGGCTCGCTTGAGTTTTGGCCGCACAGACGTGCAAAAAAGGCAATGCCAAGAATAAGGCACTGGCCCGTTTCTGCAGAGGCCTCGCTCCAGGGTTTCGTCGGCTTTAAGGCAGGTATGACCCATGTTATGCAGATAGATGATTCAAACGGCACTTCCAAAGGCACAGAGATTGCTGAACCTGTAACAGTTATAGAAATTCCGAAGGTTTACGTATATGGAGTAAGGTTTTATGCAAAAGAGCAAACAACGCGCTATGCCCATGTTGCTGAAGAAGTTTACGACAGGGCACTTGCACAGAATTTAGGTATTAAAAACGCTAAAAACAGCATTGCAGATGCAAAGGCAAGGATTGAAAGCTTCAGCGACATAAGCGTGCTTGCGTATGTAAACCCGATGGGTATTGGCTTCGGCACAAAGAAGCTGATGCGGTTCGAAATTGCTCTTGGAGGAAACAAGCAAGACAAGCTGGCGCTTGCTGAAAAGCTCATAGGAAAAGAAGTAAAGGCAAGCGACATCTTCAAGCCTGGAGAATATGTTGATGTTACAAGCATAAGCAAGGGCAAGGGATGGGAAGGCCCTGTCGCAAGGTTTGGAGTAGCAAAGCAATGGCACAAGGCAACAGGCAAGATAAGGCACGTAGGAACGCTCGGCCCGTTCACCCCGCCAAAGGTGCTTTACTCAGTGCCGATGGCAGGCCACCTAGGTCACAACTACAGGACAGAGCTTAACAAGCGCATAATGAAGATAGGTTCTCGCGACAACACAAATGAAATAAATGTAAAGGGCGGCTTTCCTCATTACGGAACTATAAGAAATGATTTTATAATAGTTCATGGTTCAATACCTGGAGCGCCGGGCATTGTCGTAAGGCTAAGGAAGGCACTCAGACCCATTAAAAAGATTTCTGAGCCAAAAATAAACAGCATCTCGCTCAGCTCAAAAATAGGCGCGTGAATTGGAAGCTAACGTTTACAAAATTGATGGCACATTAGCACATAAGGTCTCTTTGCCAGAGCTTTTCGGCACGCAGTACAATAAAGATATTGTGCTAAGGGCTCTGCTTGCTGAACAAAGCAGAAAATATCAGCAGCAGGGCAGAGACACGCTTGCAGGCATGCGCACCTCGGCAACTTATGTAGGCCGTTACAATGCTTACAGAACGCTAAGGCACATGGGCGTTGCAATAAGGCCCAGGCAGAAACTCGCAAAAGGCGCAATGGGTGAAGTACGGCGCATACCTTCTGCAAGGAAGGGCAGGCGCGCGCACCCTTCAAAAGTTGGAAAAATAATTGAAGAGCGCATAAATAGAAAAGAATACAACAAGGCGCTTCTAATGGCAATAGCGGCCACTGCAAACAAGGAAGAGATAGCAAAAGGGCATGTCTTCACTGGCTCTCTTCCAATAGTAGTAGAAGAGGGCATAGAGCGCATTGCAAAGACAAAGGAGCTTTATTCAATATTGAAAAAAATAGGAATAGGCAGCGACCTTGAGAAATCGCACAAGCCAAGGCTGAGAAAGGGGCTTAGAAGGCTTTCAAAACTCAGGCATTTCAGGAACAGCGCTGTTATAATAGCAAAAGACGCCAATAAACTTGAGCGCGCTGGAAGAAACATACCGGGCATTGACGTTGTACAGATAGACAGGCTAAGCATAAGCAAGCTAGCCCCCGGCGGCATTCCAAGGCTTGCGATATGGACCGAGCCTGCATTAAACAGCGTTGGCGAGGCGCTCGCAAAAGCAGAAGGGATAAAGAGGTAAGAGTATGAGCATACTTATGTATCCGCTAGCTACGGAAAAGGCAATAAATATGGTTGACAGAAACAATACAATAACATACATAATCGTGCTTAACGCAACAAAGCAGCAGGTAAAAAAAGAATTTGAAGAGCGTTTCGGTGTAAAGGTAAAAAAGGTCAATATAAGCATAAGCGACAACAACACAAAGAAGGCGTATGTAACGCTTGATAAAGCATACAAGGCCAGCGACCTTGCGCTAAAGCTCAAGCTTTTGTAGTGATTGAATGGGCAAACGACTAAGGCAGCAAAGGCGTGGAAAAGGCAGCAATGCATATACAAAGCCACCAAAGAGCGGCAGGTTCGACGCAATGATACCAAACAGAAAGGTTGAAAGCGTGCTCGATGGCGAAGTGCTAGATTTCATAGACAACCCGCTTCACAACGCCGCGCTTATGCGTGTTAAATATTTTGACAATTCTGAAGCTGTGCTAATAGCGCCTGAAGGCATTTACCTTGGCAGCAGAATTCAGGAAGGCTTAGGTGCAAGCATAAGCCTGGGCAATGTGCTGCCCCTTGCTGCAATCCCAGACGGCGTTTTTGTCTGTAATGTAGAGCTTAGGCCAGGAGACGGTGGCAGACTAGCAAGAGCCGCAGGCACTTATGCAACAGTAGTATCGCATAGCAACGGCACAGTGACGCTGCTACTGCCTTCCAAGCAAACGGTTGAGCTGAGCGGCGACTGCAGAGCAGAAATAGGCGTTTCATCCGGAGGCGGAGCCATAACCGAGCCTTTGATAAAAGCAGGGAAAAGCCACTACATAATGCACGCAATAAACGCAAAGTGGCCTGTGAATAGAGGAGTAAAGATGAACCCTGTTGACCATCCGTTCGGAGGCAAGCAGCATCATAAAGGCTATTCTAGCATGACTTCTAGGAATGCGCCGCCAGGAGCCAAGGTAGGCAGCATAGCGGCAAGCCGTATAGGCAGAAAGAAGCGTGGTTGAATGGCAAAAGTGTTTTTATATAGGGGCAAGTCACTTGAAGAACTAAGTGCAATGAGCATGAACGATTTCATAAAGCTTATAGGCTCAAGGGAGCGCAGAAGCATAAAGCGCATGGGCTTTGAGTACAAGCAACTTCTAGAAAAGGTAGAGAAAGCGAAGAAGAAAGGCAATGGCAAATTGATAAAAACAACATTGCGCGAAGCGGTAATAGTGCCACAGTGGGTAGGCCTGCGCTTCGGCGTTCATAATGGCAAGGAGTTCAAAGAAATGAGCATAACGCCAGAGATGATAGGCCGCAGGCTTGGCGAATACTCGTTTACGGTAAAGCGCGTTCAGCATTCTGCGCCTGGCATAAGGGCTACTCGCGGAAGCAAGTTCTTGGCGGTGAAGTAATGCACAATTACACATTCAAAAAAAGCGATGATATAGCGTATGCGCAGGCATACGACGTCAATGCAAGCTACAAGGACCTATGCGCAGTATGCGACGCAATACGCTATGCAAAAACCAATGATGCATTTGCTCTGCTTGATTCAATAATAACAAAGTCAACGCCGATAAGGTTCAAGCAGTTCAATAAGCACATGGGCGCAAGGCATGAGCTTGGCGGCGCCAAGGGAGCATACCCCGTAAATGCAGCAAAAGAGGTAAAGAAGGTACTTACAAATGCGGTTGCAAACGCAGAGCTAAAAGCTATAGATACTGAGCAAGCAATAGTCGCATACGCAACAGCAAACAAAACACACATAGAAAGGCGCTTACCAAGCAAGGGCCACCTTTCCTGGGGCAGGGGCATGTACGGCTTTTCTTCAAGGGTTCACAGCGACATAGAGTACGCAAAGATAGAAATGGCCATTGCATTGCCTGAAGCAGTTGGCAGGACGCCGCGGCGCATCAAAATTGTTAAAAAGAAAGAAGTGAAGCAGCAAACAGAAAACAAAAAAGAAAAGCAGCAGAAACAGCAGCAACAGAAGCAACAGCAGCCACAGCAAAAACAACAGGAAACAGCAAGCACAGAACTTAAACAAGTACAAACAGACAATAAGGAAACCAAATCCGATTCGGATTCTAAAGCGGTTAACTTAAATGCTCAGATGTGATTTATTGGCAGTAGAAAGAAAATTTATAGAGGATGCACTTGTCAAGGCACGCGCAAGCAAATACCTTGAGGATGCTCTCAGCAAGGCAGGTTTCTCAGACATAGAAATACAGAAAACACCAATGCTTACGCGAATAACAGTGTGGGTAACTAATCCAGGCAGGGTTATTGGCAGAAGCGGAGAAACAATCAACGCATTGACAAAGTCGATAAGCGAAAAGTTCAATATAGAAAACCCACAGATAAGCGTTGCAGAAGTAAGCAACCCTATGCTTGAACCCAGGCTTGTTGCACGTTACATAGCGAATGCGCTTGAGCGCGGCGCAAACGCAAGGCGCTTGTTGCATTCGGTGCTCAATGATGTAATGTCAAACGGCGCAATGGGCGCTGAGATAATAGCGACGGGCAAACTTGCAGCAAAAGGCGCAAAGGCAAAGCAGATAAAAGTAAGGCAAGGCTACATACCAAAAGCAGGAAATGTTGTCAAGCTAGCAAAGCGCTCCAGCGTGGCGGCATACCCCAAGTATGGCGCAATAGGCGTCATGGTAAGAATAGTTAAACCAGGAACCGTATTTCCGCAACAGAAGAAAAAGGCAAAGAGGGCCAAGGCCGAGCTCATTATAGGCGCGGGTAGTGCTCAGCCTGAGCAGCAGGCACAGCCAACGTCGCCAGGTGCGGCGGCGCAAACAGCAGCACAAACAACGACAACTGCGGCAGCTCCTGCGGCAGGAGCCAAGCAGGGAGAGCAAAGCACCAGTTCCAATACAAATGCGCATGGCGCACGGCAAGAAAACAGCAACAAATAAATATTTAAATAACAAAAGAAATGTGAAAGAATGCGAATTAACGACCTTAAAACGATGACTCCTGAAGCGCTGAAGTCGAAGCTTCAACAGCTTGAACTGGACCTTTCTATAGAAAGAAGAAAAATAGCCAGCACTGGCGTTCAGAGCAAAAAGGCAAAGATAAGGGAGATGAGAAGAACGATAGCACAGATAAAAACGCTGCTCAAGCAAAGAGGTGTAAGCGCATAATGACTGAAATAGACCCAATAAGTGGTTTGCCAAAAGAACTCAATATTTCTGAAGTGTTAAACAGAGAAACCACAACAAATAGAATAAAGATCTATACTGAAAAGGCGAAATTTAAAAAATTAATGACGGTAATTTCTGGCATAGCAGGTGATGAGCTTGGAAAGGTTACAAAAGAGCTCAAATCAGCGCTATCGTGCGGCGGCACAAGCAAAGACGGCATGATACGGCTGCAAGGCGACCATAAGGAAGAGGTTAGGAAAGCATTAGAGAAGATGGGCTACCCAAAGGAGAACATAGACGTAGTATGACAAGGCGTATGCTTTTTAATAACTGAGCGAGCAATATTTCTGATTCTGTGCTGCTAATACCCATAATTGTGTTCCTTCCGTTAGCATTTATAATACCTCTCGCGTTGCTGAGTTACAGGCATGCGTTCAAGATAACAATAATTGCAGCAGCGTTGACGCTTGTATTGGTCTCTGCAGCAATGCTTATAGCGCATGCGAGTAGCTTCAATTATCTGTACACAAGTTTTGCATATCTGCAGAGCATTGGCGTAGGCTTTTCCTTCGGAATTACAGCGTTTACGCAGGTGCTCGCGATAATGACAGGCATTGTGTTCCTTGCCGCTGCGATCACGGGAAGAAGTTTCATAAAAGAATCGCAGAAGCTATACAGCGCTCTATTTCTTATTATTTTATCTTCAGCCCTTGGTGTATTCTTATCCGGCAATTTCTTCCTACTTTATGTATTCTGGGAGATCGGCGAAGTCGCTGCGTTTTTCGTCATTTACGTTTTTGGCGGGTACAACAGGCGCTATGCTGCAATCAAATTTTTGATATTTTCATTGGCATCGAGCATGCTGCTTCTCATAGGAATAATGCTTCTTTACGCCAATCTGCCAACGCAGACTTTTAGCATAAGCTATGCCCTAAGCTCTGCTTCAAGCATAAAAGCTAGCGTGCAGATTGCAATATTTGTGCTTTTACTGCTCTCGTTTATGATAAAAATGCCCATATTCCCATTGCATACGTGGCTTCCTGACGCATATGCCGAGGCTCCTGCGACAGGCAGCATGGTGATTGCTGGTGTGCTCTCAAAGTTCGGCGGCTATGGCATGCTTCTCGCTTTCCTGATGCTGCCAGTTGCTGCACATTACTCGTTTTACCTTGCAGTACTGTTTGCATTCTCCGCAGTTTACGCGGGCTTTGTGGCAATAAGGCAGGTCAATCTCAAAAAAGCAATAGCGTATAGCAGCATAGTTGACATGGGCATAGTCGCGCTTGGCATTTCAACTGCAAGCCAACTAGGTTATGCCGGTGCGCTTTATGCCATGCTCAGCCATGGATTAGTAATAGCGCTCATGTTTCTTGTTGCAGGTGTTGTTGACGAATCCTTTGGGACATTGTTAATAACGAAGCTTAAAGGCATTGCGAAGAGCATGGAAAGCGTCGCATATGCGTTTATGTTCGGCACTTTCGCAATAATAGGCCTGCCGCTGACTAGCGGCTTCATAGGCGACATACTCATATTCTCAGGCTTGGCGAAGAGCGTAGGACCTGTTTTTCTAATACCACTGCTCGGAATTTTGCTAATTGGAATTTATTTCTTCTGGCTCGCTGAGCGGGTCTTTTTCAATACATCAAAAGCAATAGAGCAGTATGCGCCTTCACCGAGAAGCTTCGCATATGCAAGCGCGCTACTCATCGCAGCCACAATATTCTTCGGAGTTCTACCTTCACTGCTTCTTTCAACAATTGGCACTGCGATTGTCTAACAGCCACTCCAATATAAAGGATACGGTTTCTCTTGGTTCGGTGTCTCTTTCGTTCATAAAGTTGCACCTCTGGGCTTATCAGTGCTGCCCTTCAGCACTCTTGTTTACGCTGAATTGACCAGTGCCATTACGCTTCGCTATATTGAACGATGCATTTACATCGGCATGGTCAAAGTGTGCACATAATTACAGAATGCGCATGCAGGAATCGGCTATTGCTATATCTTCTCTAGGGTTTCGCCACCCACTATTTGACTGCCATAGCCTGCTTCAAGCATCTCTTTCAGCAAGCCTATCAGGTAGTTTGTATTCTCAAGTATGTCTGTCTGGGTTACAATGCCTATGAGTTTTTTGCTATCGTCAACAATGCAGACTCTCTTTATCTTTTTTTCCGACATGAGCTTCGCTATTTCTTCTATAGTTGCTTCGCTGTTTGAAGTAAGCACGGGCTTGCTCATTATGTGTTTTGCCTTTGTAAACCATAGATTTCTCTTCCTGTACAGGAGCCTGCGCACTATGTCGCCCTCGGTAACAAGCCCTACAGGTTCATTTACTTTATTTACTATTACAACAGTATCGACATCTTGCGCCTTCATTTTCTTTGCTATGGTTTTAATGCTGTCACTTTCTAGTGCAGTAACTACTTGAGTAGTCATTACATCTCGAACAAGTACCTGAGAATCATTGTCCGATATTACTGTACTAGATTCGCCTACCATAGACGCCACCCACAATCGTATTTTGTATGTTAAGTTTTTAAACAACACTCTCTATTCCTTTTATCTTACGTAATGGCGCTGTTCGTAATGTAAAAGAACAGAAAATAACATATTTAAGCAAGGCTTTTGTAGAAAAGGCTTTTAATCTTAAAAGCAATATAATTTTGGGGAACATGGGAGAAAAAATAATAAACAGTGACAAAATAAGGGCTCTTACTTATGTATTAAGAAAAGATTATGATAGTGGGCAACCGAAAGCCTTAGCTGAACTTTTTGGCATAAAAGAAGCAAACAAACCAGACCTGATTGTAATCGAGTCCAAAACCATCGAAGGAGTAGTAAGAAAAAATAGTAATAGGATAGAGGATATCGCACTTGCTAACAAGAAAGGCAAAGTGAACGCGATTCATGTGGCGTATAGCAACGGGTCTTATGAACTGCACGTATTAGATGGAAATCAGATCAAAGAGATAGGAAAGCGAGATTTCTTTCTTGATATATCAGAAAATCAGAATACTTTTTTTACAATATTTAACTACAACAAAACTACTTTTCTATACTCATACTTTATGCTGCAACTGCCAGATACAGACGACTATGAGGATGAGCAGACTGAAAAAACAGTGTTAATGTATGCAGAATTAGGGCGATCCAAGCGTATAGGAAAGAAGATGCTCAGGCAGCTTATAGGGATTACGCTAAAGTCTTTCGTTGAAATGGATTATGAGAACATTTCTGGCATTGAAACAAAGACTTTAGACTTATTTAAAAAGAACCCGAAGAGCAGGCTTGTTTTCGTTAGTCTCGATAATAAGTACACGTTAGAATACGTGATAAAGAATGAACACACAAAAAATGAAAAAATCATACGAAGATTACCAGTTCCAGATGTTGTTTATTTAAAAACAAAGGATGACATAACAATGCCTAATTCACTGTTAGTCATACCAATAGAAAATCAGAGAAATAGTCCGTTTAAAAATAGAATTTATGAGGCAGAAATTCTTCAAATAGAAGAGCTTATAAGAGCGCAGCCGTTTAAGGATAGCATACGATATGATAAGAGCATGCAATATGCCAGACCATATGCATGAACAAACACATAGCGATTCAAACACATGAGGGTGCGTCTTCGACAACGGCGATGCAAATTCGTCTACTATGAGCTTTTGCTCGCTTCTTGCGCTTGCCAAGTCAGGCTCACGTTCGCCGGTTAAGGAAATGTATTTAAACATGAAAAGAATTAGTGAATCATGGTACCGACATATGCCGAACAAAAAACAACGAAAACAGCAGCAGAAACAGCAGCAAAAACAACAAGTTTAGATGTCTATTTTGACAAGAGCATACCCACTATAAAAGAAATTTTAAATACTTTAAATGACTGCAATGTTATTCTTAAATCCACAATATATGAAAAACGCTTAGGAAATGAAAAGGCGCTCGAAACGCTACATGCATTTTTGGAACATCACAAAGCCGAAGACTGCGTGGTAATTGTACCGACCTACGATACGAAGCAATGGGTAAGAACCGTGCTTAAAGGTTCTGTTGAAGTAGAAACTATTAACAACTTCCTGTATGAAAGGCTTAATGCCGGATATGAAAACTCTGTTAATGAACAGCAAGAAGCCCTGATCGCATACAATCTTCTCCCAGAAATGAGTGCCGAAACAAAAATTAAGCTTGCTCAAGACATGACAAACGCTCTCAACAAACTGATAGATTTAGGCATAGCGCCTGAAGAAATTTCAAGAGACGAAGAGCCACTGCTAAAGGAGATAGGCAACATAATACAAAATACCTATTTGATCAACTCTTATTCAAAGAAGCTTGAACTAAAAGACGTATATGAATTGGCAAAGATTTTTGTAAGCTTTGCAAGACAATACAGCGAATACAAAAAAAGCAATCATTATTTTGACTTTTTCGATCTTGTAAAAAGGTTTGATGGCAAAATAAAAGAGAAATATGTATTTGCGCTGAATGTAAGTGACATGACTCCTTTGCAGCAGGAGATTATAGCGAAGATAGAGCCTAATGCAAGGTGCTTGATAACCGCTTCTGAAAATACACTTATGGCGTTCAGAGGAGCCGATGCTAAAACGGGACCGCTTGTAAAAGGCAGTGACAAAATATCATACTATGTCAAAAACGCAATGCTTGGCGTTACAAGCGGAACTGGACAAAGACGCGAGTATGAAATAGTAGCGAATGGTGAAGAACGCATTCGCTTTGATAATGGAAACGTAGAAGAGGTCGTAGTTACCGACAAACAGGATTTTAACAAGGTAGCAGTGGAATATGCATTGCAAGAAGCCCAGAAAGGCAAAAGAGTCTCCATAATGGTAGAATCTAATTCTGCCATAGAGCAAATTGCGGCACTTCTTGAATACGCAAAGGCAGATTACACGGCCATCATAAAATACTCTGCCGATGAACAGATACTGCAAGAAGCAAGAGACTTTGTGCTTGGCCTGCTTTCCACTGACAAAGGCAAGATTATCAATGCGATGGAGACACACTTTTCTCCAGTTCCGCTTAATGTCGTGCTGAGCAACAAGGAAGCATTCATAAAAGGCAATAATGTAGAATTTGAGCCGTTTAAGCCGTTTCTTGACTTGCAAAAGGAAGTACATACGCTTGATGATATAATTAAAATATTAGAGAGGCACATAGAGACATTAGAGAGGCACATAGAGACATTTAGAAATCTTAAAGATAGCAGCACAGTATACGCCGTTGTCAACTCTTTAAGAGCATATGAGCGCAATGTAAAAAACATAAATTACGAAGAATTAGGCGCATTGATCTTGCTGACTACTACCTATAATTCGTATAAAAAACCCGGAACTGAAAGAACTAAAATATTCGTTTCGACGCCATTTTCTGAATTTGTTTCAACTGCAAAAGAAAATTTTGACACCGTTATATATGTAGGAACAAAAAGTCATAAAGGATTAAAAAATGCTGTTGATGTCATTACGGAAGCCATCGCATCTTTACACGACAAACAAAGGTCAGTAGACGAGACTGAGGAGCTTGAAAACAAAATCAGAACCGTGCTATCAAACGCAGGAGAAAAATTTGTCTTTGTGGGAAACGCCAGAAGAGTAGCGGGCACAGTTGTAACAACAGTGAGAGAGCCAGAACACGAATGGCCTATCGAATTGCCGCAGCTTCGCCTTGAAGTAGCCGAAGCGGCAATAGAGTACTTAAAACAGATTGATTCAGTGTCTTTTTCTTTGCTCAATGCGCTAGATAATCTGAATTCGTTCATAAAAAATTATGTTTTAGGCTACAGAATAACTGATGAGCTTATAGATATAGGTACTGATGTTCACATGCTACTCGAACGGATGTTCAACGGAGATTTGGAAAAGGGTCGTAATCCTAAAATAGACGAACTAATAGACAAGTATTATAAGCCAATAGAAAATGCAAAGCAGATAATAAGCGAATTGAAACAAGAAGGATATGAGCAGACATCCGCGGAAGAGCACGTTAAGACGCCTTTTATTGAAATTGATGAGCAGCTCAATACTGAAATAAAAGACTGGAATCCTTTGGTTGTCGGCGACATCGATGCAGTATTTAAAGGAAAAGACGGCGCGATATTGATTGTAGACTTCAAAACAGGGGAAAGCAACAATGATACAAGGTATAACTACGACGAACAATTAGCGCTATATCGGTTGCTATATGCGAAAACACATGCTGTGCCATTAGAAAAAATAAAAGTTGCAGTTGCTCACATAGGATTAAGAGGCCCGTTTGAAGGCATTGCAAGTGCAGGGTATGCGCTAAATATGATAAGCCCAGATGAATTGAAAAATGCCGAAAATAAGCTTAAGAAACATTTCTTACGAATTTACGAGCTTCATAAAAATCCAGATACTGTCGTTCAACTGCTTGGAAATAATATAGACAGCACGTTAAAAGAACTCAAACGTTGACTTATCCGCTTTTTGCAGCTTGCGTAAGCCTCTTTCAGACCCGTCTTTACTGTTGTAGATTTCCAGCGCCTTGGTCGGGATTCGAACCCGAGTCGCAAGCGTGACAGGCTCGCATGCTGGACCACTACACCACCAAGGCACACAATAAATTGCTCACCTCCTCTTTTTATTTATAACGCATTTTTAGGCCTATAAGGAAAATGTAAAGCACGCACTCTATTATGTTCATTATTATCAGAGGCGCATTTTTTATTGCTATGCCATAAATTGCCCAAAGCACAAGACCCGACAACAACACAGAAAGCCAGACATATGAAAGCTGATCCGCCCTTTTGACTTCTATTATTTTCACGATTTCGGGTATTAATGCTACTGCCGTTAGTGCGCCTCCTATATAGCCGAGCAAAGCGTAGGAAAACAAAGAATCAACACATAGTTCCCGCAGGGGTGAATTGAACACCCAACCTACCGGTATCAATGCGGCTCTTGCGAGCCCACGCTACAGCCGGTCGCTCTAGCCATTGAGCTACTGCGGGTAGCTGCAGAAATACTTGTCAGTGCATATTTATTAATATAATTTGAGTATCTCTTTGTCGACCAGTGTGCTTATGGCTTACGAAAAGCTTAAAAAAATAAAGTACGCAAGGCAAAAGGGTGCTGCTAAAAATATTGTGCAGCAGGCACCGCCGAGCGCAACGAGCAAGCAAAAGCCAAAGACATTGGTACTGCCACTTTCATATTTCTGGTTCAAGGACCTTGTAAAAGAGCTCGTAGCGTATAAACATTTCCCAGATGCGCTTGCAATAACATTTGCATTCATAAGCATGGTAATAGCGTTCAGATTTTATCCGCTCCTAGCTATTGTTCCTCTTGTCGTGCTGGTGTTTGTACTTACGATGATACATCCTGTAATAGGGCTCATGGCTCTGCTGTTCTTTTCCTACCCGCCACTTATGTATCAGGCACCGCTCCTTGGCTGGACTTTCGGTATTTTTGTAGCTGCCGCGCTGTTCGCAGGCGTAGTACATTACCGTACAGTCTCATTTCTTTTTAGCCTGATAATGCTACCATTGTCACCAATTGGTTCTCTGCTCGAGTTGCCTGTATTCATTGTTGCTGTGCTTGTATTGGGCTTCAAGCGCGCCTCGATCGCAACTATATTTGCATTCTTGTTTATAGTAGCATTTGCCGGGCTTACGGGATTGCCGGTTTCAGCTCCTATAGCATACAACTCAACAGCTGCCAACAAGTTGGTTCTTGAAAGCTCTATATCGCAATACCTAGTGCCTTCAAAAAGCGCACCGAACCTTGGACAATTTGGCACCGCATTAAGCAAAAGCGTTGCTGGCTTCTTCAGCCTAAACATTGCTTCAAATATTTTCAGCGGTTACGTGCTTGCAGGGCACGCACTTGCATATTCATTCTCAACTACATTAGTGCAGCTCCTGGTATGGCTAATACTCATATTTGCAATGACCGATTATGCAGTAAAAAGCAGGTCTTCATTTAAGGGCGCAGAAGCGAGCTTGTTCAGCATAGTGGTGCCTATCGTCTATATCTTCACGGCTTATGCATCAGGAATTTCGCCAGATATACCGCTTGCACTGGCGAGCTTTGCAGTGTCGCCTGTGCTTCTTTTCATACTTGAATCTCAGAACATTGAAGTCGTGCTGGCGCTCAATGTAATGAAGCAAGATCTTTTCGGCAAATTTGGTTCTGGAGAAAACCTCGTAACACCAACCGAAACTTTTAACGACGTAGCAAATTACGACAATGTCAAAAAAGAGCTTTATGAGGCAGTAATAGCGCCTATAGAGCACAGGGAGATAGCTGGTGCTTACGGCGTACAGCCTGCAAAAGGCATCTTGCTCTTTGGGCCGCCAGGCACGGGCAAAACGCTGATCATGCGTGCGCTTGCTAATGAGATAAGGGCAGGCTTTTATTATGTAACTGCATCATCGCTAATAACAGCATACCCTGGCGAAAGCGGCGATGCACTTAATAAGATATTCGAAGTTGCAAAGAAACATGCGCCTGCTGTTGTTTTTATTGACGAGATAGACTCTGTAGCCAGAAACAGAAGCGGCGACATATCAGAGCCTGAAAAAGAGATTGTCACAACAATACTGACTTCAATGGACGGCTTTCTCAAAACGCCTGGCGTAGTGATAGTAGGTGCAACAAATGCGCCTAATTTGCTCGATCCTGCGCTGCTAAGGCCAGGCAGGTTTGATAAGGCGATTTATCTTGCGCTGCCAGACCAGAAAGGCAGAGAAGCAATATTCAAATATTATTTTTCAAAATTGCCAATAGTCAAAGACATAGATTACGGGAAGCTTGCTGAAATGACTCCTAGATTTTCTGGCGCTGACATAAAGCACGTTGCTGACGAGGTTGCGATGGAAGTGTCTGAAGAAGCAATAGCATTTAAAAAAGTTCTGCAGATAAACATGGACGACATACTTAAAGTGCTCAAGAGCACAAAGCCGTCAACATCGCTTGCTGCAATAGAGCAGTATAATGCATTCAAGATGGACTTTGAGAGAACACTGCACCCTGAAAAGCAGGAAGAGTCTAAGACAAAGGTAACGACAGATGATGTTATAGGGCTCGATGAGGCAAAGAAAGCGCTTTATGAAGCTGTTGAGGTTCCAATACTTCACCAAGACCTTGTCAAGAAGTACGGGGTAGCAGGCATAAAAGGCATCTTGCTCTTTGGGCCGCCAGGCACGGGCAAGACAATGCTGATGAAGGCAATAGCAAACGAGCTTGGTGAGGTTCATTTCGTTTCGATTTCAGGCTCTGACATAAGCAGGATGGGCCTCGAAAACGCAGTATCAACGGTAAAGGGCTTGTTCAACAGGGCAAAGGAGAATGAACCTGCAATAATATTCATTGATGAAATAGACGCATTAATACCTGAGCGCGACACAACGAATGAACTTGGAGCACAACTTGTCGGGGAATTCCTCCAAGAATTTGACGCACTTAAAGAAGAAGGAGAAAACATAATAGTTGTTGCTGCAACGAACCGGCCTGATTCTGTAGACCCTGCACTGCTCCGTTCTGGAAGGTTTGACAAACTAATTTATGTGCCGCCGCCAAACAATGACGAGCGAGCGGCGCTGTTCAAAGAGTACTTAAGCAACGCACCTCTTGCTGGAGACATTGATTTTTCAAAGCTTGTTGCGATGACGGAAGGTTATACTGGAGCCGATATAGCAAATATATGCAGGCAGGTAAAGATGAACGCGCTTGAAGCGAGCATAAGCAAGTCAGAGGAAATGCAGATAGAAATGCAAGATATTCTGAATATATTAAAGAGCACTAGGCCTTCTGCGCCCAGTGCTGTGCTTGGACGCTATCTTATGTTCTTAAGCAGGTATGGAAAGCGGTAATCAACGCAGAACAAAGGATGCCGCACTTGTGGCAAATGAAATTAGCGGCCCTGGATAAATCCCAAAAATCAGCACAATGGCGATGCAAACCGCAACTACAAAAACAGTGTAGCGGTCCATTCCTATTTTTCTGGCTTCATATTTGTTTGTAAATATTGCAGTAATTGGCTTTGCGTAATAAAAGATAGAAATTACACTGTTTATTATTCCGAGTATTGCGAGCCAAACCATGCCCGACACTGTAGCACTTAGAAACAGCAAGAACTTTCCTATAAAGCCCACTGTCAACGGCAGGCCAATAAGCGAGAGCATGAAAAGCGTCAATCCAAATGCTGCTATTTTGTTCTCAGAGCTTAAGCCAATCAGGTCATCGACATTGTTCCTGTTCCTTTTTTCGAGCCATGCCACAATGGCAAGCACGCCTATGAACAAGAACATGTGCGCAAAAATCTGCACGAGGCTTGCGGCTATTCCTGCTTTTGTAGCCGTAGCTATGCCTATCATTATGTAGCCTGCCTGCGAGATTGATGAATAGGCAAAAAGCCTTTTGAGATTTGTCTGGGCAAGCGCCACTATGTTGCCATAAAACATAGTAAGCACCGAAAGCGCAGCTGCGATGACAAATGTAGAACCCAATCCCACAAGCAACAGAACAAGCACCTGGATAAGCGCGGCAAATCCCAGTTTCTCATTTACGCCGCCAAGCATCGCAGTCGCATAAGCAGACGAACCTTGATAAACATCTGGCAAAAGCACACTGAACGGGAACTGAGCAGACTCAAAGCCAAGAGAAACAACGAAGAAAGCAAGCGCAGCGATTGCGTAGCCTACTTTTGAAATTGCGGAGAGCGCCAAGGAGTTTGCAGCGCCATAGGCAAGCACAATGGCGAATGCGAGAGTAGCTACAGCGAGCGCCGACATTATCAAATATTTAGTAGCCGCTTCTATGCTGTTCTTCTTACTTAATAGTATTATAAATAGCGAAGGAATGCTTGCAAGCTCCAAGCCGAGCAGAATCATTATCAAAGAATATGCAAATGCAACAGAGTACATGCCAGCAAGAGCAAAACCTGAAAGCACTGCGAAATCCGCATAAGAGGCAGAGTACTCATATGCAAGCACGCTGATAAGCAGCATGCCAAGTGTGAAGACCAACGCGAAAAAGGCAGAAAAACTATTGACAGAAACCATGCCGAAGTAGCTCGCACTTATGCCGTTGGAGTAAATAGAGTATGCAAAAAATGCAAGCGCTGCCAGAAGCACAACATCAAATGCAAGAACAATATGTTTTTTGCCTGTGAACCAAAGTGCGATATTGCCAAACAGAAGCAAAAAAGCAATAGTTAAGAAAAGCAATATTATCAATAAACCACCAAGAACAATAATAGCAGCAACAGCCCAATAACGAATATGGCTATGTATGCGCTAAGCTGGCCCTGTGCTATGTGCCGCACAGCGCCTGCTGAAGAATTCACCCCGTGAGCCATAGAGTTGAAAAGCTCATCGAGATATGCATCAAAGTAGTAAAAGCCAGCTGCAAAAAGATAAAAGAAAGACGCTATGAGTGAGTACGCGAAATTGAACGCTCTTGTTGTTTGCAAATGATTAGCCCGCTTACTCAACAGGTAATTTATCTTGCCCTGGTATATGCGCCATGCTAGCAAAGCACCAGCAGCAACCATTACTGTTTCAACAATTATGCCAGATATCTCAATAATAAGAGGCTTGCCGGAACTGAATTGCGCCGCTGAAAAGAGACTTGGCATAAAAAAGAAAAGCGCACTTGCCGCAAGAGCCAGCAATGCCAGCAAAAATCCAGGAACAAGCATGCTCTTCGGCAGAGCTGCGTAAAGAATCTTCTCGCGCGCATCTTTTGCAGGCTTTGCTAAAAATGCAAGCCACCTAAAAATGAAGAAGCTTGTCAACAGGCTAATCAACGATATAACAGCATAGATTAACAGATTGCTTGAAAACGCAGAGCTTATGCCAATGCTTGCAAAAAAGCCATCGAAAGGAATGAATCCGGCAAGCGCAAGCACACCGAATACGGCACTAACGAACAACAGTTTGTTAGAACGAAGTCCGCTTATGTCGTTTATGCTTTCTTTATCAGTTGCTTTCATCGAAGATCCGGCAGTAAAGAACAGCGCGGCCTTGTAGAAGCTTTGCACTATGAAGAAGTAAACTGCTGCGAGCAGTGCGTTTGCGCCTATCGCAACAAACATAAGAGAAAGCTCCTGAACTGTTGAATAGGCAAGCACCTTTTTCACATGTTGCTCTCTTAACGCATCGAACGTGGCTATCACTGCAGTAAGCAGGCCTACTGCAATTAGCACAGAGTCAGAATGCATAGCTGTGATCAGCGGGAGCAGCACAAGCGCAGCAAAAACTCCTGCCTTTACCATGGTGGTTGAATGAAGCATTGCCGAAACTGGAACTGGACCTTCCATCGCATCTGCAAGCCATTCGTGAAAAGGAAACTGCGCGGACTTTGTAAAAATTGCAACAAGAAGAAGCCCTGTTGCAAAGTATGCAAGTGCGTTGCTTGATGTAGCTACGATTTGCGCAAAGTCGAGAGTGCCATAAGCAGCAAAGAAAAGCACTATTGAAGCGAACAATGCTATATCGCCGAACACTATTATGCTTATGACTTTTCTTGCTGCACGCACGGCCTTTTCCCTATTATACCAAAAGCCTATTAGCAGATAGCTAGTCATGCTTAGAAATTCCCAAGCTATGAACAGCGTTATGAAGCTGCCACTCATTGCAAAGAGAAGCATTGAGGTTTCAAATGCTAGCATCTCTACATAAAAGCGCTTCTGCGCGCTTGGCAAATTAATGTAGCCGAAAGAGTAAAAAAGCACAAAAGGAGTCATGAACGAAACAAGCGCAATAAGCATGAGATTGAGCGCATGCGTGCTTATCACGATATTTAGCACAGAGCCGCCTACGCTTAACCATTGCACACTTGCAGATCCGGTGCTTAGCGGCAAAAGCGCAAGTGTTACAAGGCTAGCGCCTAAAGCCAAATATTTTGCGTGGTGTTGTCTGGCAAGCGCAATTGCAACTATGCCAATAAGCAATGGAAGCAACAAAACAGCAGCAATTAACATATCATCACTTCACACTTCGGTTTCACCACTTCATCTCGTTCAGCTTTGATATGTCAAAGCTTATGCCTCTTGATTTCATAAAAGCGTAAAAAGCCAGTGCCACTATCGCCTCTGCAGCGGCAATCGCCCAAATCAGAAACAGCAGCATTATTCCTGAGCTTGATGGATTTGTACTTGTTGCAAAGAACGAAACAAGCAGAACAATTGCAGCGATTAGAAGCATCTCAACCGCAAGCATGATAATTATAAAATGTCTGCTGAAGATCATGCCTACTATTGCGCCTGCAGCAATGAACAGCGAAGCTATTAAAATTACAATAGGTATCATGTTCTTGCCTCATTTAGCCTTTTTATTACAAGCACACTACCAATCGCTGCTGCTAAAAGCATGACCAAAATCATATACAAAACAACGTAATAAGAAGAGAGCGCCTGCGCAGCAACCGCTGAAAAGCTATTATTTACAAACGCAGCAGCAGAAGAAGTATGCGATAATAAAATTACAGCGTAAGCCGTTACACTGCCTACAATAGCCATGCTGATTGCAAGCGCAGCCTTCTTCTTCATGCTTTTCTCAGATTCCTCTTTAGCGTCAAACGAAAGCATAAAATAGGTAGAAATGCCGCCTATGAAAACAACAATCTGCAGTATGCCTACAAATGCCTGACCCTCGACAGCAAATATTACGGCGCTTGCAAGTGCGACAAGTGCAAATAATGCCACGGCTCTAATTAGCCTTCGCGTAAAGAAAACGCTTGCCGAAAGCACAAAGGCAAGGGCAGCAAGAACTGAAAGAAACACGTATTGCATGTCATCCCTCAAGGTCTTCAGGCCTCTTAACAAACTCCCTTTTGTCATAGGCTTCGAAGTCGTAGCCTTTAGTAAGCGTAAGGCATTTAGTAGGGCATACTTCCTCACAAAGCCCACAGAAGAGGCAGCGCTCTATGTCTACCTGAGGCATCTTCTTTACGCCTTTTTCAGTGGGCGTGTCGACCATTGTTATTGTCTTATTTGGGCAGATTCTCTCGCAAGCTCCGCAGCTTATGCATGTAGGCCTATCAAGCCTGAGCATGTATCTCTCTCTGTCGCTGAGCTGCTCGCGCTCTTCTGGGAAGTCGAGCGTGAATCTCTTTCTCTTTAAGTTATCAGCGGTTTTCGCTATTGAGTTTATCAGCATACGCCCAACCTCATCCTACAAATAACATATATGTAATAAATAAATTAATCAGCGCAAGCGGCAGAAGTATGAACCAGCCAAGCTTCAGAAGCCTGTCTAGGCGCATGCGGACTGCTGTTGCCCGTATAAGCATCACAAACACCGCTATTACTACTGCCTTTATCAATAGCCATGCAATAGGCGGAAGAAAAGGACCCTGCCAGCCGCCGAAGAAAAGAAGCGCAATTACTGCGCTTCCGAGAAACACCTTAGTATAATCAAGAAAGAGAGCAAGCGTGTAATACGGCGCGCTTACGTCAGTAAGCCATCCTGCTATTAGCTCCGAATCTGCTTCGCGCAGATCAAAAGGAGATCTTTCCATCTCTGCAAGCATTGCTACGAAAAGAACGAAGAAGCCTATGGGCATTAGCAATACATACCAGTATTTTGTCTGGGCCGAAACTATGCTGAAAAGATTGTACGATTTAGCGAGCATGCCTACGCTTGCTATCACTAGCAACATAGGTATTTCATAGCTTAGCAGCATAGCCACAGATCTCTGCGCACTTATTTGCCCAAACTTGTTGCCACTTGCTGTACCGGCAATGAAGATAAGCAGGGGCATAAATGCTAGCAAGGCGAATATGATAAGCAGACTGTTGGCAAAATTTCCTATACCTGTTTGTGGAACTATTGGCAATAGAAAGATAAGGAATATAGATATTGCAAGCATAAGCGGCAATGCCAATGAAAAGAGAAGCTTGTCTGCATTCTTTGGCATGAAATGTGCCTTTGCAAGCAGCTTGGTAAAATCAGCAAGATTTTGGAGCAGGCCATACTTGCCGACGAATGTTGGTCCGTGCCTCAACTGCACCTTTGCGATTATTTTTCTCTCAAGCCAGCCCATGAAATAGTCAAACACGATTATGAGTATGCCTATGCCTATGGCGTAAATTACAAACCCTAACACTTCGTGCAATATGTTGCTTGAATTTATCAGTGAAGAGAGCCATGAAATAATGGCAAGGCTAAACACGTTAACGATCAACATCAGGCATCACCAAATCAAGGCTGCCAAGTATGGCAAACAAATCAGCAAGATGCATGCCCTTGGCCATAGTATTTAGCGCTGAAAGATTTATGAACGAAGGCGAGCGTATCGAAAGCCGGTAAGGCCTTTGCGGATCTGCAACCATGTACAAAAACATTTCTCCCCTTGGCGTTTCCCTACTCACAGATACAATCCTATTTTTCGCACTTGGCAATATGAGTTTTATTGGCAAGCCCTGCGAATCCCCTGCTGGCATCTTCTTAAGTCCTTCGCGCACTATCCTTATGCTCTCTTTAATTTCAAGCATACGCACCTTGTACCTTGCAAAGGAATCACCAGAAGTAAGCACCTGAGGCCTGAAACCCAACTCGCTATATGCATAATAGGGCATGTTGCTTCTGACATCATAGTTAACGCCAGAGGCGCGCAGCACGGGCCCTGTGACTCCAAGTGCTATGGCTTCTTTGCCGCTTAGCACGCCAATGCCTTTTGTTCTTTCTGTGAATATTTCATTGCTTTCTATATAATGCTCATACTCACGCACGCGCTTCTCAAAGTAATCGAGCGTGCTTAGCGTTTGCTCCTCAAAATCTCTTGGCAGATCGCGGAACATGCCGCCTGGCCTTATGTTCACGTAGAACATTCTTGCCCCTGCCTGCTCCTCGAGAAGCCTAAGTATAAGGTCCCTGTCTTTAAAAGTCCACATGAATACTGTAAAGAATTGGCCCAAGTCGTTCAACATTGTGCCTAGCCAGAGGAGATGGCTTGCAATCCTTTGAAGCTCGAGTAGCACCGTGCGCACGTACTTTGCCCTTTCCTTAACCTCTATTCCCATTGCCTGCTCAACTGCTGCTACATACGCATCATCGCATGCCATAGGCGCAACGTAATCCAGCTTCTCTATATAGCCTGCGCTCTGCATATACGTTCTTGTTTCGACTAATTTCTCCACTCCGCGGTGCATGAAACCTATGTGCGGCTCAACGCTTACGATAGTATCGCCATCAAGCTCCACTACTAGACGGAGCACGCCGTGAGTGCTTGGATGTATAGGCCCTATGTTTATCCGCGTCGTCAATCAAACACCATATGTATCGTAAGGCTTCCCCCACTCAAAGTTCTTGCGCAAAGGAGCTCCCTTGCCATTCCATTTCTCAAGCAGCAGCCGCTCGACATGCCTGCCTTTTATTTCAATGCCAAACATTTCATATAGCTCGCGCTCATACCAGTCAGCACTAGGGAATATTTTGACTACGCTTGGCACATACGCATCTCCAGGATCTATGTCTACTTCAATTACCTCGTCTTTGTTTTTTTCAAGATTTCTCAGAAAGTAGAGCACAGTCAACGTGCTTATGTTGTCTACTGCTGTTATCTTCAGCAGGTAATTGTAGCCACTAGACTCAAGCCGAGTGAGCTGCTCAAGCAGATTCTTCCTTTCAATCTTCAACGCTCCCACCTATTCGCTTCTGCAGTTTCATTAGAGCTGCAAAAAGATTTTCTGGCTTTGGAGGGCACCCTACCACATAAACGTCGACAGGCAAAACCTGGTCTATCCCTTTTATTATGTTATAGCTCTCAAACCACGGACCGCCAGAAACCGCACACTCGCCGTATGCTATGACATATCTGGGCTTAAGCATCTGCTCGTACAAGCGCTTTATCTCTGGTATTATGGATTTTGTAACCCAGCCGGCAACAATCATTACGTCGCTCTGCCTTGGCGTTGCACGAAAGAGCAGGTAGCTGCCACGCTCGGCGTCTATGCGCGCCGAGCCGAAGTCCATGAGCTCCATAGCGCAGCAAGCAAGACCAAAAAGCGAAGGCCAGGCACTGTTCTTTCTCGACCACGTTATCATGCCTTTTGACGCTGCTTTTGTAATATCAGAAAGCCTTGCGAAAAGTGTATTTGGCTTCACGCCGTATTTTTTAAGCGATTCTTCAACAAGCCTGCTCATTTCCTGCTCGGCGTTTTCAAATGTTGTCATTGCATCACTTATGCTCGTGCATAACCATTATGATTAAGCAAAAAAGAAGAGCCAGTGCAGGAAGCGCCAGCACTGCAAAGCTCGTTGATACGCTAACTGTGCTTGCTGAAATGGCCCATAGCAACAGTATAACACCTGAGAGCTCTATCACAAGAAACATAGAAAAGTAATGCAAGTACTCGCGCATTGCGCTGGCTTTTTCACTTATGCTCTCTTCACCGCTTTCAAAGGGCTTTTCCTGAACTTCGTTAACACCAGGCCTTGGCCTAACAAGCAAAGAAAATAGCAGCATCGCTGCAGGTACAGCCAAAGCAATAATAGCGAATACGGCAATCGCCAAATAAACATGCATAATCAGATATAGAACACAAATATTAAAATAGGAAACAGAGCATGCACGCTAAATGTTATGCTTAACAACCTCTTTGCTATTGTAGAGCTTGTAATGTGTATATGCTGCATCAAAAACGAGACCATAAGCTGTTTTCTTGGTTTTCTTGGTTTTCTTGACTAAAACAGCATCTGATAAAACAGTTGGGCCTGAAGCAAACAGTGTGCTGCCTGATTCTATGTTGCTGTTATTCATAAAAGCTGAAAATATTTCTTTGGTTGATTCTGGGCTTTGCGAATAACCACCTAAGATAATGACTTCACCATCGTTAAGCTTTGCGTATATTTCAGGCACATTCGACAAATAAGCAAATACATTGGCACTGCTTGTTATTTTCGTGCTAAGGAATCGAGCTATGCCCATATTATATATTGAAAGTTCTGTCTGTGTTACTTTTCCATATTTTTTGATATCTCCTGAAGCATCATGCTTAAGTATCGGAAACTTGCCGTTTTTGTTGTACCTGGCAATGCTGATTAGTTGATATAATATCTGCTCAATGTTTATATCAACAAGGTAAATTTTCATGTGATTGTTTTTTATGTTGTTAATAAGTTCCAAATTGTTGGTAAGGCCGCCCATCACACCTACATATATATCAGCATTTGATGCGCTTCTTGCAATTTTTTCAAGAAGACATGTGTCATAGCCCTCATTTGATGTTGGGTATATGCGGCCGTGAAAATCAGTATAATCTTTACTAGGAAAATACGCTATGGCATGTATTTTACCGTCACCGCCGCCTACCTCGATTGTTATAGGTATTTTACCATCGACGTACTCGCCACTGTGCAGTAGTAGCGAAAGAAGTGGTGTTAACTCTTTAACAAGCTGAAGTTGCCCCTTGTGCGTATGGTCCCGCATAACTTCTGCAAGGAGATCTTGTTTTGGGTCTTGTTTTGGGTCTTGTTTTGGAAGGCTTTGAATTATGCTTTCTAAACGCAAATTCCCCATGATTTGATATTTTTACCATGGTTTATAATCTTTGCTGTTGATTTGTTTGCGAGAGAATGGCGCTTGATGAAGTAGCAAAAGCAGTAGTTGAAAGAGGCTATTATGAAGCAAGGGTAAACATCGCAGGCATTATTCAGAAAGTAAGGTTTGATGTGATTAAAAAGACCCAGGGGCATGCATACATGGCCTTGCACACTGACAAGCTTGTTGGCTTTTCTGACTTGGTAAAAATAGCCGAATCTGCGCATTTGCCTGCCGAATCTCCAAATGGAAAGGCATTCCCAAAAGGCAAAATGTCAAAGGATTTTCAGGAAGAGCAGTAGCTCAAAGCTCAATGATCCCTTTGAAAAGCTCCTTCGCACGCAACAGCGAAAGAGGCTTAAGGCCGTGCTCTTTTGCGTATCTGCACTGGTATTTTATGTAAGTGTCGTTAATTCTGGTGTTTGGATTCAGCTGCTTGCATTTCTCTATGTATTCTATTATTATATTTGCTGCAGTATCTGCGTCGAGCCCTTTAATGTTTGTAAGATATGGTGCTAGAATAAGGTTTACTGACCTGTGCCGCACATCAGGTATTGGAGTTGCGAGAAGCGCGTCTATCCATGCATATCTGCTGTTAGAGGTAGCATGCGGCAATTTTGGCTCTGAAAGCCTCAGCTCCTTCGCATAAGCGAAAACTTCCTTTGGCAACATGTTTTTGGATATGGGAAGCCCTTTAAGAATGCTTGAGACCATTGCTCCTTTAAGCAGGCTTATTGCCTGCTGTTTGGAAAACTCCACTATGCCGTTGTGTAGCCGCATGTCTTGCAAGTGCAAGCCTGAATCCTTTGCGGCCTTAAGGAATTCGAATACGTTTATCGTAGGCTTAGAATCGATGGCTTTTATGCCTATTCCGAGTTCTGCAGAAAGCACAGCAATATTATCAAGAGAATCAGCTGCAAGGGCGCTAGCTGCGCGAGCCGCCTCAGCCATTGCAAATTTCTTAACAATGTACATATTTCCAGTTGCGCTTACTATCATTCTCGCATAAACATAGCTCATAACATATGTGCGCATCAGCTCTTTATAAGAAGTGCTTACAAACTCTGGATTTTGCTTCTCGAGATCTTCGTTTACTCTTAGCAAGCCTGCTGTTGCAAACTTATCATCATAAGTAGCTTCTTTCTCCTGCTTTAAAAACTCCTTTGCTTCTTCAGAGAAAGAGTATTTGTAGGCAAAGGCAAGCAGCTCGTTTGTGTCGGCGTGCATAATTTTATTGCAAATTAAAGATTAAAAGCAATTGCTATGGGTTTTGTTTTGCTTTGTTGTGCTTTGTTGTGCCTTGTTTTGCTTTGTTTGCAAGCACCAACGCACCCTCATGGTCGGGCTTTTTGAAGAGCTTAGCTACACTGCTTATCACGCTTAGCTGCTTTATCACGCTGCCTAGCGATGCAACTAGCGCAGTCGCATCGCTTGCTCTTACCTCAACAACAATGCTATTGGCTTTTCTGTTCACTTTTATCTCGCTGCGCTTGTATTTTTTGGGCTTTTCCATTATATCAAAAATCTGGCGTGCGCCGCTACCGAAGATTATCTCGAGCCTTGCAGAATGAACGCGCCTTGTTTGTCTTGTGCCAGTCACAATCAGTCACCTATTCTCGACAAGGAAGCCACACATTTTAGCTGTGTGATGAATTGTCGAGCTGGAGTATTATAGATCTTTGTAAATATATATGTGTGTATGAAACTCTTGCAGAATTCTCTGAGAATGCCACTATTGAAGTCAATAAATTGTGGGAAGAGAGAAACTTCTGCAACAAATTTATGGATTTCCAATAGGAGTGGTCTTGTAAACGGCCATTTGCTTCTAGATGTGGTTGTTGAATCGCTGCAATTCGTGTGCACACTTTGACCATGCCAATGTAAATGCATCGTTCAATATAGCAAAGCGTAATGGTATCGGTCAATTCAGCACAAACAAGATGTGCTGAAGGGCGCACTGATACGCCCAGAGGTGCAACTCTATGAACGAAAGAGACACCGAACCAAGAGAAACCATATCCTTCAGGTAGGAGAGGATGTCAGTATCTTTCTCTCGCCCTTACGCTAGGCCTTGTTTTAAATGAGCCCTTGCCCTTCTTGTTAAGCCCGCGATGCCGTTTACCGGCGCTTGTGAGCCCACGTTGGGCGCGACCTTTGCTGTTAACTATTTTACTATAAACAGGATCGGAAGTTATTGCTGGATGCGCACGGTCAAGCAACACTACTTCGTAAAACTTGTTGTTGCCATCTTCTCCCACAAAATACGAATTGAGCACAGCTGTATTGGTATACTTTACCGCAGCGCGTTCTTCTGCTATTGCCTGCAAGGATTTTCTGTAAGCATAGAAACGGCCCATCTTTGATGGTTTCCTGCCGCCTCTGGGCTTCTGCCTCTTGCTAAGCCCCCTCCGCACGCGTACTCTCACTACAATAACGCCCTGCTTTGCCTTATAGCCCAAGCTACGTGCCCTTGCAAGGTTAGTGGGCCGTGCAATCCTTACTATAGGTGCTTCCGCACGCCACTGCGTAAGCCTGTCCTTAAGCGCATCGCCTCTTTCTTCATACTCTTTCTGGAATGTCTTTGCAACGTATTTTGAATAGCCCATATAGTCACTGGTTAGAGATTATGTCGGCAAAGCCTTTTAAATATAAGTATACGCCGACATAAATTGGCACTTCTGCACGCTCGCCGTTATACGGGCCGAATGTGCTGTCGCCCATTCGCAGCGCATAAGGAGTTTTAGCGCTTATGCCCAATGGGCTATCTGCGAAGGCGATGGCGTCTTTCATAGGGTCAAACTTTTCGAGTTCTCTTATTCCGTTGCTAAGCTTCTTCGCAACAAGGCCACTGCCGCCATGTATTGTTCCTGCAAGCCTCATCAAATGTGAAGGGTCTTTTGTAACATTTGCATCTATATATACGGACTTTTCCCAAACTATTTTTTCAATGACTTTGTTCCAGTAAATGTCTTTCATTGGTATGCCTGTAATTCCCCAAATGCCGTTTCGTATTCCCATTTCGACAAGCTCCTTCTCCTTTGAAAGCTTCTTAGCTATGCGCTCTTCTATGCCTAACTCAGTAAGGCTTTTAGGACTGCCAAGCTTTTCGATAAACGCCTTTGCAATCTTGCCATACCAACCGTTGTCGCTAGGCTTTGGACCTGAAAACTGGGATTTTTTCCTTTTACTGGAGAGATCTGGAAATATTGACAAAGAAGAAATTTTCAGCGGCTTTATGTAGCTACAGAGCTCTTCCCTAGCATCGGCATCGAGCTGCAGCACAGAATCACTTGTTATGTGTACATGATAGCCGCGATTGCCGCTAAAATTTATTTTTATTTCTTTCTCTGAAAAGCCAAAGTCACCAATCAGGAAATCTTCTATAAGCAAGAGTGTGTCGCGCTTTACTGCTTCTAGCCTTTCATCGCAAAGCCAATCTTTACTGTGTATTTTGCAATCATATTTTGGATCGCTGGCGTCAAGGTCGAAGCGCAGCTCTGAGCCCAGCCAGCCTTTACGTTCCATAGGCCTTGCACTAGGCTCTCTGTAATAAGCAGCAGAGTAGTCAACAAATGCAGGCGCATTGCTGACAAGATATTCCTTAAGTTGCTCCGCATCTCTGAAGGAATAGTGCCTGCCTGCGATCTTGTTTCCAATTATGCCAAAACCAAACTCCCTCTGCTCAATTTTGTCTGGTGCTATATCGTTAATGTTGATGTTTGAATAGTAATCGCGTATTAATGATGTTACTAGTTTATTGCCAAGCTCGGACATGATATTAAATCAACAGCAAAACTATTAGATTTTTGCAGCAGAGAAGCAAAGAAATGGCAGGCATAGCCTCTATGCAAATTGCTCACGAAATGATGTTGCACCGATAGGCCACTAGGCATAGTTATCATTACCCAAAGAATTTAAGCTTGCTCATCCAGATATCAGCGATGAAATGGAGCTCAAGCAGGCAATCGTGATTAGGAGCGACCTTAAAATGGGGAAAGGCAAGCTCGTAGCCCAGGCAAGCCACGCATCGCTCATGGGCTATTTTGAAACTGCAAAGCGCTACAAGAAAATTGCAAGAGAATGGCTTGACACAGGTGAAAAGAAGATAGTACTTAAAGTGCATAGTAAGGAAGAGCTGCTATCACTTTACGAACAGTGCACTCACGCAAACATTCCATGCGCTCTTGTGATAGATGCCGGGCTCACGCAGCTAGAGCCAGGAACTGCTACAACGCTTAGTATAGGCCCCTGGCAAAGCGATGAGATAGACAAAATTACGCGCACCTTGAAGCTGCTCTAGGCACGCTTTGCAACAGTCACAGGTATGTGAGCCAGTAGTCAAATTCCTCAAGCTCGCCATGCACTGCCTGCATGTATTTGTCTGATACTACTTTTGTTATGGGCCCTTGCCTGCCACTGCCTATTTTCTGCCCGTTTACTTTTACAATAGGCACTATAGATGCGGCAGTGCCTGCAAAAAACGCCTCGTCGCACGTCTCAAGCTCTTCCTTGTGCACATTTCTCTCTTCAACCTCTATGCCCATGCTCTCTGCTAGTTTTATTACGCTGTCGCGCGTTATGCCGAGCAGTATATCAGAATCTTTGCCAGGTGTGACAAGCTTGTTGTTCTCTACTAAGAATATGTTCTCGCCAGGCCCTTCTGCAATGTAGCCATCGTAAGTAAGCAGAATTGCTTCGTCTGCACCGGCTTCTTTTGCTTCTATCGATGCAAGGAGTGAATTCAGGTAGTTGCCACTGCCCTTTGCTTCAGGCGGCAGAATAGCTGAGTTTATGCGCCTCCAGGAAGAGACCTCGCACCTGATGCTTTGCTTGCCGAAATAGCTAGGCATGTCAACAGTAGCTACAATAACACTAACTGCACCAGGGTTTCCGACACCAAGGCTTGTGCTTGTGTAGAAGGCGAATGGCCTTATATAGCATTCTTCGCATTTGTTCTTCACTACTGTGCTTATTATCGCTTTTTTCAGATCTTGCGGCTTAAGCTTTAGCGGCATTGAATAAATTGCTGCGCTGTTGAAAAAGCGCTTTATGTGGTCGTCAAGCCTGAAGATAGCGACTCCTTTCCTTGCTTTGTATGCACGTATGCCTTCAAAAACGCCGCTGCCGTATTGCAGCGAGTGCACAAGCACGCTCACTTTTGCATTCTCAAAAGGGACGAACTTGCCTTCAAACCAAACATAGCGATTTGACATGCATTAGCAATAGCAAATAACCAATAAAAGCGTTAGCATAAGAGCCCCGAATTCGGGGCTCTTGCCCACCCACGTGCCCGCCTAAGCCTGTGCATGCGCCAATGACTTTATGCTCGCAAGACTGTGACTCTGCCTGAAAAGCTCTCTGCCTAGTTTTGTTAGCGCAAGCGACCTCGCTTCTTCGCCTTTTTCAGCAAAATTCAGATAGCCGAGCTTCTTAAGCCTCTTCAGCCTGTACCATACGCTGCTCTTGCTCTCTCCGTAGCGCTCGCAATAATATTCTACAAAGCTAGTTGCCGTTTCTATGTCGTCGAATCCTATCTCCATTATAAGCGAAGCCCACTCTGGCCTAGGCAAATCGTCAAAAATAGTATTATTTCTACGTAGAGCCTGCATAAGGACCACCCAAAAAAAGAATTTACAAAGCCCCTATACAGGCAGCTTAATACCAGGTGTGCAGTTCAAATACCTAGCTATAACTGCCTTCGTTGCGACGTGCTTAAAGGTCCATGATGCGAACGCACACTGCATACTGCACACTTCAAATGCTCTAGTTATTGTTTTGCTTATGAAGCATTTATAAATGTTTTGTTCAAGTTGACTAATGTCTAATTTGTTCGACGCAGAAGCACAGGCATTCAAGAAACAAGCTTTGTTGAATAAGTATTAAAAATGTTGATAAAATCTGACTAAATCAACAAAGCCAGCCGAAAGGCAAGTATTTTTAAAACCTAACAACTATATTCAACAAAGAGAGATTTCATGGGCAAGGCTCCGAGCACTGTCAAAATCAGCAAAACAGATTTTGTGTTGCTAGCACTTACGTTAGCACTTGGACTGTTTCTGAGCGTATCTTTTTTTTATGGGCCAAGCATGATAAACGGTGCCGACAATTATATATATACGGACTCGGCGCATGATCTCTTATCAGGCAACTTCAATGCAATGAGCGGTATCCTTGGTGAAAGGTACTTGCTTGCAGGAGGGATCGCATTTTTTTACATGTTATTCGGATACAGTCCTGCATCGGCAGCGGCATTCGGGGTGCTATGCTTCCTGTTAACAATAGTGCTAATCTATCTCATAGGAAGAAAGCTCTATTCCGCGAAGGCAGGACTGCTCGCCGCATTCTTGTATTCATTCTTGCCTTTGGCAGTAATAGAAAGCTCAAATGTTGGAGACGACGTACCAATGGCATTTTTTGCAACGCTATCTGTGTTTTCGGCTGTAAAGGCTTCGCTGGGCAATAGCAGGCATTCTGGGAAATACTTCGCCATTGCAGGGTTCTTCTCTCTAGCATCTTTTCTTGTCTCATCAGAGTCTGTAATAATAATGCCAGTGGTCCTATTTGTGTTCCTTGCTTATCTTGGAAATATCAAAAAGGCATTCAAGCAAAACCTCGGGTTTTTTCTTGTTGGGCTTGCCCTTGCAGCGTGGCTTATCCTGATGCTCAGCAAGCTCGGGACGGGCAATCCGCTAGGCATAATTCAAGATGCATCCAGTTTTTACACGCAGGGTTTTGCATCCTACCAAAATTCCTTTGGTAGCTACATGACGATGCTATTCCCTTACAATATAATAGAAAGGCTGAGGCTAGCGATTGAGGGAAACTTCGCGCCGCTAATAAGAATGCTGGCAGTCGTGCCCGCGCACCTTACCTTCTCCGGCTTTTTTGGCATGTTTGGCTACCTTACAGCGTTATTTATTGTAGTGCTTGCAGTCATACCTAGAAGAAGATCTGTGATACCCCTCTTCTGGTTTGCATTCGTGTTGCTCTACCTTAGTTTCGGCACAGCTAGCCTAGAAAAATACGTGTTCCTGATAACGTCGTCGAGGTTTCTGCTCCTTCTTGCGCCTGCTGCAGTGCTAATAATATCGTTTGGCTTCACAACGCTCGTGGAAAAACTCTCAAAGAGGAAAACCCTTAAGAAGCTCATATATGTGCTCTTTGCTTTTGCTATTGCATTTGTTTTCATAAATTCGGTAGAGATAATAAGGGCCATGGGCTACGCCCAGTATAAATATACTTACCCTCTAATTAACGTTGGAAATTTTCTTGTAGCGCAGTATGAAGCAAATCCAAACATAACTGTCTATGATGCTGATTTATTTTTAACACCCATAGACATATATTACGAATACAAAACGCCTATATATGGATTGCCGCAGAACTGCGCCTCGATAGGCAACCAGAGCATAATACTGGCATACAGCAATTCCACGATAGTCAGCGAATGCAACCTTTCAATGATCTACAGTCCGCCCCCTCAGCCGCAATGGCTGAATGACTATCATGCACTAGATTACATAGGCGGAGGGCTTTATGCTGGTTATGCCTTAAGAGTATACAAGAAGAAGTAACAGCAGGCAAGCGATTTTTGTATGTTTGCATGCAATCGGTTTCATTGAAAAAGTCTAAATTTGTTGATAAAGTCTCAAAAATGTTGACAAAGTAAGACTAAATCAACAAAGCCGTCCAAACAGGCTTGTGTGGCTTTGTAAACCTGGCTGCGCAGAGCAGCAAGCACTTCTCTGCTTGCTTCTCGTAGCATGGTGCATGCCAGAAGTTAGCTATTTAAAGCTTGCGGTTACTGCAGCGCCTATTTTAAACATTAGGCGTGCAATATGCTTGTGGTTACATGAAGAGCTTTGCGTGCAAAGACATAGGAATGAGCTGCGGATTCAGCGCCAAAGACGAGAGCATAGACAGACTTATGAAAAAAATACGAGACCATGCGAGGAAGGCGCATGGCATGAA
>JAVYWZ010000002.1:0-48341 GCA_038877255.1 Candidatus Micrarchaeaceae archaeon | reverse complement strand
GCCAATATTGGTTATTCTGCCTGTTATGAATACATCTCCAGCGTAGTTTGCGGTTATGTTGAGAGGCGTAAAGCCTGATGGATAATTGTTAAGGCTATTGAGGTCATAGCTTGCAACAGTATAAGTGGTTTCGTTCTGCAGCGCAATGACATTGGCCCAGTAGCCATTCCATTCGTTATCCCACTCCTGCTCAGCTACGCTCGCACTCGTGTTCTCTGTGCTGTTTACGTTCGTTGGCGCATAGCCTGTTGTGTTGAAGTAGCCTTTTGGTATTAGCCTCAGCACTGTTATGTAATAGTCGCCGCCTGATTCGTTAAGCACAAAAACATAATCATTGGGTATTGCCGCAACAGAGATCGGGTTTGCAACATAAGGGCTTTTCATTCCAAGCCTTTTGAGTATTCCAAAGAAGTTGCCCATGCCTACGCTGTTTAATATGCCATTTATGCCGTTTACTGCATTATCTATGTCGCTGCCTAGGCGCAGCGCGCTTATTGTGTCATTGCTCGGAGTAGATATTAGCATGCCATTATAATTTACATAGAACCTGCTTGGCGTGTCTATCGGAAATGGCTCTTCAGTTTTTGTAGGCGTGTAATAGTTCCACGGGCTGAAAATGTCATAGCTGTTTTGCAAGACAGCACCGTAAGGCGAAGGCAGAACGTAATTAAACAAGAGATAAGGCAGTATGCTTGCAGTGAACGTGTGTGTATGGATTACTGGAGCAGAGCCGTTGCCCTGAATTGTGTTAGTAATTTCATTGAATGGTATCTGCGTGTTTTGCACGTTGTCAAGGGTAAGCTGCGCCGTATACTGGTATTGGTAGTTGCACACATAGCTGTCTATCGGAGGTATTGTCGAAGTTGTAGATGTGCTTGTAGAGTTTGATGTTGTAGAAGTTGATGTTGTTATTGTGCTTGTTGTAGGCGATGGAGGCAAATCCAATGCTGTTGTAGAAGTTGCAGATGGCGTTGCGGTAGGCGTGCCGTTTATGGTCAAGCTTGCATTAGCAGAATGCTCATTTGCGCTAACGCCGGTGTTTTGCGCAGCAAAGCCTAGGCTCCCATTCGGATTTATCCATAAATAAGTAGATGCATATTGGGGCTCAGCTACTACAGTGAGCAGGTTTGGTATTTGCGCATTATTGAAATTGACAAATACTGCAGTCCAATTCCATACTGCATGCTGCGCTACGGAGGGCACTTGCTGGAATATGTACGTATTAGAGGAATAGCCATTTGATATGTAATTTACTCCGCCAACGCTGTATACCATTGGCGACATGTTGAGCACGCTCGCTTCTGCTTCGCCGGCATTGCTTACCTGCATTTTTCCAACGCTTGCGCTTGCAGCTTGCGACGAGCTCCATGTTACTGTTAAAGGCAGCTCTATTCCAGTAGCTATTCTGCTAACGGTTGCGCTGCATGCTCCGCCTGCGACAAACGGGTATGAGCAGCTGTCAGGGTAAAAATACTCCTGGTTGGTCGGGTTTGCATTGCTATTGCTATAAGGGTTCAGCGGGCACGCAAGCAGATACGGAGCTGTATGCGCATTAGAAGCATTCACAGGGCTTACAAGCGGATAGCTGAATTGGTAGAAGCTTGTGCTCTTGCTCAAATAATACTGATTTGTTGCATAGCTTGTATTGACTTGCTCGGAGTCGCCGCATTCAATATAGCCTCCAGTATTGGCGCTTTGTATTGCATTATATGTATATGTATAAGCGCAGCCTGCAGTCTGCGAGGAATAGAGCTTACCGCCAGATGGCGAGCCGCTGCAGAAATCTGTGCACATGGAATTGCCAGGCGGCGATTGGCAAGCCATAATGGTTGTTGAGTAAGGAATGGTAGTTGTTGAGTAAGAAGTAGTGGCAGTTGGGATTATGGGCCTGTAAGCGCTGGGTACATGTGTAAATGCGTTTGCATTAAGAATGAGCAGCAGGGCAACAACGCCGAATGCAAGCAGCGCAGCATTAGCTTTTCGCATCAAACCCATTTACTATAATGCATTAATATGTTTATATACTTGCACGTTCGTTTCGTGTTTTTATACTAATTATGCAAGCTGCAGAAGAGCAAGCAATGGCAAGCAAAACAAACACATGCAAGCAGAAGCAAGCCATGTGTTGCGAACTATGAGCAATAATAAACAAGGCGCTAAAGAAAGATGCGCGAAGAAGCAAGAGCAAACGAAATAAGAATAAGCACGTTCTTAACAAGTGAACTTATCAAAATGTTGTTTATGGAAGTGTGTCATATTGCTGCGCGCTATTAGCATGTCTTTATGCACCAAATAGCTTCTCGTCGAAGCGCTTCGCTGATTGCAGAACTGCACTACTACAATAGCCAAATTTTCACTACTATACTGTGCGTGCTTTTAGAAATATTTAAATACCTTGCGATTCATGTATTCAGCAGGAAAGTGATAGAATGAATAGACTCAGCATAAAAAGAATTGCTGTATTGGCAGGCGCTCTATTAGTAGGCGCTGCGATTGCAGGTTCCGTAAGTTTTAGCAACATACCAATAATAAACAGCGCAGGTCAGCCTGTAGTGCAAATTGTTGTCGGCTCGGGTGCAAAGCCCAGCGACGGCGTAGTAGCTGCAAACATTGCAGCGGTTATAGGCAACCTCGCATATACCTCAACACCTGTTACAGCTACAGTGCAAAACCAAAACGCAGTAAAGTGCGTTCCGGCGTCAACTGCAGTATGCACGGTTACAAACCAGCAAGTCTATCTTGGTGAGACAGGCATTGCTGCACCAAGCGGCTCATATGCCTTTTCAGGCCTGATTGGCTCTGTGCTTAACAGGGCAGACAAACTTGGAATACAGCAATACTCAAAAACCCCGCAGAGCATTGGCCAGTACACATACAATGCAATAAGTAGCACAACAGCTTCGCCAGCAGCGAGCCCATACCCTCCTACTACTTCTGTACCGATCTCAATAGGCGTTACTGCAAACTATAATGGTGGCGGCGTTTCGTTCTCTGGATTCAGCAGTGGCACATATGACAACATACTGCGTGTAACACCAACGGAGGTGCCTTCGCTTGCAAGCAACTTTGGGCCTGGCGGAGAGAACGAGTACCTGTGGGTAACTGGCTTCCCAGTATATGACCAAAACGCAAAGAGCTTCGCTCTGCTCGACGCAGGCGGTGCTTTGCAGCTTGTGTTCTCAAAGCCCATTCCGCTAATGACAACCTCAAACTCTGTCAACAACGCAGTGATAAACATCGCAGGCCAGAACTGGACAATAATAGGTGGCAACTATATGGGTGCTAATGTTGTCTCTTCTACAAGCTTCGTACAGATCGGAACCTTGGACTTGGCGCAATCAATGACGCCATTGACAACAGTATACGTAGGCCACAATATAACAAGCGGCAACTTCACAGTGCAGGTTGCAGACCTTGGCCAACCAGCTAGCGGCGTAAGCCCTGCAGACATAAATGTATATTACAAAGGCGCGCTAACAAACACGACTGAAATAATGCCCCCAAGCCAGGAAGAATTCAACGTTTCTGGTCAGAGGCTGTACGTAAAAGTGACCCAGACGTTCGCAGGCCTTTATGCCTATGAGAAGTGGGCAAAGGTGCAGCTATTCTCTAACGAATACAACATAACTAACGGACTAGTATTCAACAAAACGAGCAACCCTGGTTGGAATGTTTTCCTGAACTGGGGCAACTCAACAGCGTCAACGTCAGGTTCTCCGGCTGACGAACTCTACGGCATAGTACTTTACAACACATCGCCTATCCAGACACTGCTTCCTGGCCAAAGCTTCGACTTCTTGACAAGTCCGGCAGAATGGAAGCTAACGTTTGTTGGCGAGACACTGCCTACGGGCAATTTTGACCCTCTGACAATAACCACAAGCTCCAGCGCAGGAATGCAGTACGAGAACGTCGGGACCGGTGCAACCGGCGTACCCACACCTAAGAACATAACAGAGCCAGCGCAGCTGCTAACGGTCAAGAGCTCGATACCAGGTGCATTCACTTACCAAGGCCAGAGCAACAGCACAGTAACATACGACCTAACGCCTTACGCACTATATGAAGTAAACAACGCACTCAAATATGGTGTAGGCAGCATAGGAGTTAATGCTATCTTTAACGGATTAGCGGGCAATTTCATAGGCACTACTAGCAATCCAAGCTTAACAGTAACGGTGTCTGGCTACTCATCTAACACCGTAACGAGTACAACAAGCAACTCAGTCACATTCAATGGCTTAGATCAGTCGATCTTTGTAGGCAACTTCTATAACATAACAAACGTAAGGCTGTCGCAAGCAATTCCAGGCGCAAATGTCGTACTAGCGGTAAGTGATAACGCGGTGACATCGGCAAATACACTCGCTTATTTGGCACCGATAGGTCCTGTAGTCTTCTACCCTGTCTCTGGCTATTCATATCCGTGGGTTGACACAAGTGCAACAAATGTTAACTACAACCAAGGTAACGGGCAACCACAGGCAACCTTCACTATAACACCGGTCTCTATAGCAAGCGGAACAACAGGTGCACAAAGCTACTTCAGCTACTCAATAGAAGAATTCCCAGTGCCTACTAACACAGTAGCAAATGACCTTCTCAGCTTTGACATTGTCAACTCAACAGCAGGCGCTTCTGCAGCGCTTAACAATCTGTTCCAACTCAACTATTCTGCGACTACTTCAAACACTCCTGGAACGCACAACAACATGACTTACACGAGCACGTCAGGCGCTAGCTTCAACGTCCAGCAGGGATTCAGGACTGAGAAAGGCAGCGAAGTTGCAAGCATTTCGCCGACCAGCTTGACTGTCGACCTTGCGAAGAGCGTTGACATGCTGCAGTTTGCTGTAGGACCTGTAAATGCAACAGTGACATCAACGAAGAAGGTTGTAGGTCCGTTTGGCATAGGCCAAGCGACTAACTTGCCTAACGTAACAATAGCGAACGTAACCGCAAAGTGCAGTTTTGCAAGCAACGCAACTACTGGCTGCACAGTTGAAGGACTGAGCAACTTGACAGCAGTGCCAAGCGTATCACAGGCAATAACACCTGTAAAGCTCAACACGGTTTCAACACCGCTTGTAGTGCTTGACACAAACGCAAACCCGGCAAGCACGCTGATAGTAGTAGGAAGCAAATACGTGAACAGCGTTGCAGCGCAAATCTTTGCGCAGAACCCAAGCCTCAACAGCAGCTTCGGACCTTCAGGGCCTGATTCAGTAATAGTGCAGGCGTTCGGCACAAACCGCATACTCGTAGCAGGCTATTACGCAAACCAGACCGTGCAGGCAGGCAACGAATTCATAAACGACCTGCTCGCAGCAGCAAGCTCATAAAAACAGCAATAGCAGTTGTTTGAAAAGCCCGAAAGGGCTTTTCTTTTTGTTTGAATCTTGACTCTTTCTTATCCTTTTATTATTGAAAAGCGGTTCTAGTTTGCATTTCGTTGCTCTGTTTTAACTGCGTAATCAGTTGCCTTTATCCTCGCCTATGCCAGGATTAGTCTGCTTTAGGCCAATTGCGTCTTATTTCATTGCGTTGTAAAGTATCGCATCAAGCGCAAGGCCAAAAGCAAAAGCGCTCGATAGCGCTTGCCGTGTTGTGTTATCAAATAATATTTCGTGGCGCGAGCTGTTTAGCCAGGAGGCTTGAACACCGATGTTATTGTCTTTATTTTCTACGTGCTGCTTTTGGCTCCCAACTGCGGTACTTGCTGTTGCGCTCGATTTCTCAGTGCCTCTCTAAGTGCCTTATGCCTTTTTCTCGTCGCAGCAAGCCATTTATTTATCTCATTGCCCAGCTGCGTTGCTTCTTCTGGTGTTAAATTAAGTGTTTTAGTCAAGATGGGTGCTATTTCTTCGAGGTACTTTCCTACTGCCTCTTTTATTGCCTTTTCTTCTTTTTCCTCATAAAGCTTTTCAAGGTGCTTTGTTATCTTTTCTGTGTGCTCACTGCTTAAAGTAACATATTTAATTTCAAGCCCGATTTGCTTGGCTTTCTCTTCTACTCCTTTATTCAGCCTGCTCTTAAGTTCCTTGAGCTTATCTATTTCCTCTTTTGTGAGCCCCAGTTCGCCTGCGGTAAGGCCACTTATCTCTGCGTTGTAATCTAACACCAGAGCATTAATCTTGTTTATCTCTTCGGTGCTGTCCGAGCCTAGTTCATTTATTTTTTCTGCTATTTCCTTCTGCCTTTTTTCCATTATTTCAACCACTTTTCCTGTGGCCAAAGCTTCTTCACTTTTATTTAGTTTCTTATCAAAGTTAGGTACGGCAGGCGGCGTTTCGGCTTCCTTTTTAAGCATTTTGCCTTCTTTTACGTCATTAATAATGTCCTTTAGTGCTTTAACTTCATCGCCTATTCCTTTCATGTCGGGTTTCTTGCCCACGCCATTGTAGTCTTTGTAAATTCTCCCTATGATTTGCCCTGCTATTTGATACGCTGCAACTTGCTCTGCAATGTCTCTTAACTTGCTGTCAAGCAAGCTTTTGGCTGATTCTGCATGTGCCATCGCTTGCCCCCCGGTTATGGCATCTATAAACTTTTCGTACTGTGCATTTACAGAGTGGCCACCAAAATAGACGTCAATCTCGTGCCCTGCCCTGCGAATATATCCGCCAAGTCCTTGATTGCCACCACCCGAATTTCCATACTTGCTGTCAAGCTGCTCTTTTTCATGCTTTATGTCGCCTATCCTTTTGTTCAGTTCATTTTCGGCATCTCGCAAATGCTCCAGCTCATCTTTTATGCCTAGTTTATCAAATTCTTGTTTTAGAACTATTGCAGATCTTTCTAATAGTTTTCTCATTCCGTCATAATCATGTAGTTCAAGCGTCTCTGCCTCGTTAATTATCGGCGCCAACAGGCGATATGCAGTATCGCTGATCTTTTTATCTCTTAAATTCAGACCTTTCGTTGCTCTTTTCAATGCGCCCAGAGGCTCATTTGCAGGCGCCCCTTTGCTGCCTAAATCAATTATATATTTGCGCAGGGAGTCGATTTTGTTGTTTATGTTTCCGATTGATTTATTGTAGTCTTCTAAAAAGCTTTTTGCATTGAGCAGAAAAGAGCCTCCTTTACTTAATTCTATTATCTCCCTGGACTCGCTGATAATTTTATCCATTTTATCACAGTACTATGTAAAATTCCCCATTTATATTAATTGCCCTTTCAGTGACAAGTCTATGGCAAAAACTTATTCCATCTGACTCAAAGTTATGTGGAGGCACGGGGAATCGGACCCAGACCTTCACCGTGTAAGGGTGACGTCCTACCATTAGACTATGCCTCCTTCTATTTTCTGTGTTCCTTGCAAAACTCTTCTATTTTATCAAGCGCTCTGCTTAAAATATCTTTTTGTGGCAACGCTATTATTCTTACGTAACCGGGTTCGCCAAAGCCAGAGCCCCTGCTGAGCATAACCTGTTTTTCTATTAGCAGCTTATTCACAAATTCCTTGTCGTCTTTTAGGTTAAGCAGCTCCATGTTCAACTTTGGAAATACGTAGAATGCTGCGCTGGGCTCTACTGTGTGCATGTACTCGCTCTCGTTTATCCGTTTCGTTATGAACTTTGCCCTTTCCTCTATCGCGCTAACCATCTTTCTGAGCTCTTCCTTGTGCTTATGCTCCTGCTTTAGCGAAGCAGCAAACGCGTATTGTGCCGGCGTGTTTGCAGAGAGCCTCGCCCTTGCGTAATCCGCAAGCTTGCCCTTAAGCTCAACGGAGCGATTATCCTGCTCAGGAATAAGCATGTAACCAAGCCTGAAGCCTGTGGCATCGTATGCCTTTGACATGCCGTTAAGTATTACATATGGCATGCCTTTTGCGATCTGCGCAACGCTTGTAAACTTCTTGTTGTTAAATATTATCTCATCATATATTTCGTCGCTGACAAGCAGCATGCTGTATTCGTTTGCCAGCTTTGCAATGTCTTCAAGAACACCTCTTTTTAATATGGTTCCAGTTGGATTGTTTGGATTTGTAATAAGCACGTACTTGGGTTTTTTGCCGCTTTTCCTTATGGTCTTGTCGAGCATGTCTGGGTCTATATTCCAATCCTTGTTTTCGTAATAATGCTCGTATATCGGCTTACCCTCGCTGTTTAACAAGAATATGGGATACAAAGGGTAATAGGGCTTGAACAGCACTGCAGAATCGCCCGGATTTATTACTGATTCATTTAGGAAATCAAGGGCTTCGCTGACACCCTGTGTTACCAAAACATCATCGTAATTTGCGCTTATGCCATATTCATTATTGTACCTCATTGCTATTGCTTCTCTGAGCTCCTTGGCGCCTTCTGGCGCAGCGTATGCGGTTTTGCCTGCGTTAAGCGCTGCTTTGTACTCTTTTATTATATGCATAGGAGTTGGGAAAAACGCAGTGGGGTCTCCTGCGTTTAGGTAAATGACCTTTTTGCCTCTCGCTTCTATTGCTGATGCTATCGCCTCATCTTCAAGCAGCGCGTTATAGACATGCCTGCTTCTAATGGATAAAAAGCCCATTTCATGCACGTTTTGCAAGCATATTTTTTACATGCTTGAGCGAGATGAACATATCGCGTTCCATCTCATCTATTCTCATTTCTATGTACTTAGAGTTTGCTTTTATGCCTGGTATTACTATGTGCTCTAGCGTATTTATCTGCCTTTTTGTTCTTTCTATTTCAAAGACTACCTTTTTGAGGCCATGCTCGGTCTCAGCCACGTCTATGAGCGCCTGCAACGCAGTTGTAAACGATTCGTTTAGCTCATCTACAGCGAGGCTTGCGCCGAATGGTGCCTGCATTTGCTTCGGCCTTGTTGCGCTTATCTCAGGCACGCGCACGCCCATTATGTTCTTTATCTCTATGCCAACTGGGCTGGCTTCTTTCATGTAATACGCGACTTGATCAAGTTCAAAATTGCCTATATAGGCATTTGCTATCATGACCTTCTTGTAGCCTTGCTGCAGTATTGCAGCCAAGTGGTGCCTTCTTTTTCTCGGCTCTGCAAGCAGCTTAAGGAACTCGTTTACAAGCGCCTGGCGCTTGTGCGTGAGTATCTCATGACCCTTCTCAGTTATAGCTAGGCGCCTCTTCAGCGCTATAAGATTGCTTCGTGTCGGATTGAGCGTTTTTGCTTGCATTTTATTGCCTCATTGCATTTACTCATGCGCCTTGGCGTTAGTACTGGCTTTGGCTTTAGCTTTGTAATACTTTTCTATGTGCTCTTTCTTTACTCTTGTAAGGTCTGCTTCAGGCAGCATGCTTAGCAGTTCCCAGCCTATGTCGAGGGTTTGCTCTATGCTTCTGCGCTCATTGATTTCCTGCCTTATAAACCTGTTTTCGAATGCGTCGCCAAAATCAAGGTAAAGCTTTTCGTCCTCGCTCAGCGCATCTTTGCCTATTATCATGCTTATGCTCCTTACTTCCCGTGCACGTGCATAAGCTCCATAAAGCTGGTCAGCAACTCCTTTGTGGTCTTCTCTAGTTTTGTCTTTTCCTATACCATTGTTCATGAGCCTTGAGAGCGAACCCAAAGGCTGTATCGGCGGATATATGCCCTTGTTTGCCAATTCTCTATCTAGAAAGATCTGGCCCTCGGTTATGTAGCCTGTGAGGTCAGGTATTGGGTGCGTTACGTCGTCTCCTGGCATAGTTACCACATTGAGCTGCGTAATGCTGCCTTTTTTGCCCCTTATGACGCCTGCGCGCTCGTATATGCTTGCCAAGTCAGTATACATGTAGCCTGGGTAGCCTCGCCTGCCAGGCACTTCTTCCCTCGCGCTGGCTATCTCCCTAAGCGTCTCTGCGTATTGTGTCATGTCGTCGAGTATTACAAGCACATGCATGTCACGCTCAAAAGCCAAATACTCTGCTTCCGTAAGCGCAATCCTTGGAGTAAGAATGCGCTCTATGCTTGGGTCACTTGCCAGATTGAGAAACATTACCGTTCTTTTCATTGCGCCTGTCTTTCTTATCTCATTTATGAAATATGCCGCATCGTCGTAGGTTATGCCTATGCCTGCAAATATGACAGTGAAATCGCTTGCGCCCTTCACTGCGGCTTGCCTTGTTATTTGTGCTGCGAGCGCATTGTGCGGAAGGCCTCCGCCAGAGAACAATGGCAGCTTCTGGCCGCGGAGCAATGTGTTTAAGCCGTCGATTGCAGAGATGCCTGTCTCTATAGCTTCGCTAGGCCAGCCCCTTGCATTTGGATTTATCGGGGCGCCGTTTATGTCTCTTTTGTCGTCGAAAATAACCTTTTCGCCTCTGTTGATTGGCATGCCTTGTCCGTTGAATATCTTGCCCAGCAGGTCCTCGCCTACTCCTGCTTTATAAGTAGAGCCTGTAAATGTTACGGTTGTTTTGTTGATGTTTATGCCTGCGGTTTCGCCGAATACCTGCACAATTGCATATGTATTCGCAGTGTCGAGCACTTGCCCAAGCCTCTCCTCGCCATTTTGAAGCCTTATGCGCACTATCTCGTTATACGCTGCATTGTTGACTTTATCGACTACAAGCAATGGGCCGTAAGCCCTTTCAATTGTGTTATACGTTATCTCAAAGTTCATGCGATCACACCTGCTTTGCCGCACCTTGTTGCGATTTCGATTGTGATTGCTGTTGCGCTTGCTGTTGCATTTGCTGTTGTGCTTGCTGCTGTGTTGCCTTCTGCTCTAATTCCTCTTTTTCGTGCTCAGCAAGCAATGCTGCAAACTCCTCTTCAATTTGCTTATTTATCCTTGCGGTCTCTCGCCCAATATCTTTTTCATAAATTTCTTTGATCCTTGAGATGTCATGCCTTGACTTTGTGCTTATAATCTTGCTTGTGCTCACCCCTTTTTCGGCAGCGCCAACTGCCATTCTCGCGAAATTCAGAATTGATGAAAGCATTGCGTTCTGCTTTGTCATGCTCGAATATGCGTCTATTTCGTCGAAGGCGCTCTGCCTTAAGTAATCTTCTCTTAACATCTTGCCTATCTCAAGCAAAATTCTCTGCTGATTTGGCAGCGCTTCCTCGCCGACAAGCTGGACTATGTCGCGCAACTCGGCCTCTTTCTGGAGCAGCGCAAGCGCCTCTTGCCTGTTTCTAAGCCACTCGTCGCCTAACTTTGCTTTGTACCATGGCTCAAGCGCATCAAGATACAAGGAATAGCTATTCAGCCAGTTTATTGCAGGGAAGTGCCTCGAGCTGGCCAATGCAGCATCAAGGGACCAGAATGCCTTTGTTATCTTCAGGGTGCCTTGAGTCACAGGTTCTGTAATGTCGCCACCTGGAGGTGATACTGCGCCTACTATTGTTATTGAGCCTGTCTTATGCGCCAGGGTTTCTGCCTTTCCTGACCTTTCGTAAAATTCGGCAAGCCTCTTCGGCAAATACGCAGGGTAGCCCTCTTCGCCAGGCATCTCCTCTAATCTTGTGGATATTTCGCGCATTGCCTCAGCCCATCTGGAAGTAGAATCTGCCATTACCGCTACGTTGTAGCCCATGTCCCTGAAATATTCTGCTATCGTTACTGAAGTGTATATGCTCGCTTCTCTCGCTGCCACTGGCATGTTGCTTGTGTTTGCTATGAGTACTGTTCTGTTCATTAGAGGCTCTCCACTTTTAGGGTCTTTCAATTGTGGAAATTCGTTAAGCACATCTGCCATCTCGTTGCCGCGTTCGCCTACACCGCAGTATATTATAACATCGGCGTCGCTCCATTTTGCAAGCTGATGTTCAATGACTGTTTTGCCAGAGCCGAACGGGCCCGGTATTGCCGCTGTGCCGCCCTTCGCAACTGGGAAGAATGTGTCTATAATGCGCTGCCCAGTGACCAACGGTTCATTTATATTTAGCCTTTTAATCAGCTTAGCCTGCCTTCTAACCGGCCTCTGCTGAATCATGCTTATTTCAATGGTTTTGCCGTCATTTTCTACTTTTGCTACTGCCTGTTCTACTGTAAAATTGCCCTCCTTTATTTCTTTTACTGTGCCGCTTACTCCGTTTGGCACCATTATGTAATGCCTGATGAGCTTTGTCTCATCCACATAGCCGATTATCTGGCCTTCATCTACATGCGCGCCTTTCCTTATCTGCTTATCAGGCACAAAGTGCCAGCGCGCCTTCTTATCAATTCTTTCAGCGCTTATGCCCCTTCTTATGAATGCACCCTCCTTTTTTTCCATTAGCTCAAGCGGTCTCTGCAGGCCGTCAAATATCTTGCCGATAATGCCTGGCCCTAATTCCACAGAGAGTGGCACGCCCAATGATTTGGCAGGCTCTCCGGGCCTTATACCTGATGTATCCTCGTAAACCTGTATCACTGCGCGGTCTCCGCGGAGCTGTATTATCTCGCCTATTATTCCCGATGCGCCAACCTTGACTACGTCGTACATGCTGCTTCCAAGCATGTCTTTAGCAATTACAAGAGGACCTGTTATTCTTTCTATATAGCCCAAAAAATCACCCTGCTTCTAGGTCTATGCCCACTGCTCTTATTATGAGTTTGCGGAGCGTATCCTCGGCTATCTCCTCGCCGTATTCCGGAAGCTCAACAACCATTGGCAGCATGCCTGTTTCTAGTCTATGCGCAAGCTCCCTGTCAATGCCCTTGAGAAGGCCCGAGCTTATCCCTATTATGCCTATGTCTTGGCCTAGCAGCTCCACTATTATTTTCTGCGCCTGCTCGGCGCTTGTTGCTATATACGTGGCTACGCCTGCTAGTTCAAAGCCTGTGCATAAAAGTTCGTTTCCAACTATCGCAATTTTGTATGTCATGCAATCACAAGCTCGTTGAGCTCGCTCTCGCTCAGCATGTACTGTTTGCTCTTTATTATCACTCTTAAGTTTATTGCTTCAAGCTCTTTGACATAGGCGTATGCTAATATTGCAGCAAATGAAAGCACTTCTGCAAGCATGCCCCTGCTCTTCTCAAGCAGCTGTTTACGCATGCCAATTTCCAATTGTGTGAGCGAGCCTGTCTTATTGTAAGCATCTAAACCATTTGCAAAGCCTTTCTGCTTTACTGCGCCAACAAACTCGTCTACTGTATTGGCTTTTGCGTATGTGTCAGCAAGCTCTGCAATGCTTATGCTGCCGCTTTTCAGCAGCCTCTGCTCAACGCTTTCAAATGTCGCATTATTTGCCTTTGCCCTTATCAGTGTGATCATATTTTGGATGTCTATGCTTATCTTCACAATGCGTGCGGCTTTTGTGTCGTCTGCAAACAGGGCACGTGCAACAGCGCCTACAAGCGCATAGGAGTTGAGGTCTATCGCATCTATCGCAGCAAATGGGTTTTTGTTCTTTTCATACGCCTGCGCTGCTTTTGCAATTACCTCCTTGTAGCTGCTCGGCGCCCTTATTGCAAGAAACTCAAGAAGCTCGCTAATGTCTTTTTTCCCAAGTGCCTCCTTAATAACGATTGCGTTGAAAGGTCCTCTGTCTGTAACATAATCGGAAATTTTGTCGTATGCAATGCCTCTCGCTTTGGCTTCTATTGCAAGCTTTGCGTTTGCAAAATCCCATTTGGAGACAAGCGCCTGCATCAGCTTCCTGTACCTATTCGGCGTTATTCTGACGAGCTTCTCGACGCTCTCTGAAAGGTTCTTGTTTATTGCGAAATCCAGGAGCGAGCTTTTAATGTTGAGCCCGCCAAACTCAATAAGATTGCGCTTGTATGCAGTATCATAAAGCATCGGAACAAGCTCATCTACACTTCTTGCGCTTCTCATCTTTTGAATGAGGTCATTGCTCAACAGCATAGATTCCATTGCCTTTACGCGTGCATTTGCATAACCATATTCCACTGCTTTCATAATTGCACCTTTTTCTTCAGCTCTTTTGCTACAAGGCTTGCCACAAGGTCTTTGTTTGCTTCAGCGATCTGCTTGGCGCTTATGTGCATGCTTATGAGCTTGTCGCTCGATTCTAGCACAAGCTCTCCTGGGCTTGCGGCTTTTTCTATTACTTCGATGCCTTTGCTTTTTACTGCCTTTTCATATTTTCTATCTACTAACGCCCTTGCCTCTTCCTTTGGTACAGAGCGCATGAATTGCTCTATGGCGCTAGCAATTATTTCATCGATATGCTTTTCAAGCTCTTTAGAAAGTGCTGCAATTACTTGTTTTGTGGTGCGCTCAACAGCATCGCCGAAAGCGCCGCTGAGCAGCTCTGCCTCTTCCGTGCCAATGCTCTGCTCAAGGAATTGTCTGCGCGCAGCAGCTTCTTTCCTTGCAGTTTCTTCTATTTCCCTTGACTTTGCTTTCGCACTGCTCTTCGCGTCTTCCAATAATTTTCTTGCCTCGCTTTTTGCAGATTCGATGATTGCTTTTGCCTGCTGCTCAGCCTCTGCATTTATATTATCTATTATGTCCTTAAGTGGCATTTGCTCGCCACATTATATAAGCCCGGCAGAAAGCATTATCAGTATTGCTATGACAAAGCCAAAGATCACTAGTGTCTCAGGTATCACAAGAAACAATAGCACTTGGCCTGTCGTCTCAGGCTTCTCTGCCAAGAGGCCCATTCCTGCTGAGCCTATGCCAGATTGGGCTATGCCTGTGCCTACAGCACCGCCCAGTATTGCCAGACCCGCACCAATTGCAGCGATCGCAGCGTCTATGCTTATCATGTTACCACTTATTCTTTAGTAAGTAGCCTTTTATAGCCAAACGGCATGAACTTTATACCGCCGCCATAGTAAAATTTTGTGAAGAATTCAACAATATTGAGCCTTACGCCTTGCACTATGCCCTCAAACATCGATACGATCATGTTGAGCGTGTGAAGCACAAGGAATACTATTATAAGCAGGATAAACATGGGAATGCCGTTAGCAAGCGTCGGCGTGAATGCTGTGTTGATGAGAAATGCTATCATTACGCTCGTCAGGCCAAAGCCCATAATTCTCGCATAGCTGAGCGTGTGTGTTATTAGTGACATTGCTTCAGAGCCTTCGCTTCCGCCCAGAACTACCGTCGCTATTAGCGCTATGAGGGCGCCAATGCCGAAAGGCATGGCAAGCGAACCCATAACGCCGAAGAAAGCTCCAGCAACAAAGAATGTGCCGAGCAATATTGTAGCTATGCCAGTAAGTTTGCTGTATGCCTTGAGCTTTTCTCCGCGCCTGTACCTGTTAATGAATCCGAAGACAAGCCCTATTACTATCTCTGTAATGCCCATGATTATGCTTATTGCAAGGAACACGGTTATGCTCTTGAGCCAGTCTATGCCTGCAAAGGGCATGAAGTACTGGTCAAGCTTAAGGCCAAAGTACTGGTTTGTTATTACTCCAAATACTGCTGCAGGTATTGCGCCAAGCCGCCACACCTTTGCAGCGTTGTGCGTCAGACCGTTTGGATTTGTTATTCTAGCGATCCAGCTTGCAAGCAGGAACGAGAGCAGAGCATAGCCGACGTCGCTTACCATGAAGCCGTAAAATATCAGGAACGAGCCTATGAAGAACCATGTCGGGTCTATCTCGTCGCTCCTTGGCAAAGAGAAGAATTCCATGCCGAAATCGAACGGCTTCAAGATCTTAGGCCTGTTGAGCAAAGTAGGCGCAAGCTCGTCGTCTTGCATCTTTTCAATATATGCGTTGTTTTTTGTTGCGCTAAGCAACGCCTTTTCAAAATATACGTACTGCTTGCTGGGAATCCACCCTTCTAACAATGCTGTGCTCTCTGTCTTCTTGAACATCGAGCTTGCGTTCGCCCTGTCAAGCTCTATATGAAGCATCTCAGTCATAGCAGCAATGTTTGCATAGCTCTTTGCTCCTTCTCTAGCAAGATTGCGCTCTATTTCATCTATGCGCCTCTCGTTTTCTGCACTGCGCTTGCCAAGCTCTTTTACTAGTTTCTTAGGGTCATTGCCCTCTATATATTCTGCTTTAAGGTCAAGCCGCTCAGGAGCCTTTTTTTGCGCTTTCGCGCACGCTTCTACTACTGTTTCTCTGTCCGCTTCAAAAGCGACAAGCAAAAAGCCAACACCATGCTCTAGGTAATACTTCGTTGCAACTCCTTTCTCTTTTGCTAATATTTCATTCATTGCGCTTATCTCCTTTGCGTTTCCAATATATGCCTCAAACTTTACGCTGCTGCTGTTCAGAGCTTCGGGGCTTACGCCAACGCGAAATAGCAATGCAGCTACCTTCTGCGCATATTCTATCTTCTTTTGTGTTTCCATGAGTTGTTCGCGCATATCTGCAAGCGCGTATATCTTTTCAACTGCTCTGTTATGCGCCGCTTCTTTAAGTAGCCGCTTTAATGGCATATGCTCTATGCGCTTGTGCGTTGCTTGTTTTGGGATAAGCGCCAGCGCGCCTTCAAATTTTATTAGCGCATCGTAAATCTGCTGGTAATACATTAGCGGCGTGTCGTCAATAAGACTCAGCTTGCTCTTTCTAAAGTCTATCACGCCAAGCCCGTGCAACGTTCTTATTACTTCGGGCTTATTTTGCTCTAGGAATACGGCCCTTACCTTTGTCATCGGCTCCGTTCGCAACATAAACATCAATATCAATCAGAAATGATCTTTTCTGCAGCGGCCTTTGCTACTTTTTCTATAGCGCTTTTAGAGAGCTTTGCATTACTAATCTTTTTTGCCCGCTTCCTAGCAATTTCCAAACGCCTTATGCGTTCTTTGCCCATTTCTTCCTCAATTGCCTTAAGCGCGTTTGCAGCATTGTTGTTTGCTTCTGCAACTGCGTTCTCTATGCTCTTGGCGGCCTCTTTCTCTGCCTCTGCTATGATCTCTGCCCTCTTTACCGTTGCTTCTGCTATGCGCTTTTTGCTTAGTTCCTCTGCCTGCTTGATCGTTTCAATGTTGTCCAATGCACCACGAGTATATTTACACGTTTCCTTTTTAAATATTTCCAAAAAACGTTGACTATGGTATTGGCTTTTCTACCATAACACGCAATTTACCTTTTTATCATTTTAGCTGCACGCCATCATACATAATTCAAGTCATGCCCTTCGTGCAACTTGCTTAATAAGAATGTTGCCTCTGCTGAATAAATAAAGAAAGAAGGGCTTTGCCTAGGTAACCTAGGCGAGACGCTCGCAGAGGATTATGCCTCTGCAAGTAGCATGCTCGAATACATAAAAGTATTCCGCATGTGAAAGCAAGCATTGCCGTTGAAGCGAGAAGCTCCGAACAAGCAGATATGGCGGAAGCCCCGTCCGCAATTGCTTGGTAGTTCACTGCGTAACTGTGCTGCTGGGGCAAATGTCATTAAGTACGCATCTATCGCATTCTTTTTTTGCCGCTTTACAGGTATCGCGACCAAGCGCTATAAGCGCATTTGAAACGCTTCCCCAGTCTTTCCTGTTAAACCTTCTCATCAAGTCCTCTTCTATCTTGTCAGGTTTTCTGCTCTTTGTAAGGCCAACCCTGTATGAAACGGTTTTTACATGCGTGTCTACAGCTATGCCTTCGTTTATTCCATACGCTTCGCTCAATATCACATTTGCCACTTTCCTTCCTACACCTTGCAACAGCAGCAATTCTTTCATGGTCTTTGGCACCTTTCCATTGTAAAGCGAGCAGATTTGTTCGGCAGATTCTTTTAAGTGGCGCGCCTTTGTCTTGTAATAGTTTATGCCTTTGAGATATTTTTCAAGTTCGCCGACGCTTGCTTTAGCGTAGTCGCTAAACGAATGGAAGTGCTTGAAGAGCGTTTTTGTTGCCTTATTTGTCTGCGTATCCGTGCACTGCGGCGAAAGAAGAACAGCTACAAAAAGCTCAGTCTTGTTCCTGTGCTTTAGCTGCGTGTGCAGCTCGCTCGAATACCTATGCTTAAGCCTCGAGAGCACAATGTTTGCATAGCCTCTGCCAAAACGCTGCATAGGTTAAATATTAAATTATGGTTTATAATAAGGTAGCATACCGGTGATTTTTTGGTAAGGAAACCAGCAGTTGCGGGCATGTTTTATCCAGGCTCAAAGACAGATTTAAGCAAGATGCTTGACCTTCTTTTCAAGAGCGTTGACAAGAGCAAGATCGACACTGCAGAAATTAAAAAAGCGTCAGGTTTTGTTGCGCCCCATGCAGGATACGAATATTCTGGCTATGTCGCCGCATACACCTATTCTGCACTTCTTGAATACGCAGCAGATAAACATGTAGACACTTTCGTAATAGTAGGTCCAAATCACATGGGCTATGCAGATTTTGTTACAGTGTCGCTCGAGGATTGGGAAACGCCTTTGGGTATTGCCAAAAACGATACTGAATTTTCAAAAGAAGTCTCTGTTTATGATAAAAGATTTTCAACAAGCGAGTCGGAAATAGCTGAGGAGCACTCAATAGAAGTACAAGTTCCTTTCATTCAGCACCTGTTCCAAGAGCCCAAGTTCGCCTTTATATGCATGAGCGACCAGGGCGCAGGCGCAAGCAAAGCTGTGTGCGACGCTGTGCTGAGCGCTAGCAAAAAGCTCGGAAGGCGCATAGCGTTTATAGCGAGCTCAGACTTTGACCACTACGAGCCAGCAAGCGTAGCAGAGCAAAAGGATATGCCCGCAATACATGCACTTGAAAGCCTCGACGAGGCTCTTTTTAGAAAGCTTTTAGCCGATGCCGATGACACTGCATGCGGCTATGGCCCTATTTCAGCAGCAGTATTGTTCGCAAAATCTAACGGGGCAAAGAAGGGCTTACTGCTCAAGTATGGCAACTCTGGTTATTCAACTGGCGATTTCAGTTCTGTAGTTGCGTATGCCAGCATTGCCATGCTATAACTTTTATCTTGTGAATCTTGTGAAAGGCTTGCTGCGGCCCGCACGGTTCTATGTGCGTGGCGGCATGCAGGCGCATATACTGCTTTACCAGTGGCGTTGCAAAACCTTTATAAACACAAAGGTTTTAGGGGTATACAGGTAATAGAATGGGAGGCTGTGTTGGCACGTAAATTATGTTAGCATTTGGCGTTGCTTAATAGTAGTTAATTTGTCTGCTTTTCTGTTGCTCTTCTTTCTGTGAAAGTTCTTCTATCACTGGGAATTGTAGTGTTGCTTCTTTGCTTATCCTCCTGTAGCCGATATTGCCTAAGAGAACCCTAGACACAATACTTGTGCTTATTGTTGCGCCTTTTACAAACTCGTTCAGCATGTCCTCTGATTCCTTGATGTTATCAGAATACGAAGGCACAACAAACAATAGGCCATAAGGAGCGCCTATATCGCCAACAAGCGCATACGTGCTTGCAGGCGTGTTTGGCAGTAACCAGCTGCTAGTTCATATGCACTTGAAACTCCACGCAATACGTTGAACTTAAAATGTGTTGTTCTGCGCTCTGTTCGCATATACTGTTATTCCTGTGGCGTTACAAAAGCTTTATAAATACAAAGGTTTTAGGGGTATGCAGGTGAAATGTATGGGAGGCTGCGGTGGCTTCTAAATTATATTAGCACAATAATCTATTTCTAGTAATTAGTTTGCCTATTTTTCTGTTGCTCTTCTTTCTGCGAAAGTTCTTCTATTATTTGGAATTGTGGTATTACTTCTTTGCTTATCCTCCTGTAGCCAATACTGCCTAAAAGAACTCTTGACACTATACTTGTGCTTATTGTTGAGCCTTTTACAAACTCGTTCAGCATGTCCTCTGTTTCCTTGATGTTCTCAGAATACGAAGGCACAACAAACAATGCGCCATAAGGGGCGCCTATGTCGCCAGCTAGCGCGTATGTGCTCGCAGGCGTGTTTGGCAGATCTATCATTTGTTGCAGGAATCTTTTCCTGTTTTCGTTGAAAGAGCCAATTTCGGTCTGCTCGCATACAGCAAGCACATCATACTTTTTAGGCAGTTGCATAGTTATAGTGGCACGCAAGATAATGCCTCTCTCTATAAGTTTGTGATATATGTATTGGGATGCGCCGCGCTCAAAACCTAGGTGCTTGTCCATCTCCACAAACTCCAGCCTGCTGTTCTCGTTAAGAAGTCTAAGGACTTGGAATTCTCTCTCGGTTATTGCGTCTCGCGGCTTTCTTGGCGTTTCCTTTGTTCTGTGCCATACTTTTGCCTTTAAGTCTTCAAAGAATGCGTCTCTTAGAAGCACGTAACCATAAGCATAAGTAATGTATGTAACTACCCATGAAGCAGGATGCAGCGCGAATACAGGCGTTGACCTTATTTCATAAATCTTGTTTTCCAAGATTTGCGTATTCTCCGCAAGCATATAGATGAATAGGTCGTAGTCGCCCTTGAGCGCAGCTGCGTATAGCACTGCGGGCTCTGCCTCAAGCACCTTCTTTACCTCTTCCAGGTCTGGCCTCCTTTTAAGGAACTTTACAAGGCAGATGTACCTGAAGTAGCCGAAGGGCCTAGGTGTCATCTCTATAGTATACTTTATGCCATACCTCTTAACAAGCCTCGCAAGCCTGTTCCGCGCCATCGTTGTCGTTATGCCGATCCTTCTTGCAATCTCTTTTGCAGGCGTCCTTGCATCGGTGCTGATTATCTCTAGTATCTTCAAGTCTATCTCGCCTGGGTATATTATTTCTCTAAACGCGCCTGCTTCACTGCTGCCAAGTAGCTCTTCAAGACTGTTTACCTTTGTGTATTCCCTTTTCCTTATCTTTACCGGTTCGAAAGTGCCGTCTTCCCTTATGTGGCCTATGTAAAGCATGTATGTCTTTTGTTTGCCGTTTGGCTGCTTTCTTGTAGTTTCTTCATAGACGTAATAGTGGCCTTTTATCAATACTACTCTCAGCCACCTCCTGTTCTGCCTCAGCTTTTCGAAGGTTTCCTTAATGTTTTGAGGCAGCTCTTGCATATGCAAATTACGCAAATGTAATTTATATTTCTTTCCCTTGATTAGCAAAAATAGAGCCGATTAAACTTTGTATATGGTTAACTATTTTACCTGTGCTTCTGTCCGTATAAAGGATAACCATGCACCTAAATACAATATAAACTTAAAACCCGAATCCTCTGCACTCAAACACTCTTTAATTACAATAAGTGACTAAATAAAAGGTTGTTCACAATATATACAAGCGCGGGAGGTGGAATTTGATGCGTGGAGTGCATTATTCTTGTTTTGCACTTACTAAAACCCACCATAATGCCCACCCTTATTTGCCTCCTGCGCCTGCCAATTCTTTCTGTTTAAAAGGTGTGTGAGTGGGGAGTATCACTGGGAAGAGCATACAGAACGATCTTTTCCTTGTTAGACCAAGGCACATGAGCGATGTGCGCGCATTTGCGGAAAGAGTAATTGACATAAAAGGCGTCAAGCAATTAATAGTAGGCGAAGGCGATTACGGCATTGCAATAACGGCAAACAAAGAATGCAGAATTGGCCATTACCTAAGCAAAAATAGAGTTGAATATGCCCGCATTGCATGCATTTATGCAATTAGAGGAAGAGGTGCACAGAATGGAAAAGTTACCAAGAAAGCCTAACGTGCAGTTTTGGTGCAAAATAATGCTTTGGCATGCGCCTGTAATAAGCAGGTACGCGCGGCAGAAGCTCGAGAAATGGTACTGGGAAGACGAGCCAAAGTGGATAGCTCGTAATGTTTCAGTTCAAGATGCCGGCAAGTACGTTGCTTACGAGCAGGCCCAATAGCAAGCGGGGCTAAAGCGCGGGCTTGTTCTGCGTAGCAAATAACCGTGCCTTTTTGCCACGCAGGAGAAAAAAGCAGAATGCTATGCTGCGATGCGTGCAAAGCTGCGCTTCTAATTGCTGAGTTGTGTATGCACTGCAACTTTGGCTAGGTTGTTGCCTCTTTAAATGCTTGTGCTTCGAGATAAAAGAGAATACGCAGGATTTTCTTATTTCTTAACTGGCAAAACAGATACAGCTGCCCTAAAACAAAATAACAGTGGCTCTAGCCGCTGCAAAGGTTGCAGCAAAGAGCCACATGCAACATGCACTGCGTATCGGATTAGATACATGCAGGTGTTTGCTGTGTAGTATAATCAGAAAAAACTAAAAGCAAAACGCATGTATAACAACCTAACCTTGACACATATGTTCTCGGCGCGTGTGAAGTTGAAAGAGCTATTCGGCCTTTCAAAAATAGATTTGTAGGGATAAAGAAGGTTGTGGTGCATGCATTTGCATGCCTCATTGCGTATTTGATGCGATATGCGTGAGAAAATTGTGGAAGACCATAAAAAGGTGAATTTTTAAAGATGCTGACCTATATATACGCTGTTAAAACGCTTCACGTGCTTTGCATGGCGATTATAGGAATACACGATGCGCATGACGCCGGAGCTGCCTTGGTTCACGAAGGCAAGGTAATCTCTGCGGTTAATGAAGAGAGGTTTACAAAGAAGAAGAATGACGTTGGCTTTCCTGTAAACTCCATACGCTATATTTTGAAGCAGATGCAATCTGAAGATATAGAGAAAGTGGCAATCCCATGGTATGGTGGTAGTGCTCTTTTTGCAAGAATATTGCCAAATCTGGAAAAAAAGAGGCGGGAGCTGTGGAGAAAAACGTGCAAAAAGCCGAGTAGACTACGCATGCACATGCAAAACATTGTGTTTAGGCTCGTTCAAGACCAAAAGCCAAGAGCAATGTGGCACTTTCTCGGCACGCATATAGGCAATAGCGTACTTGCGCGCAAGCTTCGGGTTCTTGGTATTGACAAAAAGCTTGTTTTTGTTGAGCATCATGTTGCTCATGCTGCATCAGCTTATTACGCGTCGGGCTTTAAGGAGGCGCTTGTGATAACGCTTGACGGTGCTGGTGACGGCCTCAGTGGCAGCGTAAGCATAGGTGATAATGGCACGCTAAACAGGCTAGCTACATTCAAAGCAAGCGCAAGCCTGGGGCTTCTCTATGGGGCAGCAACCCTGGCGTGCGACATGCGCTACAGCGAGGATGAGGGCAAGCTTATGTCGCTTGCCGCATACTCATATCCTGAACTTATACACGAGCTTGAAAAGATTGTCAAATACGATGAGCGCAAAAAGCAATTGGTAAGCAGAACAGGCATAAAATACGAGTTCGAGCTTGCAGAATACATAAGAGATCATTTACTCTGGAAATACAATAGAGAAGCGCTCGCATATGCAGTGCAGCGCCATACAGAGGAGCAGGTTATGAAAATAGTGAAACAATTTATAAGCGAAACCGGAATAAGGTATGTTGCAGTTGCAGGCGGACTTTTCTCAAATGTCATTGTGAATATGCTTATAAATGAGTTGCCTGAGGTAAAGGACTTTTTTGTGTTCCCACAGATGGGTGATGGCGGTCTTGCACTTGGCGCCGCTTATTTGGTAGATTTTCAGGAGCATGGCAAGCTTGTGAGAAAGCAGATAAACAATTTGTACTTCGGGCCGGAATACACAGACATAGAGATAGAGCAGGCTATCAAGAAGCATACTGAAGTGCAAAGCATAGAATATCAGGAGATAAGCGATATTGCAAAGTATGTCTCTGCTAAAATAGCAGAAGAGAACAAGATTGTTCTGTGGTTCCAAGGCAGAATGGAATATGGCCCCAGAGCATTGGGCAACAGGAGCGTGCTTGCATTACCTAGCGACCCTAAGAACCGCGACAAAGTAAACATAATTATAAAACGCAGGCCTTACTACCAGCCTTTTGCCAGCACGATACTAGAAGAAGATGCTCAAAAGCTTTTGAATCCATATATAAGGCCCAACAGGTTCATGACTGTTGGTTATAAGGTAATACCTGAGCGCTTTCATGAGCTTGTTGCTGCTTCGCATATAGATATGACGACAAGGCCGCAGATCCTTGGCGATGAGAATGAAGAATACAGGGAACTGCTACTTGGCATAAGAAAGAAGACAGGCTTTGGCGCAGTGCTGAACACAAGCCTTAACAAGCACGGCATGCCTATAGTGATGAGCCCTGACGACGCACTTTGGACTCTAGAGAATACTGGTGCCGAGTACCTTGCAATAGGCAATTTCTTCGTAGAGAAAAAGCACAAATAGCTTATACAGCATCAATTTAAACTTTCTTTTCAAATGTTTTGGCGTGATGAGATGCGCGTTTTGCAATTCGATGTTGCTAATATAGAGTATGCGCTCATAAAGCCAGAGTCGAGCGTATACGAAGAGAGCAGTAAGAAGCGGGAAAGGGTTGAGAACGCCATAGCGCTGTTTGTATGCGTAGAGAAGGGCGACACAGAAGATGAGGCAAGCGCAGCTGTAAATGACGCAATAAAATTTGCAGAAAAGCAGAAAGTACCTAAGCTTATATTGTATCCGTTTGCGCATCTAAGCAGTAATTTGGCCGCTCCTTCAGAAGCAATGAAGCTATTCAAGTACATGGCGGATCTTGCTGGCAAGAGCAAGATAGAGGTTCATGCTGCGCCTTTCGGCTGGAATAAGCAATTGAGCATAAACGTGAAGGGCTACCCGTTCGCAGAGCAGTCTAAGGCATATGGCAAGCACGTGGCAAAGGTCGAAAAGGTCTCTGAAAGAATAGATACGTCTATAGTAAAAAAGAGTGACTGGTCGGGATTGCCAGAGAACGATCACAGAACAATTGGAGAAAAGCTCGACCTTTACAGCTTTCAAGAGGTATCGCCTGGAATGGTATACTGGCATCCTAATGGCCTCGTGATTTATAACGAGCTTGTCAAGTTCATGCGCGAGAAAGAAGCGGAATATGATTATCAGGAAATAAGCACTCCAGAGATTGCCAATGTGGCCTTGTGGAAGGTGAGTGGCCATTTGGAGCATTATAATAAAGACATGTTCATTTTCGACTCTAGTTTGGGCAGAGTGGGATTAAAGCCTATGAACTGCCCTTCAACAATGCTTATATACAAATCAAGAAAGTGGAGCTACAGGGAATTGCCATTTAGAACAGCTATTTTCGACAAGCTCCATAGGAGCGAACTCAGCGGCGTTGCCACTGGCTTGCTAAGAGTCAAGGAGATGACCCAAGACGATGGGCATGTTTTCATACGCGAAGATCAGATAGAAAGCGAGATAACAAGCTTGCTGAAAATGGTCGGCGAAGTATATGGCGCTTTCGGCATGAAATATGCTGCAAAACTTTCTACAATGCCAGACGACCACATGGGCGACGAAAAGCAGTGGGAAAAGGCAACAGAGGCGCTTAAGGCCGCGCTCGATGCAAACGGCATAAAGTATGTAATAAAAGAAAAGGAGGGCGCATTCTATGGTCCAAAGATAGATTTTGATGTTTTCGATTCGCAGGGCAGGGCATGGCAATGCGCAACAATACAGCTCGATTACCAATTGCCGCAAAGGTTCAAGCTGAGCTATAATGACAAAGACGGTAGGCAGCGAATGCCTGTCGTGGTGCACAGGGCAATACTCGGAACTCTTGAAAGGTTCATAGGCATTCTTGTTGAGCATTATCAGGGCAAATTCCCAACCTGGCTTGCGCCTGAACAAGCAAAAGTAATAGCAATATCAGAAAAAACAAATGACTATGCTGAGCAGGTAAATGCTGAACTAAAAAAAGCTAAGGTGCGCGCAAAGTGCGATACGAGCGACAGAACCATAGAGTACAAAATACGCGAAGCACTGAACGAGAAACCGCCTTACATCGTTGTGCTCGGCGAAAAAGAACGCAAGAATGGCAATATTACTGTAAGAAGTAGGTCAGGCGCCCAAAAACAAATGAGCATTAAGGAATTTGAAAGCATGCTTAAAGCAGAGGTAGAAAGCAGGAGCAATGTGCTTTCATTCTAAAATGAAAAAGCACATTAAGTCAAGTTTAACTCAGCAGGAAGTCTCCTTCTGCAAACGGGATAAAAGCGGGCAAGTTTATTATAAGGATCATAAAGTCACTTTTTAGTCAACCCACATATGACTGCAATATGTGATAACCTCAGAACCTCAGACAATGCTCGCAATAGGCATGCTTTTCTATTTAAAAAGAGCATAGGGAAATAAACTAAAACCAATTGTATGTTTGCTTTTTATTGTTTTACCTTCAAAAGATGACTATGCCTAGTATATTCCAATTGATTGATTCATACAAGGAAGATATGGTAAAGACAATTTCAGACATTATCGCAATACCGGCAATAGCGCCGCAAAGCGGCGGCTCCGGAGAAAGCAAGCGCGCCGACTATCTTGAAGACTTACTGAAGCATTTTGGGCAGAAAGTCAAGAGGTATGACTATAAAGACACCGCAGGTTCTATAAGATCTAATTTGGTAACTACTTTTGGGAGCGGCGAAAAGATCCTTTGGATACTATCTCATATCGATACTGTTTCTGCCGGAGATTTGTCTTTATGGGCTCACGATCCATTCAAAGCCTATGTAAAATCAGGCAAAATTTACGGCAGAGGCACTTCTGACAACGGTCAGGGAGTTGTTTCAAGCCTGTTTGCCTTAAAGGCGCTGAAAGAATCAAATGCCGATTTAAAATACAGATTCGGCCTTGCGTTAGTGGCAGATGAGGAAACAGGAAGTGAATATGGGGCTAAAAAATTAATAAGTGAAGGTCTATTCAGGCATGATGATCTGATGCTTGTGCCAGATGACGGCAATGACAAAGGTAGTCAGATAGAGATAGCAGAGAAAGGGATCTTGTGGCTTAGATTCAAAGTACATGGAAAACAGGTCCATGCAAGCACACCTGCGTTGGGCGTAAATGCCTATCGCGTTTCCATACAGATTCTGAGCGCTTTGGACAAGTTTCTGCACAGCAAATACGCCGCAAAAGACAAGCTCTTCAAACCGCCTTACTCTACGTTCGAGATGACGAAGCATGAAGCAAATGTAGATAGCACTAACATAGTGCCTGGAAGCGAAACGTTTTACATGGATTGTAGAATATTGCCTATTTACAATCCAGAAAAGATAAGACGTGAAATAACAAATATAGCAGAGCGCATTGCGGCAAAGTCTGGAGCAAGCGTAGAAATAGAAACTGTTAATGAAGAAATACCTGCAAAACCTACGCCAGCGAGCTCAACTATAGTGCAGATGCTAATCAAATCAATAAATGCAATTAAGCATGTTGAGCCAGAGCTTGTGGGCATAGGCGGAGGCACAGTAGCCAAGTTCTTTAGAGATCTTAGCATGCATTCTGCAGTATGGGCTACTCTGCCTGATAACGCTCACCAGCCAAACGAATACCTGAAAATAAGCGATATGGTAACCGACGCAAAAGTTTTTGCAAGTCTGTTTGTATAGATGTCTATGTCTCTGCGTTCAATATTGAAATGAAGCATTTCGACAGATGCGATCTTGTTATGCAATTTCCTTATAGGGCAAAATCATATAAAATCAGTCAAAGTTAACCCGGTGAGCGGGAAGTTCCCTTGACTTGGCAAGCGTATGAAGCTCCAAAGTTGCGGATGTGGTGGAAGCTTGTCCGCAAGGGCAGGGTAGTTCACTAGCCTCAGGAGGGGATTGAACCCTCGACCTCCTGTTTACGAGACAGGCGCTCTACCACTGAGCTACTGAGGCAACTGCTTTAATAGTGATAGTTAGTTATAAATACATAAAAGTAAATTTAAATGCACTGTTGATTGTGTGGTTTCTGATAATATGGATAGCGCTGTTTCTGCTCAAGAGCAAAGTGCCCAGGAGCAGCAAGAAGTGCAACAACCAGTAGGTTCACAGCCAAGCCCAAGTTCTCAGACGCAATACGGCTACAAACCTGTACCAGAGCACAGGAGCTTTGCAAAGATATTTGTAGTCTTGATTGTTCTTGTATTGGCAGTAGCTATGGCAATTTATGCGATAAAGGCAGTGTCTGTGCATAAATCTACCACGACTGTAACTACGACGCTACATGAAAACTTTTCCAATATAAACAATTGTACTGTAATAAGCAAGCCAGGCGCCTATTACCTAATCAACAGCATATTTACTAAAGAGAGAAACGCGTCTTGCATAAGCATAGAAGCCAATAACGTGACCCTTTACGGGAACAGCAATCTGATCAAGGGTTCAGGACCGTATGCTATAACTCCTCCATACTCTTACGGCATAGAGATAGGCCACGTTACCGGAGCAAAGGTGAGCAATGTGGCTGTAGAGGACTTTTCATATGGTATATTTGTTAATGGCAGTTCAAGTGCAGTCATTTCAAACGTAAATGCAACAAACGACACTATGTCAGGCATGTATTTATACAATTCATATAATTCCTTGATTGCAAATAGTTCAGCGTCAAGGGCATCAAGCAATGAGGGAGGCATATACCTGCTTGGAGGAAATGGCAACAGGCTGCTGGGCGATGCGTCCAATTTTAATCTGTATTCTGGAATAGTAATTAACTCTACAAAAAATATTTTCAACAAGGATTCATTTTCAAACAACCCTGTGGACCTGATGTGTGAAGGCACATCCGGCTTTTTGCACGAGAACAACTTCTCAAGTTCGACTTGCAAAACCAATTTCTACTGCAATTTTGCCTCGTGCACCACAACAAACCTGCCCACAAACATTACTACAATAAAACTTGCGCCTGGCAAAATAACTACATGCGGCACTATAGACACTCCAGGCAATTACTCGCTTTCGAATAGTATAAACATGGCGCAGTTTCTTAATCTGTCAAATCAGCTGTCTAGGTTTGTGCCATGCATACAAATAGCTTCTGGCTATGCAACTCTTAACTGCAACAATAACAGCATAGACAATTCAGGCATAGCGGTCTTGATAAATGGCAAGCTTGCCGATTCTGTAGCAGACTGCAATTTTGAAAATGATACATATGCGGTTAAGGCTACAAACATGTTTTCGGCAAACATCAGCGACGTAAGCACTCACAATTCCACATACGGAATTTACCTATCAAACGTTACAGGAGGCACGCTTGATCATATCACTGCTTACAATGGCTCTTTCGGTATTTATTCAAACAGCACTTCAGGCGTTACATTAAGCAATCTTGTCATGCAGGGCAACAAATATGGCATATACATGAACAATGGTGCCAGTGACGCATTCAACGGCGGCAACATAACCAAAAATTTCAAGGCCGATATTTACTGCTCTAAATCGACTTACAACAGCACTTCAAATCTGTTCCAAGGCATATCCTGCGGCGTTACTGATTGCAATTGGGCTTCTTGCAAGAGCCATGTGCTTCCGCAACTCGCAGTGTACCCGCTGTCTTCTTGCCAGGCAATAACGCATCCTGGAAACTACTCGCTCGTGCAAAACATAGTTACGCCTTCAAGCTGCTTCAGTATAAGCGCCAGCAATGTTGTATTTTCTTGCCAGAACACTACAATTACAGGAAGCGGCTCTGGTTACGCCTTCGGCATACACAACGCAACGAACGTTAGCATAAATAACTGCAAGGTGTTCAATTTTGATACTGGAATACAGCTAGGCAATGTGAGCAAAGTGTCAATAAATAACGCAAGCATTTCACTAGTTCAGTATGGCATAACTGGCTCGCATGTAGCTTCAAGCATGCTCTCTGACGTTTCTACAGCGTCATACTCTTCTTATGGATTCTTGTTTAACACGCTCAGAAAAAGCTCTCTTTCTTATGATTCAGCAACAGGCGGCAGTAAAAACTCGACAGGATTCAGATTTGTAAATGCGTCACAAAACACACTTTCATTCAACAATGCCGGTAAAAACCCTGCATACGGATTTGCATTTGTGAACTTTACTAATAATACCGTATATAACAACACCGCATTTTCAAACAGGATTTTGGATTATTATTGTTCGCCATCATCGAGTGGTTTCTACGCTAACATCAACGGCGTAAACAGCGGCGATACAAAGAATGCTTGCAGGTGGCTTTTGGTCTTGCCAGCAATTTCAGAAAATCCTCCTTGCGAAGCTGTAACTTCGCCTTCGGAAATTTCACTGCAGAATGACATGCTTTACACCACAGGCACTACCTGTTACAATATTTACAATACGAACAGCTCAGCTGCTAATCACACCACAGTAAACTGCAATGGGCATACGGTCTTTGCAACTTCCGGAGGCACTTTTGTCAACGTAGTAAATTCGAGCAACGTTGAGCTTGAGAACTGCTTCATAAAAGGGTTCACGAATGCGTTTGTATCTCATGGTCCTAGCTCTGAAGCCATAAACAACACCATAGCAGATACCCATTCTGCAATATTGCTTTACTCTGCAAACCAGAGCATTGTCAAAAATAACAAGATTAGCAATGGCACAATAGGCATAAGCCTTAACCATACTGGTTTTTCAAGTGTCATAAACAACACGCTGTCAAATGTCGATTATGGAATGATTTTGCTGAATAGCTCGGCATCAAAAGTTTACGGCAACTCGGCATTCAACGGCACATACGGCCTGCAGCTGATAAACTCTACGTCAAACCTTCTTAAAAATGACTTGCTCATCGACATGAGCAAAGAAGGAATTGCATGCTATGGTATTTCTAGAAACACAAGCTCGGTAAATCAGGACTTTGGCAATGAAACATGCTCGAGCAACCTTGATTGCAGCTGGATAACATCGCCTTTGTGCAAATGATAAAATGAGAACTATAACTATAAAGCAAATTGTCGAAACACTCAAAGAAGTAAACGACCCTGAAATAAACATAAACATAGTCGATCTGGGCCTTATTTACGGAATTAAAGTCGATGACAACAACAACATAGTTTTAACTCTTACTATGACAAGCCCTATGTGCCCGGTGACAAGCATAATACTTGCTGACGTTCAACTAAGGCTTGACCGCCTCCCGCAAGTCGGCAAAGTCGACATTGAGTTGGTATGGGAGCCTGCATGGAGCGCAGAAATGATAAGCGACGAATACAAGAGCCAACTTGGAGTCTAAAGCTAATAAACAACGTCTTCATCCGCTTTTTTATATTCGAAAATTTCGTTTGCGCCAAACCATAATTTTATCTCACGTTCTGCAGTTTCCTTTGAATCTGATGCGTGTACTATGTTGCGTACAGCCCTTGCCTGCATGTCTGCAAGGTCGTAAGAATCTGTTGAGTATTTTCCACGTAGAGTAGACGGGTCAGCTTTTGTCGGCGACGTTGCTCCAGCTATTTTCCTTACGTTCACTATGGCTTCGTTGCCCTCTACGACCATTGCGACCACAGGAGCTCCAGCCACATACTTTACGAGCAAATTCCTTACCCTTTCACCTGTCTGCTGCATAGTTTCATTGAACTCTTTCCCTTGTTCTTCAGCACTCTTTTTAGTTTTTTCCCAAAGAGAACGATACCATTCTTCATCAGCAGGATAATGTTTGAGTGCAAGTTCTTCTGTTGGAATTACAAGCTTCAATGCTACAATCTTTAGTCCAGCATCTTCAAACGTACTTATGACCTTGCCTATGAGGCCGCGCAGCACGCCGTCAGGCTTTATCAAAACCAAGGTTCTTTCCATGTTACCACAAATATTATTCATACCTGCTTTTCAAGCTTTTGGTAGCATATGACACATTCCTTGCAGAAACTTTCAGAAAATCAACCTTTGCGCTCTATGCTGATGTTATGCCTGATAATATTTTATTTTTTTTCTCAGAGCAGCATATAAAACAATCGTGAATTTATTTCTTTCTATCAGCATGATCTGATATGCTATAACATAAACTTTCTTGCTTATATGTTCTTTTTGGCAATCAATCTTCGCACGTGAATTACGAATGGCCTTTGTCCCAAACTCGTTCTTGCGGTAATACTTTTATATATGCGCTGTCATAATTCTATTATAGCAGTTCTTTTTAACGCAGCAGCTTACTTGGCAGGGTTTCCTGCTCGTGCTGTTAAAACAGAATTGCAAAACAAACAAATTGTGATTTTATGAATTTTTCGGAATATCAGGATAAGGCCAGCACTACTGCGATATACCCCAAGCAGCTTACAGGTGGCGTATATTATGCTGCAATAGGCCTTGCAGGTGAAGTGGGCGAGCTTCTTAACAAGATAAAGAAGATCGCGAGAGACAATGCTCCTATTGATAAAGACGCAATTGCTGGCGAGCTCGGGGATGTGCTTTGGTATGTTTCGCAAATGGCAACCGAACTTGGCATAGAGATGGACGATGTCGCCAATCATAATCTAGAGAAACTCAGCGACAGGAAAAACCGGGGTAAAATTTCTGGGAACGGCGATTATAGGTAATTAAAGCGGCGCAGCGCTATGATAAGGCAACCTATCATTTGCGTTATGGGTCATGTAGACCATGGAAAGACAACACTGCTTGATAAAATAAGGAGTACAACAATCGCAAGCAAAGAAGCCGGAGGCATAACGCAGCACATAGGTGCAAGCGAAGTGCCAATACAGGTTATAAAAGTCATCTCTGGCGCGTTGCTCAACTCATTCAAAGGTGAGTTGAAGATTCCGGGGCTATTGTTTATAGATACTCCAGGCCATGAGGCTTTCACGAATCTCAGGAGGCGTGGCGGAGCAGTTGCAGATTTGGCTATACTTGTTGTAGATGTTTCAAAAGGCTTCGAACCACAAACTTACGAAGCTATAGAAATACTCAAGCAATACAAAACGCCCTTCCTCGTAGCCGCAAATAAGATAGATCTTATAACCGGCTGGCATAGCAGCAAAACATATAGCATTTCCGAATCGCTTGGTAATCAAACAAAATCAGTTGCAGATGCGCTTGATGCACGCATATACATGTTTATCGGAAAGCTTAGCGAGCTTGGCTTTGGAAGTGAGCGCTTCGATCGCATAACCGATTTCAAAAAAGAAATTGCAATAGTGCCTGTTAGCGCAAGGACAGGCGAAGGCGTAGCAGAGCTGCTTATGTATGTCGCCGGGCTTTCCCAGCGCTTCCTCGAAGCAAGGCTTGACATAGAAGTAAAAGGGCCTGGCAGGGGCAGCATACTTGAAAAGAAAGAGGAGACTGGGCTAGGCACAACCATAGATATCATACTTTACAACGGAACTCTTAAAGTGGGCGATACAGTAGCCTTTTCCACTTCTAAAGGCATAAGCACGACGAAGATAAAGGCGTTGCTAAAGCCAAAGCCTCTTCATGAAATACGCGAATCAACAAGTAAGTTCGATTTCATAGACGAAGTTAGCGCCGCATCAGGCGTTAAGATAAGCGCTCCTGGACTTGAAGACGCTCTTCCAGGATCGCTCATTCTTTCTACGCGCATACGCGATTATGCAACAGAGCTGAGTGAAGAAATGAAAGAAGTGTTTGAAGTCAACAAGTCAGGAATAGTGCTAAAGGCAGACACCATAGGCACATTAGAAGCGTTGTCAAGGCTTCTAAAAAACAACAACATAAGCATAAGCAAAAAAGGCATAGGCGGAGTTAGCAAGAGAGACGTGCTTGATGCCTTCGCTATGCGTGCCGTTGATCCGTACAGTGCTGTTGTGCTCGCCTTTAATGTACCTGTTGAAGACGATGCCGCTTCAGAAAGTGCCGCGTCAGGTGTTGACATAATAAGCGACAACATAATATATGAGGTTCTAGACAATTACAAGGCGTGGCTTGAAAAAGCGAAGCAGGAAGAGAAAATGCTGGCACTTAAAACAGTTACGTTGCCTGCAAAAATAACGGTTTTGCCAAACTCGGTTTTCAGAATATCAAAGCCGGCAATCTTTGGCATAGAAGTAATTTCCGGAAAGTTGGAATCCAGTTCGTTGCTTATGAATCAATATGGCAGTATAATAGGCAGGCTGAAGGAGATGCAGTCTAATGGCGTAAGGCTTGAAGAGGCAAAGCCAGGGCAGGAAGTTGCAATATCAATAGATGGCATAACATTCGGCAGGCAAATAAAAGAAGGTGACGTGCTATACACTTTTCTGAACGATGAAGAGGAGCGCCTGCTTAAAACAAAATTCAGTTACCTGCTGAGCAGTGAGGAACAGGACTTGCTCAATGAAATAAGCAAAGTAAAAGCAAGCAAGCAAAAATAGGCATAATATTTTTGTAATGTATTGTAATGTACTGTGTAGTTTACCGTAAGTTATGTGGCGCTTTTGCATAGAAAACAGAATAAAACAACAATCCTGCTATCGTTTTCATGTCATTTACAGTGCCGTCGCGAATCATCCCTATTGCATCTGCAAGGCTTATCTGCCTGAGTTCTATTAGCTCATCGGGCTCCCTATGCGGCTTGCCTTTCTTAAGGTCAGTAGCCAGATAAAAATACAACCTTTCTGTAAGGATTCCAGGAGAAGAATACGCATTAACGAGATATTTAATTTTGCCTGCGGTATAGCCAGTTTCTTCCTCAAGTTCGCGCCTGGCCGATTTTTCAGGGCTTTCACCTTTCTCTATATGTCCTGCAGGCAATTCATAAATATACTTATTTATTGCTGCTCTATACTGCTTCTCAATCACTATCTTGTTATTTAGTACTGGCACTATTACAGCAGCATCTTTGGTTTTTACAATCTCTAATTTGCCTTGGGCACGCCTTGAGAATTTTTGGTCGAGTTCTAAAAGCTTGCCTTTGTATATTGTTCTCATTGTTTCATCGTTTTCAGAAGCGCGTTGAGCTCGGCTCCGTCTACTACAAGTCTGTATTTTGCCATTATCTCTCTGAGCGTATCGTTCTTGGGTTTGTCGCTGAATTTAGCTACCAGCTCTTCGAGCCTTCTGCCAGTGATGCGCTGCAGGTTAAGCGAGCGTATTGCGTCTAAAACATCTTTCTTTGTTTTTGGCGTATGCTTAAGCAACTCCTCTATAGCAGCCTTGGTTATTGTTTTCGACTTGTACTCTTCAAAAATTGCGACAATGGCGTCGGTTGTAATGGCTTCAGTATCTATGCCCTGGCGCCTTAGCTCTGTGTATTTTTCGAGCAGGATTGGTGCTACAACGCTTCCCATAACGCCGGTTTTGTTCAATATCTCATTGTATGTGCTTAGCAGCGGAGACCATAGCATTTGCATAGCAAGGTCTTTGTTTTCTATTTCCTTTTCAAGTTCTTTCAATACAATTTCAGGATTTACCGCCTTCTTTATCAATATTCCATATTCCTTTGCATTTACCGGTATTGGCCTTATGTCTGTTTCCGGATACATTCTTGAGCCTCCTGGCAGCGGCCTTAAAAACTTTGTAATGAGGGTTTTGCTATCTATCCCACGGGTTTCCTTCGGCACCTGCTTTATAGCAAGTTCTGCACGCTGTCTAGCATAAGCAACAGCAGTAGCGCATACATCTGAGGGTCCTGTTACAAGCACAAACGCATCGTTTGCGCCAGTTTTTAAAGCCTTTTCTATTTCCCTTATCTCGCTTTCGCTTATTCCATACTGTGCAAGGTTTTCGTCGCTGTGAATTATCCCTCCAACTCCTGCAAGTTTTGCGTATTCGCTTATCTCGCTCCCTAGGCGTCTGCCAGGGTTTAATTCATAGCCTAGCGCGCCTTTGAATCCTTTAAGGGCAAATCCGATAACTGTACCATTTGAATCAAGGCTTTTGCGTATTATCCCGCATTTTGTGCTTGAAAACACATGTGAAATATCTATTGCTTGGCCAACTTCTGCTTTCCTTTTCGCAACCATGTCCCGCACTTTTAGAAGAGCCAACTGCCTTTCTACTTCATTGTCTATTACCTGCGGCATTGAGTCTAGGTCTTGGAATCCTTTTATTTCAGTGCGCGCTCCATTCTTTATAGAGACGTTAACATCTTGCCTTATCGTGCCTATACCCCTCTGCACCTTTCCTGTGAGCCTTAGCAGCAGGCCTATCTGCTTTGCCGCTTCCTTTGCTTCTTCAGGCGTAGATATTTCTGGTGCTGTGTCTATCTCTACAAGCGGTATGCCCAGCCTGTCTACGTTATATATCACAAGCTCCCTGTCACTGTGCTCTATGCCGCTTGACTCTTCCTCCAAAAATATAGAAGGTACGTTTATCTTTTTGCTGCCGACTTTTACATAGCCGTCGTAGCCTACGAGAATTGTCCTTTGGAATGCGCTCGGGTCGCTGCCATCAACAACCACCTTTCTCATAGGTTCAAGCTCGTCAGGAACCTTTGCGTTGAACGCTGCGGCAATCTGCAGGGCTATGCCCAATGCTTCTTTGTTAAGATCGTGCGGTGGCTCCTCGTCTACATCTACAAGGCATGTTTCCTTTTCAAAAGTATTATACACAAACTGCCTGTTTTTGCTGCTCTCGAACTGGGTTGAAGCGTCTATTACTCCAAGTTCTCCTGCAACTGCTCTTTGCCTTCTGCGTATCTCGCCTATTGATTCGTCGGTTTCAAGATTTGCCTTGCAAGCGCAGAAAAGTTTCTCTTTTGTCGCGAGCCTCTGGTGTATCTCAAGGCCGCACATGAAGCCTATATCTTTGTAAAATTTGCTATTGCGCATTGTCACACCAGGAACGCGTCTATTTCTGTCCTGTTCTTTATTTCACCGACAAGATTCTTATTCAGCATAGATGCTGCCTCTTCTTTTTTGTAGTTTCCGAGTAGAAATCCTAACTTTACAAGTGCAGTTTCTGGCAGCATGTCCTCGCAATGGATTGCGCCTGCATTGGCTAGCAGCCTTAGGTTTCTGTAAACGCTCGAGTTGGTCCTGCCATAAAGGCATTGCGAAGTTACGCCTACTACGATGCCGCTCTCCACAGCGTTTTTTATGCTACCTAGCCAGGAATAGCTACTCTGCCTAGGAGTTATTGCGACATGGCCAAGCCCAGTGCCCTCTATTATAAGCCCTTTGAAGCCTTTGCTTAAATAGTAGTCGATTATGCCGGGGTCTGAATTGGGATAAAATTTCACAAGCGCCACCTTGGGTTCATACCCTGTAAGAAGATTGAGACCGCCACTCTTGGGCTTTGCATACTCGCTTATGTAATGTATGGCTCCATTCTCAGAGACACTTGCTATGGGTTTTTCATTTATCGGCCTGAAAGCATCTCTCCTTGAAGTATGCATCTTTCTTGCCTTTGTGCCTCTTATAAAATTGCAATAATCGTCAGAGCTGCTAGCATGCATGCATATGCCTACCTCTGCTATGTCGCTCCTTGCTGCAATTATACTCGAGCATATGAGATTCATAAACGCGTCGCTCGATCCCCTGTCCCCGCTTCTCTGTGCGCCTGTGAGCACAACAGGTCCAGGCAGATTCTGAAGCATGAAGCTTAGAGCTGCTGAAGAGTAATGCATGGTGTCTGTGCCATGCATTATGACTACTCCGCGAGAACCTCCTTCAAACGCCTTTGCCACTTCCTTGGCAATTGCCTGCCAGTCCAGATATGTCATATCCTCGCTTGCTATGCTCATCGGCGTTACTATGTTTATGTTTGCTATATTCGCTAATTCAGGTACTTCATAAAGAAGTTCCTCTGGCTTTACGAGCATATACACGCCGCCAGTAATGTAGTCTATTCTGCTCTCTATAGTGCCCCCTGTAGATACTAATGTTATGTTGCTTAGCGATGGATTTGATTTTATTTCGGCTTTTGGGAATTCGAACGCAGTCCGTTCTTTGCCTACCTTTTCTATATGCATGCTTGTCGTGTATTTTATGCCTATGTTGTAGCCGTTGTCAAGCTTAAGCACTATTATGGAATTGTCTCCAAGATCCGGCCTAGGCATCAGAATGCCTTCGAATACGGACTTGCCTATTTTTAGCCTTATCCTGCTGCCTAACGATATTTTCATTGTGCTAAGTAATCGCTCAAGCTCTTCAGAATACATGCAAAGTATTACGCATGTGAGTTTAAAATCCTTTAGCATCTTGGCAAATAGAAATAGCTACGCAAGAAGACAAGCAGATGTGCTTCTGTGTATTTTAGCAACAGCATATGTGCCTATCGAAACGTTAGTAACAGGCTTGACGAATGCAACGCTTATGTAGCTTTCAGTCCTGCCTGTAAACGATCTAGCATTCTCCTCTGTTACAAGAACCTTTTGAACTGTGCCTACGAGCGCGCCTCTCAACTCGCTCTGTATCTGCCTTACTAATCTACTCATTTTTATGCTCCTTGCTTTTATCTCGCTGTTTTCCAATTGCTTTAGCCTGGAAGCTTCAGCATGCGGCCTTGCTCCGAACTTTGAAACGTTGGTAATCTCAGGCCTTGTGTTTTGTATGAGTGCTATTGATTCTTCGAAATCGCTGCGTGTTTCTGTGGGGTAACCTACTATCATATCAGTTTCGATGCTTATGCCCTTGATCTTGCTCCTTAATTCCTTGACGTAGCGCTCGAATTCCTCAGCGGTGTAATTCCTTTTCATATCTTTAAGTACGCTGTTGCTGCCAGACTGCACTGGCAGATGCACAAACTTGTATAGCTTGTCACTTCTGTATGCTTCGACAAGCCTGTCAAAATACCTGTGTAGGTGCTCAGGATTAAGCATTCCAAGCCTTATCTTGAAATCGCCCTCTATCTCTGTTGCTTTTTCAAGCAGTTCAGCAATATTGGTCTTTTTGTCTATGCCATATGCCCCTGTATCTTGTGCTGTAAGCTCTATCTCCTTTGCGCCATGCGCCAAACTATCTTTTATTGCTTTGAGTATTAGCTCTTCTGAAAAGCTGTTTAAAGGGCCTCGAGCAAATTTGGTCTCGCAAAACGTGCAATTGCTGAGGCAGCCTTCGCTGATTGGCACCCTAGCGACTACTGAGTTTTGCGGTGTGTACAAGGAAAGCTTGTCGCTAATGCTCTTACTAACGTAGATCCCGCGATTTCCTGCAAGGGCATTGAACGCCGCTTCTGTTATGCGTGCGATGCTCATTGTGTTTATTATGCTTGCATTTGGCGCTGCTGCTTCAATCTCATTTTGGCTTGCGCTTGCAAGGCAACCTGCTACAATAAGCCTCGTGCCCAGCGTTTTCATAGAGCGTATCTTGTTTAATATCTTCTGCTCAGTAGGCGTTTTTACCGTGCACGTATTTACCACAACTAAGTCATACTTGCCACTATATGCATCAGCATAACTCCCATACTCAACGTAATGCCCTGCCTTCTCAAGCAAGCCGCCCATTAGCTTGCTGTCTGCTTGGTTAAGCGTGCAGCCGTAAGTCTCTATAAGCACTTTTGCCATGCCAAATATTTGTCTATCAATCTACTTATCTTTTGCTATTGCGTTCGCGTAACGGAACTGGGCTCTTTGACTGGCTTTTTATACCTTTTCATACAAATTGAATAATGATTTTATGCTTTGCGAAAGATGCAAAAGAGAAATTTATAAGTACGAAGTATGCAACTACTGTGGGAGAAAGATAGGCACAGAATGCATGAAAAGTTCACGCAGGCTCAGCAAGTCCGTAAGGCTAGTAATCTGTAAAGATTGTTGGAGCGACATCAGTAAAAGGAGCGCATTCAAGAGCGCCAAGGTAACAGACGTAATAGGAACTCCGGTAGTATAGGCGCGCAGGCGCAGCTACTCCTTTTCTTCTTTCTTTATCTGGAGCTTTATGCTACTGTTTTCAATTTTGAATTCGGTTGGCTGAGGCTCAGGTTCAAGGCCTAACTTAATATTCTTTGCGTTCACCGCGCGCATTATCTTGTTTTTGTTTAGTTGTATTTGTTCGGCTATGCCTTCGTCTGCTTCATAGTTAACGCTTATTACGTCATACTTGCGCAGCTCCATCATCTTTCTTGCGAGCTGTATGCGCCTTTCTATCTCGCGCACCATGGCTTCTTCCTTGAGCGCTTTGCTTATCTCTGTGCTTATGCGTACAACGCCATAAGCAAATGCTATTGCCCCCTCCTCTTTTGTCTTTACTATTGTGAAATGCTCGGGCAGTATTTTGAAAGTGCCCTTCTCTGTATGCAATTCGTAATCGCCTTTTACCGCAATCTCCTTGTTGACCTCTTCCGGTATTGCAGCTTGAAGTGCTTTTGCTATTATCTGTGCGTTTTCCTTGAATGCAGGCCCTATCTTGCTAAACACAGGCATGAGCCTTTCTCCTACGTTGCTGACCTTTTTTATTGTTACTTTCTTTATGTTTGTATATTCTTCAATAAGCTGCTCTAGCTTCAGCATGGAATTGAATGCATCATCATTGCTAGTTTCTATTTCTGCGTTTTCAAGTGGCTGCCTCAGCTTTATGTTTGCGTGCTCTCTCGCATAAAGAAGAGCTGCAATGGCCTCATAGCTTCTTGTGAAGTCTTCTTCCAGTTCTTTGTTTATCAGTTTTGCCTTATAGTGCGGCCAATCATTAAGAAATATGCTTTTTTTGTCACTGTAAAGATCTAGATAAATCTTCTCAGCCGCGAACGGCGTTATTGGCGATATTGCGAGCAGCATATTGCGGAGTATATAATTTATTGTGTTTATCTTCTTTCTTGCCTGTGCTTTGCTCTCTGCAATCCTCTTCTTTGCTATCTTGAGATAAAGCCTGCTGAAGTCTTCAACTATGAATCTCTTTATGCTGTTTGCAGCCACATCTATCTCGTAATTGTCAAATGATTCTGTTACCGTATTTAGCGTGCTGTTTAGTCTAGACACAATCCAGGCGTCTTCGTAATCATTCAGCGCGCGTGGCGCCTTTACTTTTTTGGGCACGTATCCTGCTGAGCTCGAGTACTCCTTGTAAAGGTTCGCTATGTTGTAAAGCAGCATGATGACTTTGTTTGCTTCCTGTATGTCCTTTATTCTAAAGAGCAGGTCGAGGCGCGGATTGTGTGAGACACACCAGAGCCTGAATGAATCAGCAGTTGTTTGCTTTAGCAATTCATGAAGAGGTATGTAATTGCCTAAGTGCTTATGTAGCTCTCTCCCATCTTCGCCGAGCATCATACCATGCATTACCACATTCTTGAACGGCCTCTTGCCATAGATCATGACACTTGATTTTATCTGATAGCTGAACCAGCCGCGCAGCTGCTCTACCGCTTCAAGTATGAAGTCCATCGGGAACAGCTTTTCAAACTGCTCGTCTGTAAGGCTCGCCCTGAATGCGATTGAGGAGTCGAACCAAACGTCGAGCACGTCGCTGACCCTGTGCAGCTTCTCGCCGTTGGGCCCTTGGAGCACTATCTCGTCAATATATGGCCTATGAAGATCCTGCAGCGTGTCAACCTTTGCTCTGTCTACTGCATGAGCTTTAAGCTCATCAAGCGAGCCTATTACAAGCACTGTTCCGTCGCCTTCCCAAATTGGCATAGGCACGCCCCAGTACCTCTGCCTTGAGACGACCCAGTCAGGCGAACTCTCCAAAAGTTCTTCCTGCCATTTTTGCGCTTCAGCAGGATGCCATGAAACTTTCCTGTTCTCGCTTATGGCTTTTTTCTTTATTCTCTGTATGTTTGCAAACCACTGGTCTGTTGCGAGATAAATGAGCTTCGTGTTGCAGCGCCAACAGTGAGGATAACTATGAACAAGAGTGCCTGAACTGACAAGCACACCTTCTGCTTTTAGGTCTTCAATCATTTTTGCGTTGGCTTCTTCTGGCACCTTTAGCCCCTTGTATGCTCCTGCTTCTTCAGTATAAACGCCATCCTTATCTATTGGAGAGAAAATTGGCAATTTTTCTTTTTTACCAATACGGTAGTCATCAAGTCCATGGCCTGGAGCTATGTGTACAAGCCCGGTGCCTTCCTCTGTGCTGACTATTTCTTTTGCCGCAATCACTCTGTGATATCTTTCAAAATCGGTTTGTGCAGGCACCTTGCTTTGCAATATACTCTTGTATTTTGTGCCTACGAGCTCGCTCCCGAAATACTCTGCTTCAACTACCGCGCTTTCGCCAAGCAGCGATACCACAGAATCGAGTCTGTCTTTCGCAAGCACATATTTTCGATCTGCTATTTTGACAGTTACATACTTTGCTTCAGGATTTACTGCTATTGCGATATTCGCAATCAATGTCCATGGCGTAGTTGTCCAAATTAGCAAGTATGTGTTGTCATCTATTTCTATCTTGCCTGACTTTACCGCTTTAACTGCAACGAATATGGAAGGATCTGGGTCATTTTGGTAAACTACTTCCATGCTGCCTTGCGAGAGAACTGTACCGCAGCGTGTGCAATATGGCACCACTTTCTTTTCCTTGTATATGAATCCTTTATCATACATTTTCTTGAACATAGCCCACTCGGTTTCTATGTACTCTTTTTTATATGGCAAATATGGGTTTGAGAAATCAAGGGAGATGCCAAAACGCTCATAATCAGCGTCCATCCTGCCTATATACGCCTCTACATATTCTTTGCAGCTTCTGACAAATTTTTCAACGCCTATGCGTGTTTCTATCTCTTTCTTTGATTTTACATTCAGGCTCGACTCTGCGCGCATCTCTATCGGAAGGCCATGCACATCGTAGCCGGCCCTGTCATAAACGTCATAGCCTCTAAGCCTTTTGTATCGCAAAATGGCGTCTTTCATGCTTTTTACCCACATTTGGCCAGGATGCAAATCGCCGCTAACAAAAGGCGGGCCATCTAGGAAGTAGAACGGCTTCTTTCCTCTGTTCTTTGACCTTATGCTTGCAATTATGTTGTTTGAGCGCCAATATGCAAGCACGTCTTCCTCGTTCTTTATCAAATCAGCCAAAAACTCGCCTACTTGTAGTTGCATATAATTTATATCATAACAGCTTATATGTTTTAAGTGCATATCTTTTAAATGTAATTGCATGAGAAGTGCAGATGCTGTTACCATATTTAGAGTGCTGCTTGTATTTGCAATAGCTTATCTAATTTACCTTAAGTTCAATGCAGCTGCTCTGGTGTTACTGATACTTGTTGCATTTTTACTTGACGAAGTTGACGGTTATTTGGCATTGGGCAGCAAAACCAACTTTATAAAGTACATAACAATAGAGGCGCATGGCAAGCACGTTTATAAAGAAGAAGACGTGGCCAAATTGCCTAAATACGGTTCAGCGTTAGACATAGCAGGTGACCGCATAACAGAGTACACCTTTTGGATCGCGTTTGCATTTCTGCACGTAGTTCCATTGTTCATATTATTCATTGTGATAATAAGGAACTCGCTCTCAGATGCATTTGTATCTACAAGCAAGAAAACATTCCATAATATGCGTACAGGATTCGGCAAAATAGCATATTCGCATCTGGCTCGTGGCGCTATTGGTGCGTCAAAAGCAGTTGTTTTTTCATACCTGACGCTCGTCTTTGTTCTTGGCTGGCCGAAAGTCATAGGCTATGTTCTCGTTGCTTATCTTATTACTTTCTTCTTGCTCAGGGGCGCAGCTGAAATATACGAGGCAACAAGGTAAAAAGCAAAGGCCAATGGGCTGCGCAGCGCACCCGTTCTCAGGAGTGAGATATTTATTATTAACATTCGTATGATTGCCATGATGTTATGACTAATGACGAGTCTTTCAAGAGCCTGGAGTCCGCTGTTTTTAACGCTCTGGAAGGAAAGCTCTCGCTTTTTACTACTGATTCAGAGAAGAATGACCAAATACGCAACATAGCGAAGACTATAAAGCCAACGGCAAGCGAGGATGAAATAAGCAGGCTTATCCAAGAATCACGGAGCTTCGCACCCATAGACAAATACCTGTTTGCAGATAATGTTGAGGATATAATGATAAACAACACATCAAACATTTTTGTTTATATATCTGGCTCAGGTTCAAAAAAGGTACAGGAACGCGTAGCCTCCGGCACTGATCTTGACCTGCTTGTCAAGAAGATGAAGATGTATGCAACCACGGCAGTTGCAAACGAACAGATATTTGATGTGCATCTACCTAATGGATCACGCGCAAATATAGTCAATTCACCTCTTGGGGCCAACATAACAATAAGAAACTTCAAGCCTCGTGCCATGAGCATAATAGACCTGATAAATAGCGGCGAACTAAGCTATAACATGGCCGGAAGGCTCTGGCTTTATGTAGAAGGATTGAAAGTCAGGCCGGCAAACCTGCTCATAGGCGGCATGCCGGCGAGCGGCAAGACAACGCTCCTCAATGCAATGTTTAGCTTCTTCAGGCCAGACATGCGCATCGTTTTAATAGAAGAGACCTATGAGCTAAACGCAGAAACACAGGAGAATACGGTAAGGCTTGAGACAAGCCCCGACTTGCCAATGGAAGAACTTGTAAAGAACGCGCTAAGGATGAGGCCCGATATGATCATAATTGGAGAAGTCAGAGGCGAAGAAGCAAAGGACATGATTACAGCAATGAACATCGGAAAGATAGCGATGGGCACAATTCACGCAAGCACGGCACGAGATGTAATAACTAGGCTAGAGCACACGCCAATGAATATAGAAAAAGACGTAATACCACTTATCGACGCCATAGTGATAGTATCGCAGGTAAACGAGAATGGCAAGTTTATAAGGAAGATAACCCAAGTTTCAGAGATTTCCGGGATTGAAACCCAGGTGCTGCTCAGCGACCTCTATACTTACGATTACAAAACACATAAGAGCTCTGACATACTGCCAAGCGTCACTTACAGGGACACGCTATCCAAGCTTACGGGCTACACGCCAACAGAAATAATAATGGAGGAACAAAGGCGCGGCAAGATTCTGCAAAGGCTCAATGAGCTTGGCATTCGCGATCTAAGAGGCATAAACGAATTCGTAAAAGCGTATTACGACAATCCGCATCAGGCTCTCGAAAAGATAGACCTGCTGAGCGCAGGCACTCTATAGGAAAATAGAAAGTATAGGAAATATAAAAAATATAGGAATTATAAAAAAATACATAAAGCAGTAATATTCCTTTGCTTTGCTGCCTAAGGGAGAAATTCTTTTTTAGCTATTTTTTCCTTTATGTACTCGTCTACAAACGTAAGCCTTGGGCCTTGGAGCGCGTCTTGTTCGAGCTTCTTTTTTGATTTTATCATGGTTTCAAGCTCGCTCACCCATGCCTTTTCTTTTTTTATCCACTCGTATTGCAGCATCTCTTGCGCGCGCTTTATATCTGTTTCGCTGGTATTTATCGTAAGTTTCTTTAAAAAATCGTACCTGTCAAGGTCTGACATCGTAACGCCAATAAACTTTGCATTTGGTGTAGCAACGTCAGTGCCTATGTATGCAAGGTTTATGCTTCCTGTCTTTATAGTCCAGTAAATGTACCAGCCCCACGCATCGCTGTCAGTAAATACATACACGGGCAAGCCCATATCGGCAAGCCTCTTTATAAGCCTTCTCGTGCCTCTTGCAGCCTGGCCCTGCGGCGTTATCAGTATTGCATTTTCTTTCTTCCAGAAACCGTCTTCATTGAGCCTCTGCCAGAGCGCATCCTTTTCTACTACAAGCACGTACTTTGCCTTTATATCGAGAAACTGCATGCCGCTATCAACATCGCTTGGTATCGCCCAGCCGCTCCTGCCCTGCCTGCTGCAATCTATCTCCTGTTCTTCGCCTCCGAAGGCATCTATTATTTTCATGTTTCCTGCTAGAACGCCCTTCCTGTTGGCATTGAGGTTTAGCTCTTCGCGCTTAACTCCAAGCGCAACCTCTAGGTCTTCTACAAGCGGATTCGATTCTGCTTGCTCACTGAATATATTTTCATCTACATCATCGCCAAGCGAGAACTTAAGTTGGTAGTATAAGCCTCTTATCGTAGTATGAAGGCCTTCCTGAAGGAACTTGTGGCACTTTGCTGCTATTGCTACTGTCTGCATGAATCTTTTTGATTGTGCCACATTTATGAAATTCCTCTCTTCCTTAGAATTGCCAAGCGTCAAGTAGCCTTTTCTTTTGTCAAAAACGACGTTGCTTTTGACCCTGCTCAATGTTAAGAACTTTGGGTTTTTTCCTGCCTTTATATCATATATTATTTCTTTTCCAAGTGTTTCAAGTTTTTCAATTGCAGGAGCAACCTGCGCGTTTTCGCTTTTCCCATTATCATTTTCAGGCATTTTGACACTCATTTTTGCCCCTGTGTGCTGCTTTGTTGGTTTTGCTTTATTATCAATGGCGGTTTTTCGCGGTAGTCTGTAGTAAGATAATGCCTAAGCTCAGATATTATCGCATCTCTTCTGTCGCTCTTTTTAAGTGCGCAGTCCAGAACATCTGCTATATTTTTTGCATATACTATTTTTATTTTTCTTAGCTCGTCCTTGTGTATATATACGTCATCTTTATTGCTTTCGGGTATTACAACATAATGCATTCCGGCATCGATTGCTGCTTTTACTTTTGAGGTTATGCCGCCTACAGGCAGCACATTGCCCCTTACATCTAAGGAGCCGGTCATTGCCACTTCCTGATTCACAGGTATGCCTTCCATCGCTGATATTACTGCTACTGCAACAGAGACGCTGGCGCTATCCCCTTCAACGCCTTTTGCTGCCTGGAGTATGAACTGTACGTGTATGTCATAGCTCGCAAAGTCGCGTTGCATGTGCCTCTTTATAACAGCGCTTATGTTCTGCACCGCTTCTTTTGCCTGTTTGCCAAGCTCTCCAGTGGCTATGAGCTTGCCCTCAGACCTAGAGCTTGCAGGCGTAACTTCTGCAACTATCGGCATTACTATGCCCGATGATGTTATGATGCTGCCGCTGCCAAGAACTGCAAGACCATTCACCTTGCCTATCAAATAGCCCTTGGTTTGAAACTCTTTGTATTCCTTGATCTGATCGAGCACATGGTCAGCGTACTGCGCCTCTATAGGCTTTGCGAGTGCCAGCGCTTCAGTAACGTCTTCCCTGGTCACTATCTTTTTGTTCTTCTCGACTGCTATGTCTCCTGCCGCTCTGACGACTCCGCCCAAATCTCTTAATATAAGCGAGAGCGTTCCCTTTCTACCGCTTCTCCTTCTTGATTCGTCTATTATTTCCAAGCAAGCTCCATAATCAAAATGGGGTATGTGCTTGTCCTTGTTAACCTCCTGCGCTATGAACCTTATAATTGAGTCTCTGTTTTTCTCAGTGTCCGGTATCGTGGAATTGACATAAACCTCATAGCCATAACCTCTTATCCTAGATCTTAGCGCAGGATGCATATGCTCAATATCTTGAAAATTGCCTGCTGCAACTAACAGAAAGTCGCATGGCACGGGTTCTGTTCTTACTATTGCGCCTGAGCTCATCTCACTCTGGCCAGATATTGAGAACTTCTTTTCCTGAAGCGCGGTTAGCAATTCCTGCTGCGCCCTTGGTTCAAGGTTAGCAATCTCATCTATGAACAAGACTCCTTTGTTGGCTCTGTGTATGGCTCCGCTCTCTACCCTCAGATGTGGCGGCGTGCCAAGGCCCCCACTCTGGAGCGGGTCATGCTTAACATCGCCAAATAGAGCGCCAGCCTTGGCTCCAGTGGCGTCTACAAAAGGCGCATGAGTGAGACCTGTATTGTCTATTATTAAATTAGGCTCATCAGATTCAAATATGCCTGGAAGCATACCTGCGCCCCTGAAGCCGCCTATGAATGCTATTGCTGAGCCGAATACAAGAACGCCGAGTATCACTGCCGCAAGGACTACGAGCTCATAGCCTTTGAATAAACCTGTGAGAGAGAGCACGAAGAGCGCGATGACTATTATGGCTACTGCTGGAACGATAATATTCCTGTGCTGTTTGGGGCTTAGCCTGCTGTTCAATCTCTCTCTTTGGACAAGCTGCCTACCCTGTCCATCAGGCAATGGTTTGCCTGGCTCTGTGCCATTGGGGTATGTTTTGACCACTTTCACTAGCGGCATGTTTTCGTTGTTAGGATTCCTGTAGATAAGCACGTCTTCAAGGTCTGTTGCTGGTAGCAATTCTGCCATTCCTTGTGCTAACATTGTCTTGCCTGTGCCCGGCTCTCCTATGAGCAAGACGTTCCTGTGCTGCTTTGCAGCCTTCTTTATTATCGCGACGGCCTTATCTTGGCCTATAATTTGGTCTATTAACTTTTCAGGTATTTTGATCTCGCTTGTATCCTTGAACTTAATCATCAAATCGCGCACATAATTATTTAGTGCTTAAAATATAATAGGCTTTCCAATCTTTTAGCCTTTTCACTAAATTCACGTAGCGGGCGTTTAGAGGGTGGGGAATATCATTAGAATATGCTCTAAACACCCATATTTACTTCCACAATAAGTTTTATAAATATGAGCTATACACTCAGCAGGTTGGTGCTATTGCTTTCTGAATTTCTAAACCTTTTCGTGGTTCTTTTGGAGAATAGCATGCGGATAGAATGCGCGTGCAAGCTTATTTTATAAAAGTGAGCGGGAAAACCCTATCCTTCAGATAGGGGATGAGAGCGAGCCGCATAAACGCATATAAATTTTGAGACGCATAAGGCCATAACCATGATCGTCATGAAAACTGCATATAAATACCGTGCATATCCTTCAATGGAGCAAAAGGCAAAATTAGATAGTCAAATGTTCCTCGCAAAAAATCTCTACAATCTTCTTCTTGAAAAATCGAAAGCGTATTACAAAGAAACAGGGAAGACGCTCACTAAATGCGGAAACGTGCAGGAAATGCCCCTGAACAAAAGAACATTCATATGCAAGAAATGCGGAAATAAGGAAGACAGAGACATAAATGCATCAATGAACATACTCGAGCGAGGAATAAGCGCAAGAGCTACCGAAGGACATTCGGGAAGTCAAGCCTGTGGAGACGATGTAAGACCTTCAGCAATGAAGGCAGTTGCCGACGAAGCAGGAACTATACGG
>JAVYWZ010000001.1:0-88959 GCA_038877255.1 Candidatus Micrarchaeaceae archaeon | reverse complement strand
CGCCCTGCATTGCCATGCCTCTTGCAAGCTTTGTCCTTATGCCGTTCAGGAACGCATAAGTTACATGCCTCTGGTAGGATTTGTTAAGCTCTCTTGCTTCTGCTATAATTGTATCGTCGTGCGTCGCTATTGTGAAAGTGCTAGAATTTTTGAACAGGTAGCGCATAAGCAACACATAGTTATTGTTTACCTCTTGCCTGCTTTGGAACGCTCTCTTGCCATATTCTCTGTAAGCGCCTTTCACAAGCCTTATCACCGCATGCCTATTAACAAGTGACCTCATGTCGCTTAGCGTGCGCTTAAGGTAACTCTGCAGGCAGATGCCTACGTTTGATTTGCTGTCCAAGACGCTTTTGTACATTTTTATCGTGCTGTCTGTTGTGCTACTCGATTCCATGTCAAGCCACGTAAAAATGCCTTTTGCGCGCGCCTCATTTACTATTTTTGCGTAGTTATTGGCAGCATATGCATAGCCTATACGAAGACCCAACTGCGTAGGCTTTAGCGAGATATCAGCACTTACTCCACTGCGCTGTATGGCGGAGATGAGCCGCATATACTCGGCAACTGTCTCACTCACATTTGCTTTATCTGTGTACTCTTCACCAAGAAAGTTTATTATCGCGTGTTCATTTGATTTGTTAAGCTGCATTGATCTTTTTATTGCATCGTTTATATTAGGACCTGCAATCCATTTGCCTGCTATTAGCTTTTCAAAAAAGCCGTTTGACATTGACATAATCAATTACCTGATCTGTTAGAGCACTTGGCTAGTCTAGTGCGTAACAAACACTGCGGCTGCTATGGTAGTGGTCCATTTGCCGTCTTTGCCTACTACTGCAGACTGGGTAACGTTAAATGTTCTCACTATCTTGTTGCTCATTTTGAACACCTGCTCTTTTTCATCCCAGCCTTGATAGGTGTTGAACTCTATTCCCAACGTAGTCGCAAGCATCGTAGCTGCAAGATCCTCGGCCTTGTCTCCCGCTACCTCTTCAGTCTCACCATACGCTTCGTATTCGCTCAAATAACCGTACTGGTTCCTGTCTTTTGGCATCGCCGCACCTACGCTAGCCGCTATGAGCCTGTTAGGCTCGTTTGATTCTACCCTGCTCATTACCAAAAAAACAACCTGCCCTGGAACTAGGAGCTGCAATCCCTCATCATGTTTTATGAGCTCGCAATTAGGTGGTATTATGCTAGAGACACGAACGAGATTAAACATTTGAATGCGAGCATCGCGCAATGCCTGTTCGAAAGAACCAAGCTGCGTAGAGTCCCTTCCTACGCCTTTTGTAAAGAACATCTTTTTTGCAATAAGCGCTTTATGGTCTTCCATGCTTATCACATTTTCCAACAGAATCAGGAAGTAAAATCAGAAGAATACTCGCGTGCAACAGGCTCACCTTTTGCTTAGTGAACTACCAAGCTCTTACAGACTTAGCTTACGCCACATCTGCTTGTTTGGAGCTTCTCGCTTCAACGGCAATGCTTGCTTTGCTTGTTGCCTTGCCTTTTCCTTTATTACATTGTTCTTTTCTACTTTTTCCATATTATTTGCCTTGATTTTCAACATATTTTGATATATCAAACTATAAATACTTTGCTCGCTTATGCGCTTGCTAAGTCAGGGCTTCCTGCTCGCAAGAGTTAAATTTATTGCTCTGCAATTATTATTGAGAAGCATGGCGATCAGATACTGGGAATACGAGGATGCACCGCTCAAGGAAAAGCTAAAGAGCATAAACGTAAAGGAAGTGGCAAAAATTTATTTTGACAACGACACAAGAGCGTACAGGTTCGCAAAGGCGCTGCTTGCGGTAAAGAAATCCGGTTCGCTAAGACTCAGAGATTGCGACAGCTCATTGCCTATTGCTACATGGAAGCGCTACCTTGACTTTGGCGTTCAAGTAGGTCTGCTGAAGCACGAGGATAACGCATATAGCTTTACAGACCGCTACTCAAAGCCCTTCAAGAACATGGCCACTTACATAAAAGAATGGATGGATTTCCATCAGGAAGAGGACCCTGATTTGCTTTTTGCTGATGCGAACTCTGGCAAACAACAGAAGCGTGGCGGCAAGCAGATAAGCAGCGAAATAAAAGAAGAGTTAACGCAGGCAAGCCCACAAACAGAAGAACACCACGAACAAGAAACAACCCAAGGGCAATGAGATTGAAATGCCTATCTGCTAACTTTTATTTCTTTCATATCTTCTAAACATTTCTTTCCAGGACCATCTAAGAAATATTTCCTTGCTGGCCTAAGAAGATTAATAAGTTCAGAACTTACACTTGATTTTAAATCAGCTGGATGTATTTTTCCTGACATATAATCTTTTTCTAGTTCTTGGTATGTTTCATAGATTCTTCTTTCGTGAGTTTTTACATTAATTATCTCAAATTCTTTTTCTCCTCCTCTAAATAATATATATTTTGCAAGTTCCATAACAGGATTTAATTCAATCTCTTTTGGTGGGCAATAAGTCTTTTTAATTTTTCTTTCAATATCTTCGGGTGTATCATGAATAAAAATGGCACTTTCTGGTTTTGATTTTGACATTTTAATATCTATTATTCCCTCTTCAAATAATTCTCTATTTCCTTCTCTTTTAGCTCTTAAAATTTTTTGTTTCACATCTTCGGTAATGTGCATTCCAATTAACAAATGGTGATGAACTGCTACTGGTTTATATCCTGCAACCTTTTCACCAATCTCTAATGCTATAACATGAGCTTTCCTTTGATCCATTCCACCGTGAGCCAAGTTTACATTAAGAGCAAATATATCTGCTACCTGCATAGGTGGATAAATTAATTGAGCAAAATCAATAATTTCACCTTCTTTTCTTCCCATAATAGTTATTGATCTCCTTATTCTGGAAAGTGATGTATTCATTGATATTTTTAGAAGAGTTTCAAGATAATCAGACCCAGCTTTTCTATACAGTTCAGAACCTAAAACATAATTCACATCGTCAGGATTACCACCTACGATTTTTAATGACTGTTTTAGGGCTTCTTTGAAATAACTACCAGCAACTCTTCTTATAGTTGATAAATCCCCACCTAGTTTTTTATTTATCCAAGAATGGTAATCTGCTAAAAAAATTGTAGTATTAATTCCTGCCTTTTGGAAATCTGCAACCTTACTCATACATAGGGGACCTGTACCTAAATGCACATAGCCAGAAATTTCGTAGCCTATATAATGTTTGAAAGGAGTACCTTGAGTTAAATACTCCTTAACTTTATTGTCAGTCAGCACCTCCTCAGTCGGCTCCTTGTAAATTAACTTAATTAGTTCTTCCATGAGTTACCATCTTTTCGTACGCGTATATTAGCATGTTGAATTTTTAAATGCCTATTCTTCCGAATGCAAATTAAATCCCTACAACAGGGGCTACCTTCTTTCTTCGACGACAAACCCCTGCAGTAAGTAGGGACAAAGTGATAACCTGAATATAGCGACCAGCAAAAATAATAGTTGAGGTTCTGGCTGCGCAAGAATTGTGGCAAAGAGTCACGGGCATACAGGAAATTATGCCAAACACTACATTGCACTGTCTAGATACGATGTGCATGGGAAATTGTGAAAGTGATATAATTGGTAAATGATAAAAAGTAGTGATATGTTATGATAGAAAAGTCAACATCCTATTCCTCCCCACGCTCACGCATGGGGTCTCCTTGCGAGGCGATTAGATTAGATGAGAATTAGAATTAGAATGAGACAAGGCTCTTGCCTAATAGTACCAGATAGTGCCGTATTCCGTGTCTTCTATACTTATGCCAAAATCAGTCTTCAGCTTTTCCCGTATTTTATCTGCATCTTCAAACCTGCCGGTCTGCCTTAATTTATCTCTCTGATCTATGAGCTCCTCTGCTTCCCTTGGCAATTGCTTCTTATAATCAGTTACTTCTAGAAGGCCGAGAATGTTAGCGTAATAAAGAACGTTTTTCACAGCAGCTGCTTTTGAATTTTTACTTATATACCTGTTCGTACTCGCTATGTTTCTAAGTTCGGATATTGCTCTCACCAATGCTGCTATCGCCAATGGCGTATTGAAGTCGTCATTCATTGCGCTTTCGAAAGAATTTTTCATGCGCTCTATTGTATCATTTATCTCTTTCTCGGCATCTGCGCCGTCGCTTTCCTGCGCGTTGTAGAAAATGCTGAATGCAGAATGCATATACCTTACTCTGCTCCTTGCACTGATTGCGAGCCTTTCTTCATAGTCTATTTCTTTTCGATAGTGCGTCGAAAGCACAAGCATCTTCAATGCTTCGGCGCCGTACATGCTTATGAAATCCCTTATTTTTATGAAGTTCTTAAGGCTCTTGCTCATCTTTGAACCTTTTACAGTGACAACACCGCTGTGCAGCCAGTACTTTACAAAAGGCTTTTTGCCAAACGCAGCCTCTGCCTGAGCTATTTCGTTGGTATGGTGCGGGAATATAAGTTCCTGCGCACCGCCGTGCAGGTCGTACTGTGGCCCGAAGAGCGTATAAGACATAGCTGTGTCTTCTATGTGCCAGCCTGGCCTGCCATCAAGCACGATTTCTCTGCCTTCTACATTTAGCCGTATCTGCCAGTGAGGCTCGCCGGGCTTTGCCGCCTTCCAGAGAGAAAAGTCGTAAACGTTGTGCTTGCCCTCTTCGGGCTCTATCCTGTGCTTGTTCAGCTCGTCTATGTTCATGCCCGACAGCTTTGTATAATCGGCAAACTTTGCGACATCGTAATAAACGCTTCCGCCAAGCAGGTATGCATAGCCCATGCTTACAAGTAGCTGAATCTGGTTTCTTATAGCATCTATGTACTCGCTCGACTTCGGCCAAACATCAACGTCTTTTTTGATATTCAGCGCCTGCATGTCTTCAAAGAATCTTTGCGTGTATTTTTCAGCAAGCTCTTTGGCACTTATGCCCTGTTCGTTCGCTCTTGCTATTATCTTGTCTTCAACATCGGTTATGTTTTGCGCATACGTAAGCTTGTAGCCCAAATGCCTAAGCCATCTTGCGATTACCGCAAATGCCACATAGGTCTTTGCATGACCTATGTGTGCATCGTCATATACTGTTTGGCCGCACACAAACATGTGCAAAGTGTTGTTTTCAAACGGAATTAGCTCTTCCTTGCTCCTTGAAAGCGTATTAAATACGTTTAGCTTTGCTACCGGCATAAACATTCCTCATCATGTGAAAGTCTGATTGATTACAATGCCTGGCGTAGACACAGGAGTTTTGCTAAGATAAAAGTCAGTAGCAGCGAGATAGTTAGTGGTGCTTGTGCCAGTAGCTATGAATACAAGCCTTATGCTCACATTCTTGCACGCGAGCGTGCTGAGCGGTATGCTGGCGTTTTCAAATGTAGACTCCGCGTTGATGTTGCCTGGCGCAGCGTAGGTGTTATAGTGCACAATAATCCTCGGCTTTCCCGCCTGAAGTATTTCAATATATATGTTATCGTTCTGCGAAGAAATTACCTTAAAGTTGAGGAATGGCTCAGTAACTAGGAAAGGATTTGAAGTAAGGTTGCCGGGCTGCACTGCCAGGCCTTTTTGAAATGTTGTTGCTGCAAACGTGTTGTTTCCGAAATTGCTCCATGGCGCAGCGTAATAGCCTCCTTGCTTATTTGCGTTTGTAAGATTTAGCGGGGCTGAGCCGAAGCCATAGCCCGTTACGTTCCAATCAGCATATGTGCCTGTTGAAAAATTGCCGTTAGAGATGGGCACTGTCTGCAAGCTAGATATGCACACCGCTATTGGACTTATTGTAGTGCTTACTGAGGTAGAGGTATTTGAAACCTTGCCTGAAGGAATTGTTGTCAGCGACGTTGTTGTGGTCTTTGGCCTTATGATTGGCGCCTTTGAAGTTTCATATATGTACAAGGCGAAAATTAGAAGCATTAGGAAAATAATTATATATGCAATTATGCCTTTGTGCACAATACTACCTTGCTTGCTTTGGCTTCAGCCATACAATGTAATAGTTTTATTGCAAGCTATATATGCCTTTTTGTCAGTCAGTTGCGTTCTGTTGTTTTGTTTTGTCCGCTATGAAAGCCAGAAATCTATACTTATTAATATGTTTGTTTGCTAATATGTTTGCTTGTCAAATAATAAATTTTCAAGGTGCACATTTTGGGTAGCATACCTAGAAAATGGAAAAAGAAAGGACGCATGCGCTGGAAATGGGTAAAGAAAAGAAGAAAGCGCATACGAAGGGCACAGAAGAGGAGAGTAGGCAAGCTCTGACGCTATGCTCATAATAGGAGTGGACCTTGCAGGCAGTGAGTTGAGGCCCACAGGCTTTTGCAAGCTTTCTGTCAAGGGAAACGTTTCCGAAGTGACTACAAAGGTGCTTTACAGCAACTCAGAGATAATTGGCGAGCTGCTGGCCACCAAGCCAAAACCAAACGTTGTTAGCATAGACGCACCACTTTCGATTCCGAAAGGCAGGCGCAGCATAAGTGACAGGCACGGGCCGCATTTCAGGTCATGCGACCTAGAGCTGATGGCCATGCACATAAAGTTCTTCCCAATTACTCTGGGTCCCATGCGCATGCTGACAAGCAGAGGCATGCTGCTCAAGAAAAAGCTGGAAAGGCTCGGCTTCAAAGTAATTGAGAGCTTTCCTGGAGGTGCGCAGGATTTGCTTGGTATACCAAGGAAACAAAAGGGTCTCGAGAAACTTAGGCGTGGGCTTCTAAGAATAGGAGCCAAAGGAATAGGCATTCGCGCTACAGGGGACGAGTTAGATGCAGTAACATGCGCGCTTGTTGGAAAGTACTATTTGGAAGGCAATTACACGGGTCTTGGCAACAAGGAAGAAGGCTTGCTTATAATGCCTAGGCCTAAAGGCGTTGTACAAGCTGTGTCTAAACGTTAGCAACTGTGCGCTTTTGGTATCTGCCGCGGAGCTCTATTTCATTAAGCCTGCGTAGCACATCATCGCTTCTTTCAAAGTCGGAATAGCCTGCAATAAAGCTTGCGTATTGCTCGCTACTTATCGACCTTTTCATTAGCAAGACATCTAATGCGAACTCCTCGGCGTCTTTAGACAGAGAAGCAAGTCCGAAGTCTATTACGAATACGGTTCCGTTGCTTACTAGCAGGTTTGCAGGCGTAAAGTCGCCGTGCGCTATGCCTGCTCTGTGGAGCACAGCAAGCTGCCTACCTGCAAGCTCGAAGAGTCCTAGCCCTGCTTCTTTCAACATATCGCGCAACAGCGTGCCTTCAAGCTTTTGCATGTATATGCTGTACTTTCCATACGCCACTACAGCAGGTACTGCAGCACCGGAAGACCTCGCAAGGAGCAGCAGTTTTGCCTCTTTTTTTGTTCTACTTGATCTTATATACAGATCGAGCGCCTCTTCCCTGTATGCTTTTCTTCTCCTCTCTTTCACCACAAGGTTTTTGCCGAAAATACGGACTGCGTAAATTACGGCCTCGGCGCCTTCACTAAGCTTTACTGCCATACTATAGCATCCTCTATTCTGTAGCGCTGCTCTATGCTTGCGCTTTCTACAGGCACTGCATATCCGTGCTCTGCTGCTTTGCCTGCAACATATGCAATCATTGCCCCATTGTCTGCATTATACTCGTTTGGCGCATAGCCGAACTTTGCGCCGTGTTCTTTCGCAAGCAGACCAAGCATCTGCCTCAGCCTCTCACTCTGGGCAACACCACCGCAGACACAAAGCTCCTTGCTCTTAGTTAGCAACAAGGCTCGTTCTGCTGCTTCGCAGATCATAGAAAATGCCGTTTCCTGCAAAGAATAGCAAATATCCTCAATTGGCGCATTGCCTATCTGTTTTCTAGCATAGGTAAGTAGGCCGGTGAAGGTAAAGTCCATGCCCTTCACTGTATAAGGCATCTCTATGTAATTGCCTCGTTCGGCGAGTTTTGCGACAGTAGAGCCCCATGCCGGCTTTAAACGCGCAGCGCGCGCGAAATTGTCAAGCATATTGCCAACGCCTATGTCGAACGTCTCGCCAAGTACAGCGTAATGAGAGCCTGAAAGTTTTAGTATTTGGGAGTTGCCGCCGCTGACATAAACTGATAGAGGATCTTTAAGCTTTGCGAAGAATTTTGCTATTTCAACATGGGCTACTGCGTGGTTTACAGGAACAAGCGGCACGCCAAGCTTGTAAGCAAGCGTTTTTGCTGAAAGCATGCCTATCTGCAAGCATGTGCCAATGCCTGGCCCTTTTGTATAGCCTATGCAGTCTATGTCACCAAGTTCTACGTGTGCGTTCTGCAAAGCCCTGCTTATTACCTTTGCTGCGTTCTTGGCATGGAATTCAGACACCTTTGCAGGAATAATGCCCTTGCTTCCTATCTTGTACATTTCCTTCTCGTTCGCAAGTATTTTTTGTTTTGCAGTATCGAAAATCCCAACTCCAAATGTGTGCGCACTGCTCTCTATACCTACAACTATCATGAGGTTACTATGTCATAAGGTAATAAAAATATATGAGTACTTTGACCTGCATGTTGTATTTTGGCAGAGCGAGCAGAAAGATTTACATGCTATTGGTGCTCATACACCGCACATCGTCATTGCTTTTCTATCTTATATTTTATCAGTTTATTGCTGCTTGGCGAATCAAAGTAAAACTCTCCGCGGAACCGCTTCTCACTGAGGAGCAAAGGCAGCCACAGCTTATCGGTTTTGTCATGCCTTTCAAACGCTTCCTGCTTGCTAACCCATGCAATGTTTTCTGACTCTTTTTTGCTTCCCGAGAATTCTCTTGAATAAAGCACGAACACAAGCCTGTTTGCATCGCTGTTCTGCTCGTAAACGATGAAAAGCTCGCCCATAAGCGTAAGCGAATCGATCACAATGCCAGTTAGTTCGTACACCTTTCTTACTGCTGCTTGCTCAGGGCTCTCGCCAGCAGCTATCTCATCGCATACGGCACGCCACTTATTATCTGAGGTTTTAAGCATTAACATTTCGTCGCCATTGAAGACGTAACATGCAAAAGACCTTTTAGTAGCGGCTACAGCTTCGCCTCTTCTTATGCCTTGCGCAATCTCTTTTTTTAATTTCCCAACGCCGCGTTTGTCCACAACTGCTTGCAAGCAATCACCTGCTTTTTAATATAAATTCGCCAAGCCTGTCTTTAATCCTTTCTTTGCTTCTGTTGTGCTCTTCTACAAATTTTATTACCTTTTTAACAAGGTCTTCCTTGTGCTCTCCAGCAAGCAGGGTGCCGCTGCGTTCCCCCTCAAAAATTGCCTCGAGCTTTTTGTCATCAGGCTCAAACAAGAATTTATTGTACTGGCATATGGAGCAAATGTCTGGATTGCCGCCATACTTGCGCTGCAGCGCTGCAGTTGATTGCTGGCCTGTAAATGCGTTCATAACCTTCTTTCTTATTGTTTCCTTAGAGTCTGACAAATAGATTGTATCGTTTGGATTGCTTGCTGACATCTTAGGCGCGCCGCTAAGCCCTGGAAGGAATTTGGAATGCAGTATTGCCGGCTTGTAATAGCCTAGCTTTGGAAGCACGTCACGCGCTATCCTAAAATGAACATCTTGGTCAACGCCCAGAGGTATCAAGCATGGAACATTCTTGCCTTCTTCTGCTGACTTGAGCATAGCTGGCACTGCCTGCATGCTCGTATAAAATATGCTCCCGACGTTGTTCTGGCTAGTAAAGCCGAAAGCGTCTTTTATCATTGAAAATGTTATGTGCTTTGCTATTCTCACTGCGTATTTGTAAAGCGTACCTGCGTACTCAGTATCAAGAAAAATCTTTGTCTTCTTCGGATCAAATCCCAATGCTGCTATTTCGAGCGCGTCATCATATGCAAGGCCATGAACCTCTTCGAAGCTCTTGTCGCGTATTAGCGCCTTCTCTTCGTCAGGTATTTGTATATATACTTCGGCGCCAAACCTCTCCTGAAGCCACTTTGTCAGCATGAAAGGGACCAAATGCCCTATGGTCATGTGGCCTGATGGCGCAATGCCAGTATATACGTAAAACTTGTTTCCTTTCTCGTACTCGTCAAGAAGCCAGCCAAGATCCCTGTGCGCAAAGAAAATGCCGCGCCTCAGCAGAAAGTGGAGCTCGCCGCCAGCAAGCCTCCTGAGCCTATCAAGAAGTTCGCTGCTTATAGGCGTTATGCCAAATTCCTTGACAAGCTTGTCATAGTTTAGTGTGCCTTCTACTTCGTAAGGCGTTACCTTGAATTCTTCGGCCATAGAATCTAATTGTAATCGCTTTAATAAATATATATGAGCATGGCGCGCCAGAAACCAAAAAGCACATGGCAGATAAGGTCAAATATTTAAATATTGCAATGCATATATGTAACATGGTTATATGCCTAATAGGTCCGTATTGAACAAATACGCCCTATTTTCTTCTGAAATTCAGAAAGTCAAGAAGAAGAAGGAATGGAGCAAACAAGACTTAGAGACGATAGAAAAGGCCAGGCTATTTGCGCTGCTCTCATCTAATCATTCGTGGCATGTTTATAGATTCCTGCATGGAGATGTGCTTGACAAGGAGGCTATCGCAGGCGAGGCTAAGAACGCAATAAATGAAAATTGGAAAGACATAAGCGAAGACGAGATGCATGAAGTCATAACCTCGCAGATAAGCGAAAGCATGTTTTCCACTTTGCTACTGTCTATGCCGCTAAGCCCAGAAGAGCGCAAGCGCTATCAGGAACTTCTGCCAAAGCTCAAGGAGGAGTTTGCAAACGGAATGGAGCCTATTGAAAAAGAGGAAGAAGCCTGAGCCATTCTAATTTAGTTCTAATTTTGAAAAGGCAATGGTTTATATTTGCAAGCAAGAAGTATTACTGGGCATGTGGCGCAACTTGGACAGCGCGCCCGGCTTCGGACCGGGTGGTTGCGGGTTCAAATCCCGTCATGCCCGCATCGATGCTGCTGCATAACTCAAAAAGGAGCAATCAAAAGAAGCCCAGATTGGCCTACTCTACTATGTATTTAATCCTTACAGTGCAATTATATCGTGGCAGAACGAAAAAACAAGACGGAGGAACTCAAACGAATGGTCAACGTCTATTTAACAGTAATAATGCGTTATAAGGAATACATAGAGCAAGAGGAAAGCACAAGTGTTGCAAAATTACCTACACTTGTAACGCCTGACGATCCGGCAATTTTTGCTTTTGCAAACAACATAAAAGCAAACTTTGACAACTACTCTTTTGAAAACAACTTTGCTGACGCAGCAAGATATGCGCATGAGTATGTAAGAGATAGCATAACTACTGTTTTGCTGCCTGTGCAGTTTTGGCTAAAGCCCAGCGAAACGCTGGCTGCGCAAGCTGGCGACATTCTAGATAAAGCAACACTACTGTGTAGCATCATGATAGCACTTGGCAACGTCTCTTCAAAAATCATAGTGGCAACAAGAGATTCTGCAATGCGCGCTGGCGTATACTGCGAATTTAACGACAAGCTTATTTATTTTGACCTGCAAAACGGCGCCTCGACTTTTGAGAGCAAGGAGGAGCTTGTAAAAAGCATAGGATTAAATGCAAGCAGCGGCGTTACCGCATACGAATTCAATAATACAATGTATAACGACCTCCTGTAAACTCTACTGTAAATGACGTGGGCTCCATTGTCAAAATTATATTGCATTTACGCAGGCAAGCAGCCAGTTCGTGCTCAGTAGATAAAGCACAAGATAAAAAGTCTTTTATTTTTGTTGCTTGTATTATGTTTGATTCTATGTATGGTTTAGGCTCTGATGCTTCTGCAATCGACCAAAACAACGACCTTACAAACGCAGAAGAGCTTTTCAAGCCTCGTATTGCAGTAGTGGGCGTTGGCGGAGGAGGCAACAACACAGTTCAGAGGCTAAGCACAATGGACATAAAAGGCGCTAGCCTATATGCCTTCAATACCGACGCAAAACATTTGGGCATGCTCAACAACAACATAACAAAACTAATCCTTGGCAAGGAGCTTACACACGGGCTTGGAGCTGGCGGTTTTCCAGAAATAGGTGAAAAGGCTGCAGAGCTTAGCAGGAACGAAATCGCATTGCTTATCAAGGACGCAAACCTCGTGTTTCTTACAGCGGGCATGGGCGGAGGCACAGGCACAGGCGCTGCATCTGTTGTGGCAAGGGCTGCGAAAGAAGCAGGAGCAATAGTGATAGGCATAGTTACAATGCCGTTCTTGCTTGAGCGCGTGAGGCTTGAAGCTGCAAAGAAGGGCGTTGAAAAGTTAAGGCAAAACCTCGATACGCTTGTAATAATAGATAATCAGCGGCTCGTAGAGCTTTATCCGAATTTACCGATAGAAAAGACATTTATGCTCGCTGATGAGATTGCCGCAAAAGCAGTCAGGGGCATATCAGAAACAATAACACAGCCAAGCCTGATAAATCTCGACTTTGCAGACGTGCGCAGCATAATGTCGGCTGGCGGTTTGGCGATGATAAGCGTTGGAGAAGGGCATGGGTCGAACAGGGTTGAGGAGGTTGTAGAAAACACGCTGAAGAATAAGCTGCTTGACGTTGATTACTCGAAAGCGACTGGCGTTCTCATACATATAATAGGAGGGCCTGACCTTACCCTTGGCGATGCAAACAGCATAGGCACAAAGCTAACTGAGCACATAGCACCAAATGCCAATGTAACTTGGGGCGCAAGACTCGATGAAACTTATGAAGGCAAGGTAGAGGTAATTGCCATTTTTACAGGTGTTTCAGGAGCTTCGGTGATCGGCAAGAAAGAAGAACAGACAGAATTTGGCTTAGGCTTATTGTAGTACATCTAGACTAGGCTTTAGCGGCAGTGCGCGCGAAGCACGCGCAGACTTCGACTCCGATTCTGCTTCTATGCTTATTTCACAACCAAGAGCATTGCTAATATAGGATTTTGCGTCGTTGAATGCGGCGAGCTCGTCGGCTTTGGAAATGTTGATTGGTGTTAATACTTCATGCTTCTTTGAAATCTGCTCTATGTATTTTTCTGCTGTGCCACTGTCAACATTGCTGCCCTTTGCGGCTTCAAGGGTCTTGGCTTTGTCGTTTGTTTGAGCCAGCACATTGTAAAGAGATCGTTTCCAGTCTTCTGCAATTATTATGCGCATGCCCTTTGCAGCCTTGCCTGTTTTCTTTGCAATCAAAGCCAAAACCTCTTTTGCGTCATTCAGCGTTGTGTCTATTGCGTCTTCAAGCTCCTCAATGTCTGCGTTTACGAGGTTTGCCTTCGCCTCAGGCCATTTCTCCATAGACACAAAGGTTTGGTTGCCTAGCAAGTGCCATAGCTCTTCTGCAATGTGCGGCACAACAGGCTGCAGCATTAGCGCTACGTTGGCTATGAATTCCTTTACGACTATGCTATTGTCTCCGCCCCTGGCAAAATAGCGCCTTAGCTCCAGAATGCTGTTGTAAAATATGTGCATGTATGCCTCTCTGGGCTCGAGCCTTTCCATAGCGTCTGTTGCCATGCTTATTTTCCTGCTGAGCTTTGAATAAAGCCAGTAGTCTATCTGCTTGAGCGCGCCTGATTCAAGTGCATCTGAATTAAGCAGAGTCTCATGCAAATAACTTAGCCTTTCCTGTATGCCGCGAATTGTAGCAACTGAGAAGTTTGCGTCACTGTAAAGATCTGTTCCTGCCACAAGGTTCATGCGCAATGGGTCGATACCGAACTCCTCGGCGCCGTCTGTAAGAGGCACTATATTGCCAAGGCTTTTACTCATTTTTTCGCCTTCGCTGAGCAGCATCCCGTTAGTTACAATCTGCTTTGGCCAGTATTTCTCGTCAAACACTGCAATGTGGTTGAATATGTACATTGTAAGATGGTTTGGAATAAGCTCTACTGCTGAATGGTTTGAAGTGTTTGTGTACCAGTATTCAAAAGACTCACTGCACTTGCGCAAAAGCTCATAGTCAACGCCGGTGCTTTTTGAGACCTCGTCTGCAGAGCCTTTCCCAAGGAACACAAAATCAAACAGCTCTGGCTTAAGTGAAGATTCCTGAACGCGCCGCAGCATATGCGAAACAGTATAGAAAGCAGGGTATATTGTGGAGTCAGAAAGGGACTCTATTATGTACCTGTTGTCTAACGGAAACCTTGTGCCCAATCCCTGCGTTCTTGCTACTGCCCTTAGATTCAGCCAGTCGACGGCATAGGCAAAGGCAGCTGCGCTTTCCTCAGGCATGAGCCGCATGCTCTTAATATGTTCTCTAACCTGCTGCTTCCACTGCTCATCGCCATAATTTAAGAACCACTGGTCGTCTACAACCTTTACCACTATTGCGGCGCCGCATCTGCAAAACACAGGGGCATTGGAAAGGCTGTAAATCTTTATTGCATTTCCATCGCTTATGAGCTTTGACCTTACCTTTTCCCTTGCTTCTGGCTCTGGCATGCCTTCGTAGCCCTCTACTGTCATTATGCCGTACCTTGACTCTTCCTTATACTCTAATTTTGTTGCCTCTTCTATCTCTTCTTCGCTCGCGTTTGCGCTCAATCCCAAAATAGCCAAATAGGTCTCTGCAAGTGCACTCGGTTCTGGCTTTGCATTGCTCACCTTGCTGCTCTTGGCACTGTCAAAATCGATGCGCAATACAGCTATAGGCTCTGGCACAGGAATGCCTTCTCGCTTAAGCCGTTCCAAGGCAACATAATCAAAAGGAGCGTGCGCAGGCACGCTCATGACAATGCCTGTGCCAATCTCTGGCTTGACAAAATAGCCATTATAAATAGGTATTTTGGAATTTGTTACAGGATTTATGCATGTCTTCTCTATGAGTTCTTTCCCGCTTATTTCTTTAAGCACCTGTATCTTCATCTGGTAGCTAAGGTTTGCTGCGCTGTCCTTAGAAATATAGTATTGCTTTTCGCTGCCTTGTATGCTGCAAAGCACATATGTTGAATCTCTGTTGACAAATATGTTAGTAACACCGAAGACCGTTTCAGGCCTATACGTTGCGCAAAGCGCGTACGTGTTCTCGCCTTCTACTTTGAAAGCAATAGCAGTTTCTTCTTCTATTTCAGGCTCAACATCGTGCTTTGTGTCGTGCATGCCCACAGGATTGTTTTCGTTTGGGCACCAGCCCACGGGATGCCTTCCCTGCACAAGCAGATGCTTGCTGTTAAGTATGCCGAACTGCCACGCAACAAACCTGCTGAAGAAGGGCTCTGTTGATACAAACTTCCTTCTAAAGTCTATGCTGAGGCCTGCCCTCATGAAGTTTTCCTCGTCGTATTTTACGAAATAGGCGGCAATATACTCTGGATCAGACATTTTTGCGATTTCAGAATCGGGAATGTGGAACAGTTTCAGTTCGTCTATTATCTCCTGGTCGTTGTTCTTTATGCGCTTTGCAAAGGCAAGAACAGGCGTTCCGGTAGCATGAAAGCCCATTGGAAAAAGCACGTTGTAACCGCGCATGCGCTTGTACCTTGCGAGCATGTCCGCAATTCCATAAGTGCGCAAGTGACCTATGTGCAAAGGCGTGTTCACATAAGGAAACGCTGCATAAACCATGAATGGCTTCTTGTCATTGGGCTCTGCTTCAAACAATTTTGCTTCGGCCCATGCCTTCTGCCATCTCTTTTCTATTTCGCCAAAATTTAGAGTTGCCATAAAACTGTTTTAACTGCTAAAAGTTATAAATTAGGCGCTATTGGGCTTATTCGTCGCGCCGCAAAGCGACAAAAAAGCGAGCGTCTTTCGTAATCACATACTTGCCGCTTGCATCTATATCTATTAGATGCGCAGATAGTAGTTTGTCCAACAATTCGCGAATCTCATGAGATTTTTTCGAGTTGTTTGCATCGCATACATTCAAGTGCTCGTAAAATTTATCCCCGTATTTTTGCATCATATAGATAGTTCTGAAATGCTCCAAGTAGTCCTCTTTTGCATATTTCAGTTTTGAATATTTTAGAATTGCTTCCCCTTTTTCAGTAAGCACAGCGTTTTCGCCACTTTTCACGACAAGATTGAGAGCCAACAAAGCACCAAGCATACAATCAAGGCGGTTGATTTCGATTCCTGTTCCACGCTTTAAGCGTCTCAGCGAAGCAGGCCCTACAGAAAGCGTTTCCAGAATAGGCAGGTAATCGCCTATCACGCCTATTTGCTCTAGCTCTTCTGGATATCTGCTTGCAAGTTTTCTGCCATATGGTGTAAGAGAATACAGACCATGGCCTTTTACAACAAAACCCCATGATATTAGCTGCGCCATCAATTCGCGGACTGTTTTGCCATTTGGTAATTCTGCATCGAGATAAAATGGATTTTGCTCGTCCTGTCTTGAAATCAGTTTTAGCATTCTTAGGGCGTTTGGGTCATTTATAACTTGGCGGGTGTAACTAAGCTGTTTTTCAGATGCTTCGCCTTTTTTTGTATTATAGGCAGCGCCTGAACCCATTGTATCACACTTATTATATAGTTTGGCACTATTTAACCATTTCCTTACAAAAGGCTTTAATATTTTATCGGATAATAGATATCGAATAAACGATATAGAGTATATGGACGGCGCATTTAACAAAACACTAGGAAAAGGCAAACGCGGCTTGCTAAGGCCTATAGTAATATCGATATTGAGGCATGGGCCTAAGAACGGCGAAGAGATAATGGAAGAGATAGAGAGCATAAGCTTTGGTCTGTGGAGGCCTAGCCCGGGGTCTTTGTATCCGCTGCTCAGCGAGTTGGCCAAGGAAGGCACAGTAAATAAAGATGCAGATGGCAGATACGCACTTACTGAGAACGGTAAGAAAATAATTTACCCTTGGGAAGGCCGTTACTACGCAAAAAGTCATAGCCTAGAGGACATTTTCAACGAGCTGAATGGCTATGTTTCATATTTGGAAGACGTCAAGAGCGAAGACAAAGACCAGTTGAAAAAGCATGAAAGGGAAATTCGCGAACTGATAAAAGAGCTCGAAAAGTTAATCAAATGATCTGCATGCCCGAATACGCAATAAAACTAGAAAACATTACTAAGAAGTTTGACAACTTTACCGCAGTAAATGACATAACTCTAAAAATAGAGAAGGGAGAGATATTCGGGTTGCTTGGCCCAAATGGCGCTGGCAAAAGCACAACAATAAACATGATACTGGGCCTTCTTCCGGCAACGAAGGGCAGAATCTTTGTAGAAGGTAAAGATATAAGCAAGCACGCCACTGAAGCAAAGCAAGACATAGGCTTGGTCCTTCAGGAAACGATAGTAGAGCCCGAGCTTACCGCTGAGCAGAATCTTAGGCTTTTTGCAAGGCTTTATCATGTGCCTGAAAGCGAGATAGACAAGCAAATAGACTTTCTGCTGGATCTTGCAGGCCTAACGCAATTCAAGAAGGCATATGTTGGCACATTCTCTGGCGGAATGAAGCGAAGGCTTGAAACTGTAAAATCACTTATACACAATCCAAAAATACTGGTGCTTGACGAGCCAACAACAGGGCTTGACGTGCAGAACAGAGCCAAGGTTTGGGCTCTTATAAGGAAAATAAACAAGGAACAAAAAGTAACTATATTAATGACGACACAATATCTAGAGGAAGCAGACGCAATATGCAATCGCATAGCCATAATCGATCATGGTAAGGTGATGGCGCTTGGCACGCCAACCGAGCTTAAGCACAGCATAGGCAAGGGCAGCACCCTAGAAATTGCTTCAGACAGGCAGGACCTTGAAGCAGTAGCAGACGTCGTAAAGAAAGTGCTTGGCCAAACGCCAAGCGTGCTTGGCGACAGGGTTGTTGCCTCGATAGGCGGCTCCGACGCAGTTAAAAAAATGGAGCAGGTAATGAATGAACTCTCATCTAAAAAGATAGAGATAAGCGGAATAAATATGCACGAGCCTACTCTTGATGACGTGTTTCTTAAACTTACAGGCACGTCGCTGCGCGACACAGCAAGCGCAAATGTAGAGTCTGCAAGGTCTATGCTTATGCGCAGAGGAAGGTAACAATAAGTGATTGCATGAGCTTGCTTGGTGACGCTTACAATCTTTATATGCGCGACATGCTAATCTTCAAGAAGAATTGGAAGACAAGCATAGCTAGGTCAATAATCTTTCCAGTGACGCTGATACTCCTTCTCGGCAATCTCGGAACAAATATAAGCCATGCTCCCATAGCGATAGTAAACCTTGCCAACAACCCCGAAGCGATAAGCTTTGTAAGCTATCTCAACAGCCAAAACGCGCTTAGCGTATATGCGATGACAAACCAACAGCAAGCAATGCTGCTGCTCAGCGAAGGCGACGTCACTTCTGTTGTGGTATTGCCGCAGAACTTTGGAAGCAAAGATAGCAATGCAATATACATATATACTGATGTTTCTTCTCCGATAGCATCTGAGGAAGCAGACGCTGCAATAGATCAGGCAGCAGCGCAGTTTGGCGTTAAGGCGAGCCTGCAAAGCACAGGGATAAGCGCGCAGACTAACTATGTCTACGGTGCAAGCAGCAGCTATAAAACATTCCTAATAGCAGGGATTGTGGTAATGGTAGCTGCATTCGGTTCTATGTGGAGCGGCGGTTTCACGCTAATAACAGACAGGCAACTGGGCAACCTTAAGGCGTTCATGGCAACGCCCATTCAAAGGCTCTCCATACTTCTTGGCAAGATGACTTATGGCATCTCACAATCTATGATAAGCGGGCTTCTTGCCCTTGGGATAGGCATCGCATATGGTGGCACAATAGCCGAAGGTAGCGTTGGCATATTGCCTATAATCTGGTTCATGTTTCTCAGCGCAGTCGGTTTCAGCGGAGTAGCAACCGCGCTAGGAACCAGGATAAATAAAGTAGAAGTATATTCGCTTATAGGCATGGCCATAACGCTGCCGCTGTGGATTCTTTCTGGCGCTTTCATGCCAACGAGCACGTTGCCAAGCTTCATGCAGCCGTTCAGCGTGTACAATCCAATGACGTATTCGGTAGATGCGGTAAGAGACGTAATGCTCAAAGGATTTATCCCTGTCTCTGCGTTCCTCGTTTATTCTTTAATTCTCATAGGCTTCGCAATTGCCACTGTTGCGATAAGCCTGCTTATGTTTAGAAAAGTCAATGCGGTGTAATTATGGAAACAAAAACAATAGGAATTGGAATTGCGGCTCTGCTCTTCGTTATGGCGCTCTTGCCAAGCTATGCAGGCGCGCAGGTAGAGAACGCGCTTTCACTGGCAAACCTTGCGGTAGAGCCAAATCCGGTAATTGCAGGTCAGAATGCAAGCATAGTGTTCAGGCTCTACAACTCGTATGACAATTCGCTCAATAATATAAACATGCAGCTTCAGGGCGCATACCCTCTGCTTAATTTCTCACCATATGGAACGTATGAGATAAGCACTCTCGGTGAGGGTCTCAGCTCAGGATTTTATACTTACAATCTGCGCATACCTAATACAACTCCTGAAGGCACATACACGCTTGATATAGTGGCTACTTATGAAACTACGCCGCCTACTGCAATAGGTGAAGAGGTTGGCTCTTCGGTAATGCCTATCACGCTCTATGTTTACAACAAACCAAGCATAACTATAAACCTGTTGCCCAATGAGATAGTTCCTGGCAGTACTGTCTCTGTATCTGTTTCGATAGCTAATTCTGGCTTTGGCACAGCAAGAAATGTATCTGTTGAGCTGCTCAACAGCACCGGCTTCGAAGTAGCAGGCACAAAAACATTCAAAATAGGAACATTGCAAACAAACCAGGCAGTTGAAGAGCAGGCAAGCTATTATATAAGCAGCAACGTGAGCACAGGACAGCACGAGCTGCAATTCTATGTTAAATATGCAACAGACACAAACAGAACCTATAACGTTACGGAAAACGCTAGCGTTGAGGTAATAGCACCGAGCCCTGAAATAAAAGTAAGCGTTGCTGGAGCAATTCCTGAAACCCTTTATAACGGGTACAACCAAACCCTTGATTTGCTCATACAGAACGTCGGCGGCGGCATTGCTAAGAACGTAAGCATAGGCATAATCCCCGGCATAGGCACGCAGGTAATCAGCTCAGCAAATCACTTTTTCTTTGGAGCAATAATGCCTGGAAGCAGCGAAAGCGAACAGGTGCTAATATCATCAGACTCGAATGCGAGCAATGCGAGCATAATAGCGCATGCTGATTATTATTCGGCTAATTATGAAAAAGAGTACAGCGCTGATGAGCGCATTAACATTACGCTTGCTCCATCGGCACAGTTTGAAGCAGTTGCAGAAGCATCTGAGCTTGCACCAGGCGCCACAGATGTGCCGCTCACTTTTATACTAAGGAACAATGGCAACGAAGAGGCTACAAACGTACAGCTCAGCCTGCAAAGCACATATCCAATAACGCCGGTGGCAAGCACGTATTACATAAGCAGCATTGCTCCTGGAAGCAGCGCAAACGTAACGTTCCTTGTAAGCGCAGATACGCAAGCGGCACCTGGAAATTACCCAGTAACTATTTATGAGCAATGGAAGCAGCCAAACGGTGCGGTAAACCAGGAATATTACGGCACAACAAATTATTTTGCGAAGATAAGCGCGTACAGTGGCGAAAGCGGCGCTGAATGGGGCGTAGGCATAGTCCTAATCTTAGCAATAGTAATTGCAGTGTATGTTGCAAGAAACAGAAGAAGACATAGAAAGAAATAGTTACGAAATGCTTGTTAGCGTGTAGCCGTTTTTTCTGAGCCACAGCCTTGCAGATTTATAATTGGGCATTGCGCTTGAAACAAGGCTCCAGAAGGCACTAGAATGGTTGTGCTCTTTTAGGTGCGCAAGCTCATGCACTATTACATAATCTAGCACTGAATCTGGCGCAAACAGCAGAAGAAAGTTCAAGTTTACGCGCCTTTTTCTTGCGTTGCAGCTTCCCCATTTTGTACGCGAATAAGTAACTGAAACTTTGTTGAATTTAAAGCCGAAACTTCTGCTATTGACTTGCTTTACGCGCCTAGTCAATTCAGGAAGAATAGCGTGTGAAATTGCTCGAATACATAAACTTGACAGGTGCTTGTTTCTCTCATCAACGGAAAGGCCTTCTGCAAGAGCTACATGTATCTCATTTCCCAGTATGTTTGCTGTTGATGCCCTATTGCGTGATTCTTTTACACGTATAACAAACCTTTTTCCAAATACGCTGATTACTTGGCCATCATAAAAATTCAGCTCTCTTTCGTGCAAGCTAAGAGCGCGTGGATTTTCATTCAATTTTTTAACTATTTTCCTAATTATTTTCTGTTTTAGCTCGTTGAAAAGCGCGTTTGACTCTTCTTCTGACAAAAATGCAGGCACACGAATCCTTATTTGATTGCCTGATACACTTGCTGTTGCAGAGATGCCTGTTTTGCGAAGCAGCACCACTTCAAAAATCCTGCCTGCAACTTCTATTTTATCTTGCATAACATTAGCCACAAATGTTTTTGCTTCAAGCTCCTGAAAAATATATTAAGCTTTGTAGCAAAAACAAATAACATGGCACTTTCAACGCCTGCACAGCAAGCCGGCATATTGAGCTTCTACGATGCGCCTGAAAAAGGCCCGCACATAACGATAAAGATATTGCTAATAAGCGTTATTGTGTTCACGCTCCTTGTAATAGTGCTGGACCACATAGCAGCAATATAAAATCGCAAAGCAACACATTGGTCAAGAGAGTGCGCTCAGGTTCAGGCTTGATTTGATGATTGCTTTTATAATCAGGATACGAGCGCGAAGACATCTTTTCTGTTCTCAGTAACATCTCCCTGTTCGGCCATTAAGTAAAGCATGCCCCTCAGCGCATCAGGATCTGCAGAGAGTGCATTTGAAAGCTCGGCTATTGTTTTTGGGCCGTTGTTCAGCTCTTTAACAAGCTTTGCGCTGTTTTTCTCAAAAAAGCTCCTTAGCATTATGTAATATTTCTTGTTGAATGCGCGCACGCCGATGACTTGGCCTTGCCGTATGCTGTCGGCCATAGCGAGAGAGAGCGCAGCGGCCTCTGCCTCTGTTCCTATTACCACATAGCCATACTTTTCAAGCGCGCTTATGTCTTTGTTATCTATATTTGGCTTTGCCATTGGCGCTTCGACCTCGCCCCATGCGCGCGCCTGGTCTACTTCCTCAGCACGGACTTGCTGCTGCACCGGCTTCTTTCTCATAAGGAAGTTGTCATAAACGTATTTTGATATGCTATAGAGCTTTTCCTTTCTTTTTTCATCGTTGAACAGCGCAACAAGCTTGCGCTCAATGAGCTTGTCAAGCACGCGCTTCTCAGAATTGTTCAAAAGCTTGAGCACATTTGCTTCTGTTCTTACCGGATAGCGCAGAGTGTCAAGCTTCTTAAGGACAGCAAGCTCTTCAGGCGCTATCTCAATTTTTATGCGTTTTGCCGGGCTTGAAGCTGTGCTTGTTATAAGCGATGCAACATCTGCTTTTTTCGCAAACAGGAACGCTGTGTTGCTGAACCTGAAGAAATCGACTTCGTCATCTTGGCTTATGCGCAGCTGGTTGACAACCTCGTAAGGTATGTAAATTATGTATTTGTTATCTTTTTTGAATACTTTTACCATTGAAACACCACGTCCTTTATTAAACATTTTCTACTTACTTATTAACAATAGGAGTAGGCATGCAAGACTTAAAATGGTTTGCGAGCTTTACGAAAAGAGCTCTTGGTTCAAGAGACATGAAAGCAATAGAGCTAGACGCAGAGGCGCTTGGAATAAGCTCTGTTCAGCTAATGGAAAACGCAGGCGCTGCCGTAGCAAGATTTATTGACAAGAAATTTGCAAAGTCAAAAAAGATATTAATACTATGCGGCACAGGCAACAATGGCGGTGATGGCTTTACAACTGCAAGGCACCTTGAAAATAAACACGAAGTTACTGTAGCAATACTTGGCAATAGAGAAGAGATAAGATCGTTGCCTTCAATTTTAAACTTGCGAGCAATAGAGGGAAGCAAGTTCATAGATATCATATATAATGCATATAGCAAGGCAGGGGCGCTTGTTAAAAAAAGCGATGTCATAATTGACGCTGTGTTTGGCACTGGGTTTCACGGCGATCTGCCAGACAATATTAAAAAAATAGCACGCATTGTTGAAAGGTCAAACAAGCCAGTAGTAGCAGTAGACCTGCCTTCTGGAGTTGACGCTGATGGCGGCGCTTCTAAAAATGCTTTCAAAGCAAACTACACAATAACTTTCCACAAACCCAAGATCGGCTTGCTTAATTATGCATACGCTGGCACTGTAGAGGTTGCAGACATAGGAATATGCGCAGAGGCTGAGCTTTACACAGGTCCTGGCGAATTGCATAAAGCTGCTACGCCAAGAAGAAAAGCTGGCAACAAATACAGCAATGGCAGAATTCTTATAGTAAGCGGCAATGCAGAATATAGCGGCGCGCCGTCTCTAGCGGCAGATGCAGCATACAACACATTGGCATCGCTAAGGATTGGCTCTGGTTACGCTGTATTGCTTGTGCCAGAGCGCATCAAAGACATTGCAAGGCAGACGTCTCCAAATCTTATCGTTAAAAGCATGGGCATTAGCCGAATAGGCGAAGGCAGCGCCGATTTGGCGTATGCTGAATTGGAGAAAGCAGATGCGATTGCAATAGGGCCTGGAATAGGAAAAGACGCTGATACGCTCGATGTTGCTGCAAAGATAATCGGAAAAGCAATGTCTTTAAAGAAAAAAGTGGTAATAGACGCAGATGCGATTGATGCGGTATCGATGCTCGGCGTGCTTAACTCAAACATTGCAATAACGCCCCATGATGGCGAATTCGAGTCGCTTTATGGCATAAAACCAGGAGAGAAGCTCAAAGAAAGAGCCTCGGCAGCGATTATGCTTGCAAAAAAGCTTAATGCTAATGTAGTATTAAAAGGCCACACTACAATAATAACAAACGGCCATTTTCTAAGGATTAACGAGGCCAAGACGTCTGCGCTTGCCACTATGGGCTCAGGCGACGTGCTAACAGGCATGATTGCCGGCTATGCCGCAACAGGCACAGATATTTTTGATGCGTGCGCAGCAGGCGTTTATCTGCATTCGCATATAGGCGACTCATTAGCGATGGAAAAAGGCCTTCATATATTGGCTACAGACGTAGTGGAACGCATACCTTATATCATGAAATCTTTTGACAAGGAAGTGAGCTGATGCCAAGTCCTTTTTTAGCAGCAAAGGAGGAATTTGCTACCTCAGTAATAAACGCAGCTAACGCGTCATTTGGCATTTCGCTGGACATGCAAGAGGCATTGCAGAGCATAACTATTCCAGAATCATCGTTTGGCGATATAAGTTCTTCGCTCGCGTTTGTGATCGCAAAACAGCTAAAAAAGAACCCAAAAGAGATAGCAACAAAACTGGCAGAGCATGCAAAACCAGGCATACTTGTAAAATCCTTTTCAAGCGTTAATGGCTATGTAAATGCATATTTTGACGAAACAGAATACTCGAAGCTTGTCATAGGCTCTGTTCTGGAAGAAGCAGATGATTATGGCTCTAGCAACATTGGAAAAGACGAAAAGGTAATTGTTGAATACCCAAGCGTAAACCCCACTAAGCCTTGGCATGTAGGCCATTTGAGGAACGCGCTGCTGGGCGATGCCATAGCAAACATGCTTGAATTCTGTGGTTATAGGGTAGAGCGCGAAAACTACATAGACGATTTGGGTCTTCAGATGGCAGAGACGCTGTGGGGCTATTTGCACATAAGCAAAGACCCGAAGGGCAAAAAATTTGATCAGTTCCTGGGCGAGCAGTACGTCGAGGTAAATAGAATTATTGAACAGAAGGGCGTGCAGGAAGAAATAGACACAATTCTCAAGAGAATGGAGCTTGGCAATACTGAAGAGGCAAAAATAGCGAGAAGACTCGCTGAAGAATGCGTAAAGGCGCAGTATGAAACGTCATTCGCATTTGGCATATATCACGATGTGCTTATGTGGGAAAGCAACATAGTGAAGAGCAAGCTCCTTGAGAGCGCTCTGTCGATAGCTAAAAGAAAAGGAATATTGGAAAAGGTCAGCGAAGGCGATTACAAAGATTGCCTTGTGCTCGACTTGGAAAAGGCAAAGGCGCAGGCAAAGGAGTTTGAAAATCCTAAGGAAAAGTACAAGGTTCTCATAAGGAGCAATGGCGTAGCCACATATGCAATGAAGGATTTTGCTTTCCACTTGTGGAAATTCGGCTTGCTCATGGGCAATTTCAGGTTCTCGCGTTTCATAGAGGAACAGCCTAACAGAAAACCGCTGTATACGAGCAGTGAATCTGGAAAAGACATGGCTTTCGGCAACGCAAAAAAAGTAGTCAACATAATAGACATGGGCCAAAGCGCAGAGCAAGATGTGGTAAAGGCACTGCTTGAACTAACAGCGCAAGGTTTAAGCAGAGAGCTTGTGCATGTAGCTTATGGCAAAGTTGAACTTGAAAAAGGCACGTTGAGCGGGCGCAAAGGCGGCTGGCTTGGTGAAGAACGCAATTACACCGCAGATGATCTGCTTAAAGAAGCTATAAAAAAGGTTTTGGAAAAAACAAAAGAAAGCAAAAAGGTTGCAAAGGAAGCTGCAGAAGAAACTGCTAAGCGCATAGCGCTTTCAGCCATAAAGTTTGAATACTTAAGAGTATCTCCTGAGAAAGGCATTGTCTTTTCTTGGGAAAATGCGCTAAACCTTCAAGCAAACAGCGGCCCGTACGTAATGTACATGTATGCGAGAGCACGCAGAATACTTGAAAAAGGAGAGTACAAAAAGGCACAGCTTACTGAAAAGGATTACAAGGAAATAGGTCGCGGACCAGGATTCGAGCTTATAAAAATTATAGGGAATGCGCAAGATGTTTTTACTAGCGCGGCGATTTCATATAGACCCAATACAGTGGCAGAGTATTTGCTTAGGCTTTCTGCATTATTCAGTGGGTTCTACGAAAAAGAGCCTGTGCTCGGCGGCGGAGAAGCAAGAAATGCAAGGCTTGCGATAGTATACATCACAATGCAAACAATCGCCAATGGCATGCTTTTGCTCGGCATTACCCCTGCAGAGTCAATGTGAAACACAAAACATAAAACAAAAAACAATCCATTAAACACTTACAAAAGCAGCATTACTGATATATAAGAATGTCAGTTGCGCATCACGACACGCTGCGGATTCGCTCTCATCCCATATCTGAAGGATAGGGGGTTTTCCGCTCACTTTTATAAATTATATCTTTGTTAGTGCGAATGCGAGCATAAAGCTCAATGCGGCGCTTGCAAACCAGATAGACAATATTACATATGCTGGCTTTTTGCGCATGAGCCTTGCCTTGTAGCCATAGCCTGCCCCATAAAGGCTTGCAGTGAACGTCTGCGTGTTTGATAAAGGCACGCCAAACAGCGTTGCAATCTCCACCTCAACAGCAGAGACAAGTTGAGAAATTACAGCGTTGACATATCTAAGCGGCACTATCTCTTCGCCAAGCCTCTTTATTTCGCCATGGCTTATGAAAATGCTGCCAATGATTATCGCAAGAACAGAAACTGCAAGTTTATATGTAGCAGCAACTGGCAGAGAAGAGTAGAGAAGGCCTATTGTGTTGGCGCCAAGCGTGAATGAGGTAAGAAATGAAACAACAATAAGGGAAACCTTTATGGCATGAACCTTGCTCCACACGCGGCCTTTGTTGAGCCTGCGCGTGAGCCAATGAAGCAGAAGTGGCATAAGTAGAACCGAAGCAAGCGGCACAGCAACCCAGAACGCACCTATTAGAAACAGGAATTCAAGATTGACGTGCATATTAAGCCCGAAGCCTATGCCTGCGAGCATGCTTGTAAAAATTATGGTAAGCGACAGAGGCACCCTGAACCTATCAGCAATCAAGAATATTATTATTGCTATTGCGAAAATCTCCACGAGAAGCATGCTTGAATATACTGGCATAATCGCCTCTATGCCCTTCTTGAGCAGCGACCCTTGAAGGACAAGCCCTGCTATAAAACCTAGTATTGCTATGCTTATTCCTGTGCGCTTGCTTGTTATTCCACTGGCAATTACCGCACCAGTACAAGCGGAAAGGTTATTTCCCGATACAAGGGCGATAAGCGCAAAGGCAAGTGCCAAGAGCAAAAACAGCAACAAGCGATCACGTATTCTCGACAAGGAAGCCCACACGCTTTAGCGGTGTGATGAATTGTCGAGCGAGAGTACTATAAATCTTTGTAAATATATATGTGTAGTTGATAAAGTGAAATCCCTCTTGGAGCGGAAGGATATTACTAACCATAAAACCTTCCAGATTTCCAATAGGAGTGGTCTTGTAAACGACCATTTGCTTCCAGATGTGGTTGTTGAAAAGAGTGTTGCTGTGCAACATGTTTCATCAACTTATGGAAAGCCCACACCATTCATGGATAGGCAGTTTACGTCAAAACAGAAGTGATAATCGTAAGATACATGTCTGACGAGTCCTCGCAGTTGTCGAGCACATCGTCAAGCAGGTGTGCAACCTCAAAAATGTGATAAAAGGTCTTGAAGTTTATTTTGGAGCCGTATGCGAAATCGAAAAGCGAATCTTTTATCTCATCGCCTGCCTCTTCTATGTGCTCTATTGAATGGCGTATTTCTTTTATATCGCCAATGCTGTCGCTCTCCTGCATCTTATGAAGAAGTGTGAGTGCTTGGGCTGCAAAGCCATTCATTTTTGAAAATGATTCCTCAAGCACACTGCGCGCCCTTGTTTCCTTTATAGAATACCTTATAAGCTCTCTTGCAAGGTTGTATATTGAATCGACTATGCTGTCTTCCAGATCTGCCAATTGGAGCAAATTATCGATAAGGTTAGGCGCTATGCCGCCTGTAGTTATCATGCTGGATATTGTAAAAACTACTTCGTCAGAATTCTTTTCTATTGCGCGCACTTTTGAAATGTCTTTTGTGCGTTGCACAAGCGCGACTTCCTTGTTTGCTTTAAGCGCCAAGTCTATTATTGTATTGTACCTGCGCAATATGCTTTCCTCGCCACCCTGAAAAAATCCTTTTAGGAACTGCATGCAAACGAAACAGATACAGAAAGAAGACTTATAAATGTGTGTTGAACTTGCAGACGTTGCGCAAAGGGCATTTATCACACATGGGCTTTTTCCTGCAGAAATTCTTTGCAAGCTCTACGAACTGCGCGTGAAAATCCTTGTAAAGCTCAACATCTTTTGGAATGAGGCTAGAAATCTGCTCTTGGAGCGAATCATAGTCTAGAATTTCAGTGCCAAATACCCTGTTCATTATGCGTTTTGTATACGCATCTATAACGAAAAACGGCATGTTGCCTGCATAAAGCAGCATAGAATCTGCTGTTTCTCTTCCTATTCCGCTTATGCTAAGCAGCGTCTGCCTTGCGTCGCTATTGCGCGCTAAGAACCCCTTGAACGAGCCTTGGCGCATTACGAATTTTGCAAATAAATTAAGCCTTTTTGCTTTTTGTTTGTAAAAGCCACTAGAGCGTATTGCATTTGCCAATGATCGCGTGTTTGCCTTTGATATTGCATTTAGGCGCAACAGGCGCCTACGCTTCAGCTCGGCTATTGCCTTCTCTACATTCCTCCAGCTGGTATTTTGCGCAAGGATTGCACCTATCAGCATCTCGTCCTCTGTGCTTGCGGGCCACCAGTTCAGAAAACCAAAATGAGCACGGAGCAAAGAATAAACCATTAGCAGGTTATTGCCTGTGAGCTCTATGAAAAGCACCTGTGTTCAAAAGCGCAATATCTGCGCAGTATCTATCACAATTTAAGCTCGCCAGAGCTTATTTTCTTGAGCGCTATCTTTGCGTCACTGCCTTCAACAGTAACGTTCATGCTCTTGCACGTGCCTATTATCTGCTTGAGCTTTTCTTTGTCTGACTTTCCATAAAGCATGTCAGACTTGATTGCAAGGACTCTCTTTAGCTGCTCAATAGTGAGATTGCCTATTGCTTCGTCCTTCGACTTTGCGCCTTTCTGTGCGCCAATTTCTTTAAGTATGAGCGCACTTGTAGGAGGCATGCCCACTTCTATGCGGTATTCTTTATTGTCGGAGTTTACAAACACTTTTACAGGAACCTTTATGCCTGCAAATTCCTTTGTCTTTTCATTTATCTCAGCGACTATCTTGCCTATGTTTACCCCAAGGGGACCGAGCGCTGGTCCGAATGGCGGCCCTGTAGTGGCTTTGCCTCCTTCTATCAAACCGTTTATTATTGTTTCTGCCATGTCAACTGCCTGCTTTCTCGGCTTTTTCTATTATCTTTGCAGCGCCGGCTTTAGTTGTTACAGGTATTGGCACTGCAACATCCATAAGCTCTACTGTTATCTCCTCTTTGCCTTTTTCTGATTTAATTACCTTTGCCTTGTAGCCCTTGAATGGCCCAGACACGAATTCTACTATGTCGCCGCTTGCTATTTCCTGTATTACGTTCTTTATAGCTATCATCTTGTCCAGCTCTTCTTTGCTCAGCGGGGTTGAAAGCACGCCTTTCATATGTGGTTCGTCTTGGACTAGGTCCTTTATGGTATTAAGGTCCTGTGCTTCAACAATGAGATAGCCGCGCATCCCTTCTGAAACTACAATAGCATACACAGGCAGGTTTGTCTTCTCTACCTTGTTCTGCAGTATATCTGCCGAGATGCGCTCCTGGCTTGAAGTTACCCTTACAACAAAGTACATAAAACCGCTCAATTCACAGCATATTCACAACACTTCACAACACATAATATATTTCAATGCTCTATTCAGCATATGCTATTCATTTTATTTTATCATGTTCATTATTTAAATATGGTTGCATGTTAGGCATAAAAGTCAGAAAGGAAAACGCTGAAAAGGCAAAAAGATATTTGAGGCAAAGAAACTTGCTTAACCTAAATTACAAAATATTTGGCAAAGGCAGATTTATATATATTCCTGTCTTCCGCCTAGACTCCGCAGCAGCAAAAATGCTGAATAAATTTGCTGCTAAGCCTGTAATTGGAAAATTTGCCATGCAGAAAAGAAAAATGGGAAAAAGGCTGAAAGATTTAATCAGCACAGAGGAAAAAGAAGCACTGGCATATGATGTGCTTGGCAATATAGCGATAATAAACGAAAGCGAGCACGCAAAGGAGCTTGCAAAAGCAGTTATGAAGGCGAACCAAAACATAAAAACAGTAGTTATGAAGAAAGGCGCGGTAAAAGGCAAGTACAGAAAAAGACATTATGCATATGTGCTTGGAAAGAAAAATTACATAGCAACTTACAAGGAAAATGGCTGCACGTTCGTGTTTGACATAAGAAAAGCATTCTTCTCATCCAGGCTAGCGTACGAGCGAAAGAGAATAACTGAGCAGGTTAAAGAACAGGAGCATGTGCTTGTAATGTTTGCAGGTGTTGGGCCTTTTGCAATAGAGATTGCAAAGCACAAAAGAGCAGAGGTAGCAGCAATAGAGCTAAACAAGTACGCCTACACGAGCATGCTTGAAAACGCAAGGCTAAACAAAACAAAAATAACAGCGGTGCACGGCGATGTTAAGAAAGTGGCAAGGCGCTTTGCCGGCTGGGCTGACAGGATAGTGATGCCTCTGCCCAAGAGCAGCTACGACTTCTTAGAACAGGCATTAGAAACTGCAAAGAATAGATGCATTGTGCACTATTACACATTTGGCAAAAAGGAGAGCGCGCTTGAAGAGAGCAAGAAGGCCATAAAGGCGTTTTTAAATTCGCACGGCGCAGAGCCGAGGTTCTTGTTCTCGAGGACAGTAAGGCCGTATTCGCCCAGTGAAGTAGAGATAGTAGTAGACTTTGAAATAATAGGCAAAAGAAGCATGGGTGCTCACAAGAATGGCAACAAACTTAAAATTGTTGCTACATAAGTACATAGAGACAATGCGGGAACAGTCTGCAATTGAATTTCTTACGACATATGGCTGGTCGTTTATAATAATAGCAATATTTGTAAGCGTGATTTTGATTCTTGTTTCTTCAAAGGGAATAAGCGCGTATGCGCCTGCTTCATGTTACATTTCGCCAACATTCCCGTGCGAGGATTTCTTGCTTATGGAAAACGCATCAGGGCTTAAAGGCGTTGTTGTTTTTAGCAACTATATGAACGTAAATATAAGCTTTACAGCAAACTCCTTCAGCTTATTCCCCTATTACAATACGACTGGCTTTACAGGAACATGCACTCCTTATGTTGCAAAGCCCTATTCTCTAATTGTTTGCAACGCCACAGCAACTGGTCTTTTTAGAAGCATAGGCACCCAATCAAACGTAAATTTTGCAGCAACGTATGAACTTTGTACAGATGGAAAGTGCACGCCTTACAATTTTAGCGGCGCTGCTACCGCTACGGTTTCGCCGCAAAGACCTGTTTTCGACCGCATAACACTTGAAACGAGCCCGAGCAATATCGGCAAGATCAAGTTGGATGGCACGCCATATGGAAACGGGGCCAATGTAATTACGCTATATACTGTAAGCTATTCCATTTTTGCGCAGCCAAACAGCACATATGACTTTGGCTCTTGGAGCGTATCGCATAATGTTTCAATCGAAAGTACGTCTTCGCAGAGCACTGCGTTTTCATCGTCTGGAAACGGGTCAATAATGGCAGTGTTTGTCACTATCACTTCAACAACGTCAACATCTTCAACATCTTCAACATCCTCTACCTCAACATCATCAACTTCGACAACGTCCTCTACCTCAACGACATCGACGACATCGACTTCAACGACTTCAACAACGTCAACGACATCGACCTCGACAACATCCACTACCTCAACCACAACCATCTACTACGTGCCAATAACACTTACGAATTCGCAGAGCACAGCAACGCCAGCGCCGTTCCAGCAGATGGTTGTTGTAAATAGCAGTACCTATTCCTCTTACATTAATTCTCAGTGGAGCAATGTGGAATTTACGACAGGAAGCGACGGCACAGGTACAGCGCTGCAGGCATGGGTAGAATCAAATGCCAGCAATACGGCAACGCATACTATCGTATGGATAAACCTGCCTAACGGCATAGGCGCCAGCAGCAGCATCACTATTTACATGGACTTCATGCCAAGCAATGTCATGTCAGCGTCTGGACCCACTGGAGAAGCGCCACAGCTCTCAAGCACCTACGCAGAATACGATAACGGGGCAAGCGTGTTCAACTTCTACGATAACTTTGCTGGAACGACATTGAATACAACCAAATGGAATAGTGGGAGCTCGGGAGGAACAATTTCAATTAATAATGGTTTAACGGAAACAATACCATATAGCGCCGCTACTGGCTCTTACACATACATATCAAGTAATTCTTTTGAAATAACAGGAAATCAGATAATAGAAAGCTATGCAAATTTAAATTCATTTTATACTACCAATTTTAGAATTGTTCCATTAAGTGTAACAGCATCTAATTCAGAAGCTTGGCATGCAGATAATTCAGAGAATGAAATAGGTGGTGGATGGGTAGGAGATGCATTTCAGGTTAACGGAGTAGATGCCGAAACTACAACAGCATCAAATTATAATGGTTTTGTCAAAAGTAATTATATTTCGCCAAATTCAAATTATAACATATTTGGTGTTTGGTATACCTCTTCTGAATTCTATGTAGCGTATAACAGTGAAACTACATCTTATGCTTCAACTACCACATATGTGCCTACTACTCCTTTATATATTACAATTTCAAATTGGCTTAGCCCAGCTCAATCTTTAGTTTCAACAACTTATCCTATAAATGTATATTGGGTTCGTGTCCGTGCCTACCCGCCAAATGGCGTAATGCCAAGCGTCAGCTTCGGTGGTATGCAAGGTATTCCTACGCTCACCATTTCCCCTAACCCGGCTGCTTATGGCTCAGCCATAACCATTACAGCCACCTGCACCCCAAGCACAGATAGCTGCGCAATAGACTACCCAAGCTTAGGCACAGCCATAGCCACAGGCACAGGAAGCGCAACCTATACATATTCAGCAGGAGCTTTAGCAGCAGGCACATACAGCAGCTATTACGCTAATGATATAACAGCAGGCAAAAACAGCACACCACAAAGTTTAACTGTAAGATCTTTACCTTTACCTTCAGGTATAACCACATATACGCAATTGAGCCTTTCAACCTCATGGAATGTTGGACACGGCGCATACGTTCAGCAAATGGTTAATATTACAGAAAGCACATATTCTTCATATATTGCGTATAACAACAATTTCGCAAACTTTGAATACTTTTATGCGAATGGCACGATAATACCTGCTTGGATTGAAAGCAACAGCTCAGGCAAGCTTATCACATGGGTAAAGATTAAGAACACAACTACAAGCTTCTATCTCGGCTTTGCCTCAAAGACCACAAACCTCTTATCAAGCTCAGGCACAACTGGCATAGGGGAAGCCCCGCAGCTCTCAAGCACCTACGCCCAATACGATGATGGGGCAAGCGTGTTCACATATTATCAAAGATGGGGAGGATTAAATGGACATGGGCTTCCTTCAAACTGGAGCAGGATGGGTAATACAGCTGTAACATTTGCATCAACATATACAGAAATAGCATCAAATTCATCGGGCTGGGATGGGCTATTACTTTGCACGCTTCCAGCATCATTAAAAAGCACTACAACAGTATGGGATGTATATGGTAATATGTATGATGCAATTAAATTAAATGGTAGCTACATAGGAACTTCTGAAGGATTGCCAAGCAACTTTTCAGGATATTCGTTTTCGGAAGGTAACACAACATCTAATTTAATATATTTAGGCAATAATGGTGTGGAATTTAGTGCTTCTACAGGTTATCACGATACAAACGGCACTAAAATATACACTATGTCTATGGCTTCAGGTACTTCATTAAGTATGCTAATAAATTATACAAGTATCTATTCTACAACAACAGCTACAACAGAGACCCTTTCATGTTTCAATTTTGCAACATATGAATATTACCTTCGTACTTCATCGTTACAATATATTTATTGGCTCCGCACCCGTGCCTACCCGCCAAATGGCGTAATGCCAAGCGTCAGCTTCGGCAGCGTGTCGTGATGTGCAGACTGCACATTCTTATATATCAGTAATGCTGCTTTTGTAAGCGTTTAATGAATTGTTTTTTTGTTTTATGTTTCACATTGACTCTGCATGCGTAATGCAGAGCAAAAGCACGTGATTGGTTCGCTGCGTTGTGCTGTATGCTATTGCAAGCCTTACATTTCTCGCTTCACCGACGCTGAGCCTGCAGAGCGCATCAATTTGTTCTATTTCGTAATTATTTCGCACGAATCTGTCGTTACTATTAGGCTTGCTTCTGACTGTGCTACCATGCCCTTGCTGCGCTCAATCAGTACTGGATACGCTTCTATAACGCCAAGCGCTGAAAGCTCTGCTATCGCTCTTCTGGCTTCAAATTCGCCGAGCTCTTTTGTGAGCCATCGTATTGCAAATGGATACGTGCCATAATTGTCATTTATGAAGGTCTGCGCCCTTCTTGCAGCTTGTGAGCGCGGATTTGTATCTGCTGTTTTAGCCAATATCTCTATGGTTGTGCCCTCAACCACATAGCCTTCACCTGTGGTCATGAAAGGCTCTATTGCAACTACCTGGCCCTCTTCGAGCTCTGTGGCATCGCCGTTGTCATAGTTCGGAATGAACATATATGCATGCAGATCTGTTTCTGTTATGCCATGGCCTCCAAGGTTGCGTATCGGCGAGAAGCCATATGACTTTGCCACAGCTTCTATTGCTTTTCCTATCTCATCGACGCGCCTTCCCGCCTTTACTATGCTTATTGCTTCTTGCAGAGCCTTCTCGCTTGCCTCTACAAGCTTAGCATATTTGTCAGACAAGTCAATGGTCAGTGCGCAATCACCTGCGCCTGTGCCTTTCTTTGAGCCGAAATCAACCTTTATTAGATCTTTTTCAGTAAAAACAGCAGTGTCGCTTGCCCCAGGCGTGTAGTGCGCTGCGGCTTCGTTTATTGAAAGGTTTATGGGAAACGCTGGCCTTTGCCCATTTTCAAGTACGTACGCCTCTACTGCGTTTGCAACATCGAGAATCTTGGCGCCAGGCTTTATCAGCGTTTTGGCATAGTTTATTGCCTTGTATGACAGTGCGCCTGCTTCTCGCCACTCTGCATAGTTATAACTGTATTTTGCATCTTCCTTTTCTTTCCTTTTTATGTCGGTTGTATTTGTATTTGTATTTATATTTGCGTTTGTGTTTGTGTTTATGTCATTCATTAAATCACATCGCGGGCATTAAACTCTAACTACCTAGCCTTCTTTGCATGCCTTCGCCCTTCAGCTCCTCCTCGCTCACGCCAAGCTCCTTGAGTATCTTCAGCGTAGCTGGTATTACCTGATGGTTTATGTAGTAATCAGCGTCGTAGTCTTGCGCGTATTCTTCGAGCTCTGCCTTGTCTGATATGCTGCTGCCATGTTTTGTTATTATGTAGCCTATTGTTGCATTCTCCATTTCTGCAAGCAGCTTGCCCTTCTTTATCGCTTTCTGTGCGGCCTTGAGCTCGGGTGAAGTGGCATCATATGTATTTATGCTCTTTCTCAGCTGCGTGTAGATTACTAGGTCTTTCAGCTCCACATTGCCTGTTTGCAGCTTCTTTATGACCTCTTTTACTATTGCAACAGCGCGCTCCTTGCTGCCTTCTTTCAAAATCTCCTCAAGAACTTTTTTCTGGGTTTCCCTTGCTATACTTGACCAGTCCCTGCGCACTAGCTCGAAGCCCCTTATTTTTATCCTTCCTGATTCTGAAAGAAGTGCATACTTCTTCTTAGCACCGATATCACCACCGCCTTTCTTGCCTACAAAGACGCCTCTGACATAAAAGTCTTCCAGCTCAAGATCCATCGACTCTGGCAATTCGCTATTTACCTGCTTCAGAAAGTCAAGAACATTTTGTTTTGTCTTGTTTCCAAGAAGCAAGACCACGCTATCGGTATCTGAGTAAAGCACCTGGAAGCCTGCGCGTTCGCTCTTTTCTATTGTTTCTTTTATGTAATCCCTTCCATATGCGGTTACGCTTGCCCCGCAGGCGCGCGAGTACCAACGCGACCTTGCATAGCCCAAATAGCCATAGAATGAATTTGCTATTATCTTAAGCGCCTGAGACCTTGCGCCAAGCGCCTTGTTGTCTGGGTTCTGCTTATATGCTTTCTTAACGCCTTCCCTCTCGTTTATCAAAAGCTTTAGCACCGTAGGTATTATTCCCTTAGGCTCTTTCCTGAATCTTGCCCCTGTTGGTGATTCATAGCAGTCGATGCCTGCACCTTCCTGCGCGTTGAGCAATGTAGAAGGGTCTATGTTGTGCGCTATTATTATTGAAGGATATAGCCCGCGGAAGTCAAGCACGGCAAGATTGTTGTATATTCCTGCGCTCGGCGTTTTTACATATGCTCCTTCAAAAGAGTTTGAGAGCCTGTCGTTTATCTCTTCGCCCTCTGGTTTGTTTGGTATCAGCTGGTTGTTTCTGTGTGCATAGCGCATGAGCAAATATTCGACAAGCTGGCCTGTAGTCGATATTGCAGTTTCTGCTAGAGTAGTGCCTGCAAGTTTAGAAATCTCTATTTCAAGGGGCATGAAGAATCGATAGAGCTCTTCAAGTGAAACAGAGTCGTCAAGCGAATAATCTGCAAGCTTGTCTAGTTCGTCGCCTTCAGAGTCATACATTTTGTATATGCCTGGCTTGTTAACTGTTTTCTTCACATTGCCCGTTAGCGCCTTGTAGACCTCGCCGAGCGTAAACCTGTTGACTTTTATAAGGTATTCTGCAGTGCCGACTACTGCGACGAACCTGGCGGTATTGTAAACATCGATGTTTATCCTTCCTGGTATCTTGACAAGGTTCAGTAGGCCGTGGTGCATAGTGTATGGCGTTTCATTTTCAAATCTACATATATCAAATTCCGCGTTGAGCTTCTTGGCGCGCGTTAGCAAATAAGGTATGTCAAAATTAGAGGAATTGTAGCCTGCGATTATGTCATAATCCCCTTCTCTTATTTCCTTTGCGAACAGTTCAAGCATTTCCTTCTCATCTTTTGCCTTTATTGCAAAATCCCTGTTAACGCGTTTTGTAGAAATTATGTGCTTTACCTTTTCATTCGCAAAGCTTATCATGATTATCGGGTCTATATTCATTCTCGGCTCGGCCTTTGGATTATACGTCTCTATGTCAAAACACAAATGCGATAGCTCTATTCCGCTTTCATCTGAATTTTCTATCTTGTCTATGCTCAATTTTTCGGATTCCTCATGCACTTCTGCGCTTATGCCACTGAGCGGAGAAATATCTTTGTCTATTAGGTAGCGTTTCCAGAAAGGAATGTCGTACTCGTAGCAGGTGCCGAACTCTTCTAAATAGGACTTAAGCTGCGGTATATTCTTTGCGTCCTCTGTATAGATTTTGAACACGTTTATTTGCCTGCCAAACAGGCTCATTTCCTTTTTCTCAATCTTTTTTATCGTAGCGTAAGAATTGCCGTTTGGCACCTTTATGCTGGCTATCGCGTCAGCGCTCAGTCTCTCGTTTCTAGGGTGCAGGTAAAGATACGGCATGAAGTTGTAATCATAAATTGCTATGAAGCCTTGCTGCGTTTTTACTGCCAGCCTTATTATGCTTCTGCTGCCTTCAGAAATGGTATCTACGTCAAGCACTATGCCATGTAATTGCATAATATTTGTTTTGTGTCAATTCTAATAATTGTTGTGCTTGCTGCTTTATGTTGCAGGCTTTTGCTGCTCCTGCAACTTTGCCCTTGAAAGAGGCAGCGGCGCTATCAAGCCAATGCTCCATGCAAGCAATGTGCCCCTTGATCCGCACTCGAAGTTGAGCAGATTGATAAGATCTTCAGCAAAATCTATGGGCAGTGTTTTCTTGTCAAGCCACGTCTTGCTTATTTCGTCTGACTTTTTCTTGTCTTCCTTTGCACTTATTTTGCCTGCTATCTTAAGATCGCCGACGCTCTTGCTGTTATTCTCGCCTCCTTGGTAATCAGCAGTGAACGTATACAAGACCTCCACATTGCCGTTATCTACTTTTACATCATCAAAGTTTATGTTAAACTTCATGTTCGTTATGCTCTCGTTAGTGGGCCTATTCGCAGATACGCTGCTTACAGTTAGTCCTGTTATCATAAAATCACACAAATAATATTTTACTTAAGGTTTTTATCTCTTTGCCTAGCAGTAGCTTGCCAAATAAGAAGCAATTGCCTGCGAAGCAGGAAATATGCTTATTGCATAATGACAATCAATCAAGCCCTTGAAGCTCCTAAACTTAAATTAGGAGAAATATTGCTTTTAGAAACTCCGAAAGTCAGTACATAAAATCAGCGCTTCTGCATAGTATGAAGCCGCTCTGCAAACAGCGAAAGCTATAAAAGACTTTTCTTGCATAAATATTGGTAGCCAGTAGCCTGTAGCTTTTTTTAGGTGTAGAATTGAATAGCGATCACTACCTTGTACCGCCACATAAAGTCCTTAGCCAGAGCGAAGCCGAGAGCGTGCTTAAAAAGCTAAGCCTTAGCCTTGCAAACCTACCAAAAATCTTTGTAGACGATCCGCAAGCAAAGCTGCTAGGAGCAAAAATAGGTCAAGTAATAGAAATAAGTCGCGGCAAATCAAAGTACTACAGGCTAGTAGTTCCCAGACAGTAACTTATTAAGCAATTAGATGTTTCGATGGACCACTCCGATTTGTTGCTAGATTCGCTTCTTCAATCTACTTCTATAGTGCAGCACCAGCTTGAAAGTTACAACAGATTTGTTGAGATAGAAATTCAGAGGATAATCGACGCAAACAATGTAATAATGCCCAATGTCGAAGGATTTGGCCTTAGGCTTGGCAGGCTGAGGCTTGAAAAGCCATCAGTAATAGAAGCAGATAGCTCAAGGCGCGTGCTCATGCCAAATGAGGCAAGGCTGCGAAATCTGACATATGCAGCACCGATGTTCCTTGAAATAATGCCAATAATAAGGGGCATAGAGAAAAGGAACGATGCCAATGAGGTATTCATAGGAGAGCTGCCTGTTATGGTAGGCAGCAACCTCTGCCACACAAAGAACATGACAAGTACCCAGCTTGTTGAACAGGGCGAAGACCCTGAAGACAAAGGCGGCTACTTCCTTATTAAAGGCACAGAACGTGTTCTTATTGGCTTGGAAGACCTGGCTCCAAACCGTGTGATAGTGACAAAAGAGAAAGACGGCTCTGTAACTTCAAAGGTATTCTCAACTGCACCTGGTTTCAGGGCAAGGACAGTAGTCACAAGGAATATGCATGGTGTTTTTTCTGTTGAATTTCCTACTTCAAAGAAAGGCGGAGTAGAACTTTACACTCTTCTCCGTGCGCTTGGTCTTACGCATGAGCGCATTATGAACCAAGCAAGCGATTTGACTGTGTTCATGAACGACATGCTATTAAACAGAGAACTCAGCAGCGCAGGAAATATGGGCCCAAGCGACGCTCTCTTGGAGCTCGGAGCAGGCGCCGCTCCCGGACAGGCAAAGGAATATCAGCTAAGGCGTGCAGAAACACAAATCGATACATACCTGCTCCCACACATAGGCACAACAAGCGAAAGCAGGGAATTAAAAGGCATATACCTTATTCAGATGGCAAGGAAAGCCTGCAAGGTTGCAAACAAGCTTGCAAGGCAAGATGACAAAGACCATTACGCAAATAGGCGCGTGAAGTTTGCAGGGCCTTTGATGGAAGAGCTCTTTGTATATGCATTAAAGTTCTTCATAAAAGACGTCAAGTACCAGATTGAGAGATCCAGCGCGCGCGGAAGAAAGCTAAACGTAAGCAACATAATAAGTTCTGACACTCTTACTGAAAAAATAGCGTATGCAATGGGCACAGGCACGTGGACCGCAGGCCAAACTGGTGTTTCCCAGGTTCTTGATAGAACTAATATGATATCAATGTTAGCGCACATAAGGCGCGTCAAGTCGCCTCTCGCAAAGAAGCATCCTCACTTCGCACCGAGAGAAGTACATGGCACTCAGTCAGGCAAGATCTGCATTTCTGAGACTCCGGAAGGCCTTGAAGTCGGCTTGACAAAATACCTTGCAATTACTGCAAAAGTCAGCAACGGCGCTGACGAAGATGTAATAAAGGAGCAGATAAAAGGCATAGGTCTTGGAAAAGAATAACAGGCGTTTGAATGAAAGACGAACCAAAACCAGAAAAATGCTACGTATACCTCAACGGCGTTTCTATAGGCACAGTCAAAGACCCGGTTGCATTCGCAAATTCGGTAAGAATTGCAAGAAGACAGGGCCGTGTCTCTGGCGAGCTTAACATAGCGTATCTCAAAAGTATAAACGAAGTACATATAAACACAGACAAAGGCAGAATAAGGAAGCCATACATAATAGTTGAATCAGGCAAGTCAAAATTCACAGACGAGCTTGCAGAAAAGATTGAAAGGAAAGAGATAGACTTCAACTACCTTGTTAGGAATGGCATAATAGAATATCTCGACGCTGAAGAGGAGGAAAATGCCTTCGTAGCAACTAACGAGAAAGAAATAAACGATAAAACGACGCACCTTGAGCTTACCCCTGTTTCTATCTTTGGACTTACTGTAAGCACTGCTCCTTACCCCGAGCACAACAACGTTGCAAGGCACCTGATGTTTGCAAGCTACATAAAGCAGGCCCAGGGCCTATTTGCCTCAAATTTCAACCTTCGCTTCGACTCAAGAGCGTACCTGCTTTTCTACCCGCAGAGGCCAATAGTTTCTACAAAAGTCTATGACGATCTGCACCTAGAGAAGCGCGCAAGCGGTCAGAATTTCGTTGTTGCAGTGGCAACGTATTATGGTTATAACATAGCAGATGCGGTAGTGATAAACAAGGCCGCAATCGACAGAGGGCTTGGCCGCAGCGTCTTTTACAAAACATATAGCGATGAAGAAAGGAGATATCCTGGCGGCCAGCGCGACTCATTTAAAATACCTCCCGCAACAACCGAGGATTATCTTGGCGAGCATGCGTATGCTAAGCTAGGCGAAGATGGCCTGATAGAGTCAGGCATAGACGTTAGCGAAGGTGATGTGCTTATAGGCAAAGTTTCGCCACCTAGGTTCCTTGAGGAGAGTATAGGCGTTGGCAGCCTTGAGGAGAAGACAAGAGACAGCTCAACTGTGTTGAAGCGTGGGGAGGACGGTTCAGTAGACAGCGTTGTCCTTGCAGAGACGCTCGGCGCCACTAGGCTCGTTAAGGTGCGCATAAGAAGCCTGCGCATACCTGAAGTTGGAGACAAGTTTGGCAGCAGGCACGGGCAAAAAGGCGTCATAGGGAGCATAGTGCCTCAGGAAGACATGCCATTCAGCAGCAGTGGCATTGTGCCTGATTTGTTGCTTAATCCAAGCGGCATACCGCAGAGAATGACCTTTGGTCACTTGCTTGAGATGATTACTGGAAAGGCAAGCTCAATAACCGGCAAGCTTGCGGACGGCACAGCGTTCAGCAAAGATGGCCAGCAGGTGATCGAGGAGAGTGCCAAGGTGCTTGAAGCCCACGGCTTTGATCACTACGGCAATGAAACGCTGTACAACGGCATAACAGGAGAGCCGTTCAGAGCTTCTATCTTCACAGGCGTTGTTTATTACAACAGACTTTACCATATGGTCGCAAACAAACTGCAGGTGAGAAGCAGAGGCACTGTACAGATACTTACGCACCAGCCTACTGAAGGCAAGGCAAGGCATGGCGGTCTCAGATTTGGAGAGATGGAAAAGGATGTTCTCGTAGGCCACGGCGCGAGCCTGTTGTTGAAGGATAGGCTTTTGGACCAGAGCGACAAGGCTGAGATATGGATTTGCAACGAGTGCGGTTCAGTAGGCTATTACGACTATGCAAAACGCATGCCGATATGCCCTGTCTGCGGAAGCAATAATCTCAGCAAGGTCGAGATAAGCTATGCCTTCAAGCTCCTGCTCGATGAGCTTAAGGCAATGCACATAAACCCAAGCATAAAGCTTGGCGAAGGTGTTTAGATGAAACCCGAAGCAGTAAAAGCAATAAAGTTCGGCGTTTTTTCACCAGAGCAGATAAGGAAAATGAGCGTTGCGAAGCTTACAGTGCCTGATACATACAACGAAGATGGCTATCCCATAGATAACGGCCTGCTTGATCAAAGGCTCGGCGTCATAGAACCAGGCCTGGTCTGCAAGACCTGCGGAGGCCGTGCTAAGGAATGCCCAGGCCACTTTGGTCACATAGATCTTGTAAGGCCTGTTATACACGCTGAATTCGCAAAGATAATATATATGCTTCTCAGGTCGACATGCCAGAAGTGCCATCGCATACTTCTTGACGATGAGCAGATAGAGCAGTTTAAGGTTGTAATATCGCGCGAGCTAAACAAAGAGAGCGACGAAGAAACTGTAAGTTTCGACAACGCAATAAAAGGGCTAAAGAACATAAGGAAGTGCCCTCACTGCGGCGCAGAGCAGAAGAAGCTCTCGTTCTCGGTGCCTACCTATTTCAATATCGGCGATCGAAGGCTTAAGCCTGACGAAATGCGCGATATGCTTGCAAAAATACCCAATGAAGATCTGAAGCTTCTCGGAATAGACAGCTCTGTTTCCAGGCCAGAATGGCTGATTCTCGAGGCGTTGCTTGTGCCACCTGTTAACGTGAGGCCTTCAATAACATTAGAATCCGGAGAGCGCAGCGAAGACGACCTTACACACAAGCTTGTCGATATTATACGCATAAACCAGAGGCTTGAGCAGAACATAAATGCAGGCGCACCACAAATAATAATAGATGACTTATGGGAGCTGCTTCAGTATCATGTTACCACTTATTTCAACAACGAAACTAGCGGCATACCTCCGGCAAGGCACAGAAGCGGGCGCGCGCTGAAGACGCTTGCGCAAAGGCTAAAAGGCAAGGAAGGCAGATTCAGATACAATCTCAGCGGTAAGCGTGTTAACTTCTCTGCAAGAACAGTGATAAGCCCCGATGGCTTCATAGACATAGACCAGCTCGGCGTGCCTCAGGCAATAGCAGAAGAGCTTACAATGCCTTTCTACGTAACCGAATGGAACCTCGACAAAGCAAAGGAGCTTCTTAAAAAGACAGAGTATCCTATGGCTATCAATGTAATACTTCCTGATGGCAAACGTAAACGCGTGCTCGATGCGAACCGTGAAGACCTGCTAAAGGCGCTAATGCCCGGCCAGATAATAGAAAGGCAGTTGCAAGACGGCGATTTTGTACTTTTCAATAGGCAGCCATCGCTGCACAGAATGAGCATAATGGCGCACAGGGTAAAAGTCGTTTCAGGCAAGACCTTTAGGCTTAACGACTGTGCGGCAGCGCCTTACAATGCAGACTATGATGGCGATGAGATGAATTTGCACGTGCCGCAGTCGCTAGAAGCCCAAGCAGAGGCGAAGCATCTGCTCGCGGTGCAAAAGCAAGTGTTCTCGCCAAGAGACGGCAGGGCAATAATCACAGGCGAGCAAGATGCGATTGTCGGCCTTTACCTTCTTACTAATGACAATACCTATTTAGACATTACTGAAGCTTCTCATCTGCTGAGCCTTGTTGGAATAACGGAGTTACCAAAGGAAGCAAAGAAAGGGCTTTACAGCGGCAAAAGTATATTTTCAATGCTTCTGCCAAAAGATTTTGATTACTCAGAGAAAAAGGGCAGCAGTATCTTCAAAATCTCAAAAGGCATACTTGAAACTGGCGTGATTACAAAATCAACACTCGGCGAGGGCAGTAACCTGCTTGTTGCCATTGGCAAGCGATACGACGAAACCGTGCTTAAGAAATTCATAACAAACTCAGCGCGCATGGGCTACGCCTTTGCAACACTTGCTGGCGTTACGATAGGCATACGCGAATATGTATTGGATAAAAGCATAGAGGAGGAAGGGCAGAAAATATTAAGCAAGATGTATGATTCTGTAAACAAACTGATAGAGCAGTACAAGTCTGGCAAGCTCGAGCCTCTGCTCGGCCTGACGCCAAGGGAGTCGCTCGAACAGCTCATAATGGTCGAGCTAAATCTTGCGAGGAGCGCGGCAGACGAGATTATTAGCAAGCGCGTGCCAAGCGACAACTTTGCCATGGTTCTTGCAAACTCAGGAGCAAGAGGAAGCACAATCAATATAGCGTGGATAAGCATGTTCATGGGCCAGCAGGCGCCAATCTCAGGAGGCAGAATCTACCGCGGCTACATGACAAGAAGGCTTCTGCCAATCATGCAAGAAGGATCACTAGCACCAGACGACCACGGCTTCATAGCGAGCAATTTCCTGCATGGCATTACTCCGTCACAGCTTCTCATGCATGCAAACGGAGCAAGAGCAACATTGATACACAAAGGTCTGCTTACTGGAAGGAGCGGCTATCTTTATCGTAGGCTTTCAAACGCAATGCAAGACTACTATGTTTATTATGACCTGAGCGTAAGGGATCCGAGTAACAACATTGTCGAAACGATTTATGGCGGAGATGGCATAGACCCTACTAAGGTCTTATTTGTGGAACAGTGAGGTTTTTGGATGAAAGACGAAAACAACAAAGAAGCTAAAGAGCTGCATGTAAACCCTGGTGAGCCGGTCGGCATGGTCGCAGCAGAATCAGTGGGAGAGCCAGGAACCCAAATGATACTCAGAACATTCCACTTTGCAGGAATGGCAGCAGCCATAACTACTACTGGCCTGCCAAGGCTCATAGAATTGCTTGATGCAAGGCACATACCCACCACCCCGCAGATTACTGTTTATCTGCGTGACGATTATGCAAAAAACTTTGAGAAAGCGATGAAGGTATCAAACGAAATTACAGAAATAAGGATGAGCGATGTTGCAAACAGAGCTGTAGAAAACTTTTCGAAAGGGAAAGTGCTTTTTGTGCTAAACAAACAGGCTCTGAAAGAATACGACTTGACTGCATCACAGATCGCTTCTATAATAAAGCAGAAGTACGGCTACGGAGCAAAGCCAACAAAGAATAACAATCTAGAAATAACAATACATGCAAAGAAGCTCAGTGAGATAAGGTATGCAAGTACAAAACTGATGCACTCTTTGCTTAGAGGTATAGAAGGCGCAGGCAAGGCCATTGCACTTCAGGACAAAGAGAACAAGTTTTACATAACTACCACAGGCAACAATATAGAGGATATAATGAAACTAGAAGGCGTTGTTCCAGAAAAAATTTATACAAACGACATTTTTGAAATTTATAGGGTTTTCGGAATTGAAGCAGCAAGAAATGCGATAGTAATCGAACTAGAGAAGTTGATGCGCGAGCAGGGCCTTTCAGTTGACAATAGGCATTTGGAGCTTATAGCAGATGCTATGACAGTGACAGGTGAAATAAAGAGCATAGGCAGGCACGGCATAATCGGCGCAAAAGAATCAGTATTCGCGAAGGCAGCATTCGAAGAAACCGTAAAGCACCTTGTAAATGCCGCTGCATTCGGCAAACAGGACAACATGCACGACGTTTCAGAAAACATACTGCTTGGCAAGCAAGTGCCAGTAGGCACAGGTATGGTAAAATTAGTACTAAAGGCTCGCAAGAGTGAAAAGAGTGCAAAAGAGAAATAAGCAACGCTGTGCGGCGGTAGTAACCTTTTTTAAATGTTTTGCGTATATTCTGCTGTTTGCAGTGGTTTGATGCAAGAAAGACCTTTTGATTTATTGAATAAGTCTGTCGGTCAAAGTATACTTGTCAGGCTGAAGAATGGCGTGAGCATAAGGGGCAAGCTTGTCTCTTTTGACATGCATATGAACATGGTGATAGAGAACTCTGAAGAGCTAGATGCTAACGGCACAGCTAAGGCAAAGCTCGGCACCATACTGCTGAGGGGCGGCAACATCTTTTTCCTTGCCCCGTCTTCATGATTAAACAATATTCTTGAGAGTGGGCTCCTAGCGCAACGGTAGCGCGCCTGCATGGCATGCAGGAGGTTGCGGGTTCAAAATGCAAATGAAAATCCCGCGGAGTCCACGTAAAAAGTATATGCTAAAAAGCTAAGCACACAGCGATAATAAAAAGAAACAGGACAGGAAGCGAAGAAAAAAGAAACAAAACAATCCAAAAATTCTTTTATCTATTTCTTCTTCTTCTTCGCTCCCTTCTTCTTTGCCATTTTCTCACTATGGTTTTACAAATGCACGAATAATTATTTAATAGTGATTGATATTTTGACGTGATTTAACTACAAGCTTATGCTGATTGATTTGGTCGCTTTTAATTTTAATATTAATATTAATATTTGCTTTGTTTTTTATTGTGTACCTCACAAAATCACGAAAGCATTCCGGAAAACTTCTTGCGCACTGTCCTATCTTTCTTGAAAGTATTGAATAGCTTTTTCATCTTGTTGAAATCACTGAGAAGCCTGCGAACGTCTTGTTCTGTTACCCCGCTGCCCTTTGCTATGCGTTTTATTCTGCTTGCATTGCCAATTAGCTTTTCATCGTCGCGCTCTTCAGGCGTCATCGAATCTATGATGGCTTTGTACTTCTTTAACTTCTCTTCGCTCTGGTCCATAACGTCTTTCGGAACGTCGACAAGGCCCAGGCTGCTTGCTATGCTTTTAAGCGGGCCCATCTTGCCCATTGTCTTTAGTTGTACATAAAACGTGTTGAAGTTAAGCTCTTCGGTGTCAACCTCTTCGGGCTTTATGTTGGCTTCCTTTATCGCATTGTTTACCTTTTCAACTAGCGATGAAATATCAGGGATGCCAAGAAGCCTGCCGACGAATTTCTCCGCGCTATATGGCTCAAGTGCATCCAGCTTCTCCCCTGTTCCTATGAATGTTATTCGCGCATTAGATGCATGCACAGCGCTCAACGCACCTCCACCCTTTCCTGAGCCGTCTAGTTTTGTGACAATCACACCTGTTAATCTTATTGCTTTATCAAATTCGCTTGCCTGCTTGCCAGCTATTTGGCCCGTGTCCGCGTTTATAACCAGCAAGCGCTCGTCAGGCTTGAACTCTGCATTTATCGCTTTTAGTTCGTCTAGCAATTTGCTGTCAAGAGCATTTCTGCCACTTGTGTCGCAGATAATTACTTTCTTGCCCTTAAGCTCCTTTGCAGCGCTATTGAGTATCTTTTTGACATTGGTTTCGTCTCTTATTCCAAAAAAGCCAACGCCTGCTTGCTTTGCAAGCGTTTCAAGCTGTTCGTAAGCAGCAGGTCTTGAGACATCGCATGCTATGAGCGCGCTCCCGAGCCCGCGGTCTTGGTAATACTTTGCGAGCTTTGCGGCTGTTGTAGTTTTGCCTGAACCATATAAACCGACAAGCAGTATTTTCTTTGGTGCAAGCTCAGGCGCATACGCAGAGCCGCCAAGCATGTTGACGAGCTCTTTGTAGAGCATGTCTATTACATATTCCTTTGCACTCACACCGCTTGGCAAACGTTCCTTAAGCGCTGCGTCTTCAAGCTTCTTTGTAAGCTCAAGAACAAGATCCAAGTCTACATCCGCACTTATTAGCGTTTTCTGTAGCTCCTTGCTAAATTCTTTCATTGTCTTTGCATCGATGAGCGTAGCTCCGGTTATCTTCGCAATTGCGTGCCTTAATCCTTCGCCTAAATCCATGCAAATCAAATTTATATATATACTTTTCAAATAATAATGCTTTGTTTGGGCTCGTAGCTCAGTATGGTTAGAGCGGCGGTCTTATAAGCCGTAGGTCGAGCGTCCGAATCGCTCCGGGCCCATGCTTATCTATGTCATATAGAGGAATGCTGTATCTTTATAAGAAATATATGTGCCGTTAGCGCGATTTCTGAGCTTGAACCTCAACATTATCAACATCACCCATTCTCAGCAAGGAAGCCAACACGGTCGACTCAATAACGAGGTGCGGGCAAGTTCCTAGAAAAGGTATAAAAACCAGTGTCATATAAATATAAACTGCTTAAATACTTTATGAATTCTATTTCAGTGTTTTAATGGTAGACGAAAAGTCAGAACGTGAGCAAAGGCAGAAGCCGCAGAAACAACAGGGAGCGCAAGCGATAAATATAGTGAGAATCGCAGGCAAAGACATAGACGCAAGCTATAACATTCCTCGTGCGATCGACGCAATTAAAGGCATGGGCTACAACCTGTCAAATGCAATTGCAAAAGTGGCAAATGAAAAATTAAGCATAGACAGGCACGTGAGCATAGGCAGCCTAAGCGAAGAGCAGTTACACAAGCTAGAGGAGCTTCTTAAGGACCCTGTAAGCTTTGGCATACCTGGTTTTATGGTCAATCACAGGAAAGATCCTGATACTGGCAAAGATCTGAATTTTATAGGAACTGATCTGATAATAAGGATTAAACAAGATATCGATAGAGAAATAAAGGCAATGACCTGGCGCGGTTACAGGCACCAATTCGGGCAGAAGGTCCGTGGACAGCGCACGCGCTCAACAGGAAGAACTGGTGAAACCGTCGGCGTTACAAAGAAGAAGATCCAGGAAGCGCTGAAGACAGCGGCGCAGGCCGAGAAGAAGGCCGCTGCGCCTGCTTCGAAAGCAACTGCCGCTTCAGAACAGCAAGCAAAGTGATCAAATGGGTAGTCCTAGACGGCTTAGGAAAAAATACGAAGCGCCATCTATAATGTGGAACAATGCAAGAATAACACAAGAGCACGATATAAAAGCGAAATACGGCTTGAAGACTATGCATGAGGAATGGCTTGCTGAGAGCGAGTTAAGGCGCATAAGAAAGAATGTTCGCGAGATACTCGCAGGCAGGCAGAGCGAAGAAACAGGTAAGCAGATAATAAGAAGGCTTGCCAGTTATGGCATTGTTAGTAGCAGCGCAACTTTAGACGAACTTTTAAGCATAAACGTCGATTCACTTCTTTCAAGAAGGCTTCAGAGCGTGATTGTGAAGAAAGGCATGGCGCGCACGCTCAGACAGGCCAGACAGTTGATAACCCATGGCTTCATATCTATAAACGGCAGGAAGGTCACTGTACCTGGCTACCTGGTAAAGACGAGCGAGGAGAGCGCAATAAGCTATTACAAGCCGATAGATATCAACGCAGGAGTAAAAGGAACAAATACGCAAGAAGCGCCAGAAGCGCCAGAAACGACAGCGGCACAGCAGCAACAGCAGCATGAACAAGGCGAAGTGCAAGATAGCGCAGTTGCAGGAGAGGCGAGCTAATGGCCGAGAAAAGAAAAAAGCCAAAGGAACCAAAGCAGCCGCAGGCAGAGGCAAAAGGCGAAATCGTTTCATTTGAAGAAAAGGTCGCAGAGGCAACTGAAAAATACAAGCCCAAAGGTGTTCGCTGGGGCGTCGCTCACATATATTCTTCTAAGAATGACACGATAATAACGCTTACTGATCTTACAGGCGCAGAGACCATTGCCGTAGGCAGTGGTGGCATGATAGTAAACGCTGACCGCGAAGAAGGATCGCCATACGCTGCTATGCAAGCAGCATACAAGGTAGCTGCAGAAGCGATAGAAAAAGGCATAACTCATATAAACATAAAGATACGCGCTCCTGGCGGTCACGGAGCAAAAACGCCAGGGCCCGGTGCGCAGGCGGTAGTGAGGGCATTGGCAAGGAGCGGTTTCAAGATAGGCAGTATAGAAGATGTAACACCTATACCTACTGACACCACGAGAAGGCCGGGTGGCAGAAGGGGCAGGCGCGTATAAAAGCAGCTATTGCCTTCTGCTTCTGCTTTTAAACCTGATTTTTTTCGTCAGCAGGTAACGCCATCTTTTTGAATACTTTATTGTCTACTGCTATATACATGCAGTAACCTAACTCTCTCTTCAAAGGGCCCGCGAGTTCTTCACCAGGTATTGCCTCAACCTTTTCTTCTGTGTATGTCGGTTCTCTTTCATCAAGCCACAGAGGGCCCGCGTGTGTTTTTTCTACAAGCGATTTTGCTTCTTTCACTATTGAATCGGTTATTTGCTTTTGCGAATGCCTGCCTTCTGTTACTGTCGCAAGAATGGCGTCTGCTATCTTATTCTTTATATATGTAAGCTTCTCGTTTTCGCTTCTATAAGTGCCATCTAATTTGATTATCTCTTTAGCTACTGGCGCCTCTTTCAGCGCGTCGTATTCCCTGTAAATGTGCTTTCCTATTTTTCTTTCGTTAAGTCTCATTCTGGCATATATTCTGTCTACATCATAGTGATCTATTAGTATTAGACCATGCATGAGCGCACTCTTAACGCCCCAGAACATAGCATGGCTTGCTATTACTTTGTCATTTACGTTTATTGTGGAGGCCTTGTTATCCGCATATATATTATCAATACCGAGATCAGAAAGCGCAGAAACTAGCCTTTCTGCATAGTACTTTCTCATTTCATCAAAATGTTTGAAACTGCCATCTCTTGGCGTTGTAAAGGTATAAGCCATGCAATTTTTATCAAATTCCACGTGCGAGCCGCCTGTTATGCGCCTAGTCAAGTCGAACGTGCTATCTATCCTTTTTATGTTGCTGTTCTTGTCTTCTCCATAACTTAGCACTACTGAATCTTTTTTAACATTCCAGAATCTGACAGTTGCAACCTTGTTCTGCTCCGAACGGTTCAGCATGTATTCCTCCAGCGCCATGTTTTCTTTTATAGAAAGTGTGTTTATTCCCCAGTATTCATAATCAAACAATCTCTCACCAAAATGATTTAGAATCCCTGTGTTTAAAATTGTAACTATTGGTCTATGCCTGCAATCTTTTTCCAAAGTCTATCAATGCATTTGCAACCTCTTCTGCATTAGTATAATGCGCGTCGTGCTTTGCGCCATTTACTAAAATCAGTTTTGAATTCCTTACGAACTTGTTGAATTCGTATGCGTATTTTACATCTATAACATTGTCGTTGGTGCCCCAGATTATCAGCACTGGCTTATTTATCGAATCAAGCATTTGCCGCGTTAAAACACATTTTCCGCTATTGTCTATTATGCTCTCAATAACATATCTCTCATTGTTGTTCTGCATTAGCACAGCCTTCAGCAGGCTTGCTTTGTAATTTTCATATCTGTTAGAGGTCTTTAGGTCGTAAAAATTGCTCTCTAATCCAGCGGCGTCTTCTAACACTATTCCTTCACATTCAAATCCTTTATAGGCATAATATGCTGCTATCCAACCGCCGTATGAATGGCCAAAAACCACAGCATGATCGCAATTTGCTTTTACAAATTCTCGTATCGCATTTGCTTGCATTTCAACCGTGTAGTTTATTCTTGGCTTTTCAGAGTTGCCATGGCCTAGCAGGTCCAACGCGAAAACATGCATATTTTCTGGCAAGTATTCAATAAATCTTTTCCACACTCTAGAATCTGCACCTAGGCCGTGAAGCAGCACAAGGCACCTTCCGCTTGCGTTATTGTGCCTATAAAAAATGTTTCCATAACTTGTCTTATACTCTTCTTCAGAAAAATCTTCATAGCGCATTTATTCGCCTACTTTTAGGCTCTTTCCGTAGAAATAGTGTATTGGGTTTCCTAAGGCAGCCTCTGCGGCTTCTTGTACAGCCTCGCTATACGTTGGATGCGGATGTATCGTAGAGGCTATATCATCAACAGTAGCACCCATCTCTATTGCGAGCGCCGCCTCTGTGATCATTGCGTTTGCATCCTGCGAAACGATCTCTACGCCTTTTACTATTCCATTTTCATCGTTGGCTATTTTGACAAAGCCGTTTGTTGTATCAAGCGCTATGCTCCTGCCAAGCGCAGTGAGCGGGAACTTTGTTACCTTTATTCCTTCTCTTTCTTCGACGCTGCCTGCTATTGCTATTTCCGGGTCTGAAAATATCACAGATGGTACAACTAAATTGTCATAGCTCTTTCTAATGCCTTTTATTATTTCCGCTACTACAACTCCCTGCCTTATTGCTTTATGCGCCAGCATTGGCTCGCCTATCACATCGCCTACTGCAAAAATATTATTGTCTGTAGTTCTTAACGAAGAATCAACTTTTACGAAGCCCTTCTCATTAAGCGTTACTTTTGTGTTTTCTAACCCTAAACCTTTCGTGTATGGCGTTAGCCCAACAGAAACAACTAGAAGATGCGCATCTATTTTGCTTCCATCGCTGAGCTTTAGTATTTTGCCGTCGAATGAAGAAGGAGTAGAACCAGTATAGATGCTTATTCCCAGTTCTTGCATCCTCTTTTTTATTATCGCCACAGCATCCCTGTCAAATTTTGAAAGAACGTCAGACCTTGCTATTATTGCTACCTTTGTGCCAAGCTTTGCGTATAGAGTTCCGATTTCAACTGCGACGTAGCCAGCGCCGATTATGGCCATGCTTTCAGGCACATAGTCCAGCATCAGCGCCTTCTTATAGTCTATTATATTGTCATTGTTAAATTCAAAGCCTGGCAGAACAGCAGGGTCAGAGCCTGTAGCTATTACTGCATTCTTGAATTGCAATGATGTGCCGTTTGTCAGTTGAAGCGTATTTGGCGATATAAATGTGGCTTCTGCTTTTATCGCTTCGATGCCGTTCAATTTGCATAGCGTAGCAACTCCATCTTCAAGCTTTTTAGAAACAGACATGCGCCATTCGTACATTTTCTTTGCGTCAATGCTTGCCTTTTCTACATTTATGCCAAATTTCTGGGAATGCGCTGAAGCGTAGAAGGTATCCGCAATGTTTATCAGTGTCTTAGAAGGTATGCATGCATAGTTTAGGCAGTGGCCGCCAAGCTTTTCCTTCTCTACTAGAGCAACGTTCATGCCAAGCTCTGCTGCTCTTATCGCAGCGACATAGCCGCCTACGCCGGCGCCTATTACTGCCAAATCAACGTCTTCAGGTATCGATCCCATTACCATGTAACTCCTCCGCTTCTGCTAGCTAAGCATCTCAAGAAAATCTGGATCTTCCAAGTACTTTTTGAGCGCGTTGCCAAACTTTACTGCCTCTGCACCGTCTACTACTCTGTGGTCGAACACCAGCGAGAAAGGCAGTATTTTGCCTATCTTGACCATGCCGTTTTCTACAACTGGGAAGTCGCGCACAGCGTGTATGCCAAGTATTGCAACATCAGGATAATTTATCATTGGCACAGAAAGAAAACCGCCGCCGAGGCTGCCTATATTAGTTATTGTGAAGCTGCTGTCGCGCATCTCGTCGAGAGTTATCGTCTGGTCCTTGACTTTCTTTGCAAGCACCTCAATCTCTGTTGCCAACTCTATTATGCTTTTCTTATCTGCGTTCTTGACTACTACCACTTTAAGGCCATCAGGCGCTTCTGCTGCAAGGCCTATGTTGAAATATTTCTTTACAATAATCTCAAGCTTTTCGTGGTCGTAGCTTGCGTTGAAATTTGGGTTTTCTTTGAGTGCCTCTATTGCAGCCTTTACTATAAACGGCGTATATGTGAGCTTAACGCCAAAATCCTCTTGCGCCTTTGGCTTCTCCTTGGTTAGCACATCGTACAGCGCAGTAGCGTCAATCAGGTCCATGTGCGTTGCCCTGGGTATTGTCCATGATAGCTCCATGTTCCTTGCTATCGCCTTTCTTGTTTGCGACAGCGGCACTCGCTCTATTTCTTCTTCGTGCTGGCCCTCGAGGACTTCGGAGAATTTTGGAATTGTTGCCTTTGCCTGCGATTTGCCTGCGAAGCTCCTTACGTCATTCTCAAGGATTCTTCCGTGCGGTCCGGTGCCTGTTACTAATGAAAGGTCCACATTAAGCTGCTCTGCAAGCTTCCTTACTGATGGCGTGGCTAATATTTCAGCCTTTTGAACTTGTGGCTGAGTTGCCTGTGCTTCTGCCTTTGCCTTAGGCACTTCTGCAGCAGTGCTTGATGGAGCCTGCTGCGTTTGCTGCTGCCGCTGAGCTGATTCGCCATATGCGCCAGTAGAAGGAACCGCATTTTTTAGTTCGTTTTCTTCGCCTATGAGCGCAAGCGTATCTCCTATGTGCACGTCTGTGTTCTCTTTAGCTACTATCTTTACCTTTCCATTGGTCGGTGCCGGCACGCTTACAACTGCTTTGTCTGTTTCAATCATAGCTATGGGCTGGTCTTCCTTTACCTCGTCGCCGTCTTTGACAAGCCACTTCTGCAAATGGCCTTCTGTTATGCCTTCGCCAACATCTACAAACTTTAGTTCTTTCACCAAATCACTGCGACATTATTTCATCTATTGCTTTTCCAACCTTGACTTCATTAGGTATGTAATATTGTTCGTAGCCAGGGAACGGGTATGGGAAGCTGTTTGATGCAACCCTAAGTATTGGTGCATCAAGGTCGTATATCGCTTTTTCCGCAACTCTTGCTGCAATTTCGGCACCTACGCCGAAACTAAGTTCTGCTTCATGTACTATTATCAACTTGCCAGTCTTTTTCACGCTGCTTATTATTGTAGATTCGTCAAGCGGGTTTATTGTTCTCAGGTCTATTATTTCAGCATCTACATTCTTTTTTGCAACCGCCTCTTCTACAACCTTTACCATGGTTCCGTATGTTACTATTGTCAAGTCATTGCCTTCGCTTAATTTGTTTGCTTTGCCTATTTCTACCTCATATGGGTCTTCAGGCACGTCTTGCTTGAAGAGCCTGTATAGTTTGGTCGGCTCTAAAAATAGCGTAGGATCATTCATGTGCGCTGCTTTTATCAGAAGTCCTTTAGCGTCATATGGATTTGATGGCTCTACAACGATAAGCCCTCCTATGTGCGAATAGAATGCTTCAGGACTCTCAGAATGATGCTCAAGGGTTTTTACGCCGCCGCTGACAGGAACCCTTACGGTCATAGGTACTGTAAATGTTGACCTAGTCCTGCTTCTGTATCGTGCCGCATGACTTACAAACTGCTCAAAGCTCTCGTACATGAAGCCAGCGAACTGTATTTCTGGTATTGGGTGCAGGCCTGCAAGGGCCATACCTATAGAAGTGCCGATTATTGCAGATTCTGCCAGAGGCGTATCAATGACCCTATTCTCTCCAAATTTGTCAAGCAGGCCTTCCGTTACTCTGAATACGCCGCCATCCTTACCTATGTCTTCGCCCAGCAAAACAACATTCTCGTTCTCTTCCATTATCTGCGCGAGCGCATTGTTGATTGCATTTACCATATTCATCTGCATTTCTGTCACCTACTCCTGCCAGAAGTTTTCTTTTACACTTTCATCGTATTCTTCTTTCAGAACGTCCGGCATGAAGCTATAAACATTTTCAAACATGCTCTTCGGATCGGGCTTGAATTGTTCAGCCTTTTCAACAGCAGCGTCTATCGCGTTTGCCTGCTCTTCCCTCATGGCATTTTCCTTTTCATCATTCCAAAGGCCATTTGCGTAAATATACTTTTTAAGCCTGTCTATGGGGTCTTTTTTGCGCCACTCCTCTACTTCCTCATCTGTCCTGTACTTTGTCGGGTCGTCAGCTGTAGTGTGCATACTCATTCTGTATGTAATGCATTCTATTATTGTCGGCTTTTCCTTAGAAGCTTCAATGGCATCTTTTGTTGCTTTGTAAACTGCAAACACATCATTGCCATCTACCTGAACTGAATCTATGCCTGCTGCGATGCCTTTTTGTGCAAGCGTTTCCGCTGCAGTTTGCTTTCTTCTTGGAACTGAAATTGCCCATTGGTTATTCTCTATTATTATAACCAGAGGCAGCTTGAATACGCCGGCAAAGTTTATCGCCTCGTAGAAATCTCCTTCAGATGTGCCGCCGTCTCCGACATAGGTAATTACTGCATTACCTGTGCTTTTGTATTTTTGTGCAAAAGCAAAGCCTACTGCATGAGGCACTTGCGATGCGACAGGCACTATTACTGGCAAGCCGTTAACGTTTTTTGGTATTGCGCCTCCTTCTTCAAACCCCCTCCAGTATATGAAATAGAGCTCAAGAGGCAAGCCTCTTATCAAATATACCGCATGCTGCCTAAAGTTGGGTACAAAAATATCATTCGCACGCATAGCCATTGCGCTTCCAACTTGCGTTGCCTCCTCGCCCACTAACGGAGCATATGTTACTGCGCGCCCCTGCCTCTGCAAACTAAGTGTTTTTGTGTCAAGCGCACGCGCAAAATTCATGTATTTGTACATGCTGATTATTTTCTCATTGTTCAGGTCGCCAGGAAGAAGTGATTTATCAACAGTGCCATCTTCGCTTAAAATCTGCATATACTTTATTTCAAAATTAGCAACATTTTTTATCAAGCGATCACTCCCTTAATATATATGCAAACAAAATATTAATATTTAGTTGAATTGCTGTAAACTATAAAACAGATTCAGCATTGAACCAATAGCTCAAACATGCAACACGTACAAAACATAGTACAATAAGACTAGAACAAGGGAGATTGAAATATTGTCATCGATTCCAATTTTTGCAGTTTCGGTAATTGCTGCAACAGCAGCAAAGAGCAGAGAGGCAATTCCTATTAACGGATATGCAAGAATGGATACTATGACAAAAAATGCCAAAGTGCCTTCTGCACTTTTGTTCTTATTATAAAAGAGTGTGTGCCTGCCAAAATTAATGCCCAATATAGTAGCAAGGCTGTCACCAAAGAAGAGCGCAATGAGTACTGTTATTAAATATGCCTCATTTGTTATGAATGAAATTGCGAGCACTGCGCCAAATGCTAGCCAAAATGCGCCTACGCCAAGCGCAACCCCCTCTCGTTCAAGTGCAGCTATATACTTTGACATGGCAGAGCGGGGTCTTAACATCGCATAGCTGCCTACGCATGTGAGCAGAAGAATGAGCAGCACTATTGTCTGGTCTGCAGCAATGCCCATTGCAGCAAAAAGCGCTATTGCGGCTATGCCTATGATTATTTGTGCAATATCTCTACTGATCTCTACTCTTTTTTCCTTCTTTGCCGCTTTTTGAATGGGCACGTATGCGACACCAGACAGCATGCCAAAAAGAAGCGCCTGCGCTTCAAGGGCAATTGACGGTATTACAGAGAAGAAATAAAATAACGCCGGCGGCAGCATAATGAAATTGAACCTGCCTCCTGTAGTTTTTATGAAAAATGCCATTATGATCGTACCTGAAATAAGCAAAGGTGTGCTCGCGTGCTCTATGTTTGCAGTTGCAAATGCTAACAGCACGCTGATAAAGAGCATTACAAGGAACTTTCTTCTGCCTGCAAACGCTGCATAAAAAACAAGCGCCAATGCCATTAGATAGTCGATTGCGAATATGTATTGCAAGCAAAGACCTTATGCTAGACAAATGAAATAATCCAAGCTGCAATTATGAATGCTGTCAATATTATGAAAGGTGTTACACGCTTAATCGTTCTTCTTATTTCAGTGCCGGTTTCTTCTATTAGTTTGTAAGCATTAGGGCCCCAGACCATGAAATTTTCTAAGTGCAAGTCGCTGTATGCAAAGTAAGCATTGCCAACGCTGCCTATGGCATAACCTATGAGCAGGTCCAATGCAGGAATGACGTCGCTCGGCTTTGTGTATCTACCAAGCGCGGTGCCTGCGTCTTCGGAGAGCATGTTTATAGAATGCGTATCAGTAGTGCAGATCTCGGCGTTCATTTTGAATTTTTCGCGAATGTGCTTTATTACTTCTTTCCTGAAACTTGGGAGCGCATTATTTGCATCAAAGTAAACAACGCAGAAGCGCTTTTTGCCATATTCTATAACACACACGCTCGTGTAGCCTTCGCCAATATCCTTGCGTTTGCCTATGAGTTCGCTAAGCCTTCTATGCGCGAAGCCCATTCCCATTTTATAATTTTGCTCCTTTTCTATAGCAGCTGCAATTGCCTTCTTGTAATATTCCGCATAGGCGCTGCCCTCGTACACCCCTCTCAGCTCGTCCTTTTGAGCAGATTCGAAGCGCGAGTTGTGGGCATCGATTAGCACAACGTTTTCGCTCTTTGACTTTTCCTTTGCAAACGTTTTGAGCTCGCTGCCTACTGACTTTGCAATGTCTTCAGTTACATAAGGCGCCTTTGTAAGTATGAAAAGCCTTGTATTGTCAAGCTTTATGTCTATCGCTTTGCACATGCGGTATGCGCCAAAAGAGACAGAACCGACAGCTTGGCGCATGCCTTTTCTTTCGTTTATTTTTGAAATTATCTCATTTGACATTCTGAAGACTTGTGAGGCACTTACCGGATTGTCGCGAAGGTCAACTGTGCTGTGCAAAACAAATGGCGCTGCGCCATACGCCTTTTCAATCTTGTTGCCTATGTATGCGGTAGCTACGCTGCCTCCGGCGTTTGCGAACGGACCAAAGTGTATATCTGGATTGACAAGCACCGCTGCGTAACCGCTTTTGCCTATATTTTTTCCCTGCCTTGTTGTTATTGTTATTATGTCTATATCTGCAATTCTGTGCGCTGCAGCATTCTCCCCTATGAGCCGCGTATCCCCAGAGAGATTGTAAAGCCAGTAGCTGAGCATGGAGCTCATCATTTTCACCCCGCTCTCGCCAAGAAGCCTTTTAGGCGGCCTGTCTACTGCATACAAAAACGCGTAGCTTGCTACTAAGAAGATAAACATGCCTGCAACAAGCTTTACAAGCGTTATATTAAGCGGAAAGTTGACTCCGAATACGTATACGGAAAACGGCATGAAGAAAAGCACGTTGAGCACAGGCTGTATAGCAGATGACAATACTGCATTTCTCTTTCTCAGCCCTATTACTACATTGCCCATTACGAACCAGTAGCCGTATATGCCTGCGTTTGCAAGCAGCAGCACAGCGTAAGCTATCACCACTCCGTTAGTATTCGCTATTTTAAACAACACAGCAGCTATTATGAAAAACGCGCTATAGAATAGCACGATTATGTTTGTCGAGAAGAGTGCATGCTTTAGGTGCATGTGCCAATTTATCGCTTTTATAAAAAGCACAGTAAGCAGCGCAGGTATGCTTATTATCATTATGCCTATGCTCGCACCTATAACAAGCAGCCTAGAGTCTATGCTTGCGCTGTAATGTGCTATAAACATTGCCAGTGCACCGGCAACGAGGCCTATTGCAAGCATCAATGATGCTTCTGTTGCGCTGTTGGGTGCATTTAACTTAAAATACTTGGAATAGTGCGTTACGGTGTCTGTTCCTGGCATTTCTTTACCAAATAAACCAATTATTTGCCGAATCTTCTTTGCCTTCTGTTATACTCTGAGATTGCGTTCGAAAGGTCGTGTTTTGTGAATTCGGGCCACAACTTCCTTGAGAAGTAAAGTTCTGAGTATGCTGATTGCCAAGGCATGAATCCAGAAAGGCGCTCCTCGCCCGATGTCCTTATTATAAGATCCAGGTCAGGAACGTTTGAAGAAAGCATGAACCTTCTCAGCGAGTTTTGGTTGAGCCCGCTAGGCCTTCGTGCCGCGTACCTTTCTGCTATTGATTTTGCTGCGTGGAGTATGTCATCTCTCCCTCCATAAGCTATAAGCATATTGATAATTCTTTCCTTGTAATTGCTTGTCTCTTTTTCAACGCCGTTCAAGGTTTGTTGAAGGCTTTTAGGCAGGCGCCATAGCTCGCCTATAGCCCTGAACCGTGTCTTGTTTTTGTGCAAGCGATTTATTATCGCCCTGTCGGAGAAAACGCGCTGGTAGAGCGAAAACAGCATATGTTTCTCAAACACGGTTCTTTTGAAGTTTTCCGTGGAAAATGCCCATACCACTATGTTCTTGATGCCGTAATCTTTGCACCATTCAGCAAAGCTTATAAACTTTTTAACGCCAACGCCATATGCTTCTGCAAGGTCAAGCGCATGCTTGCGGGCCCAGCGTCTGTTGCCGTCTGGTATTAAGCCTATAACATACGGAATCGGCATTTAATCTTACTCTATACTTGCAATATCTATCTATATTAATATATTTTAACCTTAACTCTTGTTCATTTAAGAAATAAGTAAACTAAAAAAGTCTCTATTTATCATCGGTAGTATGGGTTATATTATTTTGTACAAGAAACATGGGTAAATAAGTGGTTGCAAGAGCAACTGAAGATGTAAAACCATCAATGAATATACTTGAACATTGAATACTCGCAAGAGTTACCTACGTGTGGCATCATGACGACCAATCAAGCCCTTGAAGCTCCCAAACTTAAGTTGGGCGCTAATGTTACTTGCTTATTTACATTTTACATTTTACATTGTGCTTCTTTAATATTTTTTTATAAAGATTCAGTGCCTTTTCAGCAGCATTGCCCCAAGTAAAGCTTTTCGCATAATTTATTGCGTTCTTGCTTGTGCTTTGCGGATTGGCGAGCAGCCGCAGAGCCTGGCTTTCGATCTCATCTACGCTGCCCTTGAAAGCGAACTTCCTGACTTCTTCTGGAATAAGTGCGTCTTTTAACGTCAATACCGGCGTTCCAACAGCCATTGCTTCAAGTATTGTTATTCCAAATCCTTCCTCCTTGCTTAAATGCAGTAGAGCAACGCTGTGCCTGAGTTGCTCAACAAGCTTTTCGTCAGGCTCGTTTTGATGAATTATTACCCTAGCCTTTGCTTCTTCATTTCCTATCATTTTATCTTCAATGATCTTTTCTGCAATCTCTCTTTTTGTAGGGGTGAAAATGTGCAGTTTTGCATTTGGATCTGAATCAGCGATTTTTGAGAAGACTTCAAGAAGCATGCCAAAGTTCTTATGCGGCAAATGCACTGTTCCTATGTAGATAAAATCTTTTCTGCGCGCGCCGGGCTTTGCCTTTATGAAAATGTCTGAAAGGCCATTGTTAATGACCTCGTAGGTCTTGTCTTCCATGTTTATTTTGAAGCTCTTCATAAGAGCAAGCATCTCTTTCTGTGCTATAGAGCTCACGCTTATTATTGCGTCTGCATTTGCAAAATTGTATCGTGCTGAGCTTCTCTCTAAAATCTTGTGTATATAATTTTTTGGCTGCAGCACTGTTGTCTTTGCGTATCTTGTGATGAACATGCTGTCATGGTATGTGACGATGAGTGGCCTGCATGTATTTATTTTTGCGACGCTTGGGAACGTTGCGTGAACCAGATCGCAATTGTTTAGCTTAAGACCAAAAAGCTTCAACTTGGCTTTATTCAGAGTTTCTTTTCTGCCTATGTAACATACGTCTGCTCTTTTTTCCAGCTGCTTGCCCAATTCAATCGAGTACCTGCCTACGCCGCCAGCTGAAAGCCTAAATTCTCCTACTAAAGATACCCTTATTCTGTGTCCCATTGAATCTCTCTGCACTGACTCTTATTGTATGGCATTGAGTTCTTAAATTCTTTTGGTTTACAACACATGCGTTTGCTTGCTGCTTCATAGTAACCTATTTAAATATTGCTTAGCAAAATATTGTTTGGTGCTTTTATGCACGCACCGAGCTTGTAAAGGAACTTATTTGAGAGCAGGCTCTGTTTGCTTTGTGAAAATAAGGGGCTTAGCATAGCCGACCTTTCTTGCTTATGAGATTGCGAAAGCAATTGATTTGATTGGGAGCGAACAAAGACATTAACATTTTAAACCACTTAGTGGATGGCTTGGCTCTAGTAGCTGCTAAGGCCGTGGCAAGCTGCGAAAAGCTCGGGGTAGCCGCAGGTCAGGCTTTGAACCCGAGATTGCCGAATTGCACTATGTATAATGGTGCATGCAGACGCGGGGAATTGAAACATCTTAGTACCCGCAGGAAAAGAAACCAATGGGATAGCGCAAGTAACGGCGAGTGAAAGCGCTGTAGGGCGTGCAGAATCCATGTGCGCAAGTGCATGGAGATGTTGCGCAGTAGTTACGTGTGTGCGAGCTGAAGGCCTTGGAAAAGGTCGCCAAAGAGAGTGACAGCCTCGTAAGCGAAGCACGCGCGCAATAGCTGCATAAAGAGTAGCATAGCTCGAGTATGCTATGTGAAGATGGGGCGTTAAACTCCAACCCTAAATATTGACTAGAGACCGATAGGGAACAAGTACCGCGAGGGAAAGCTGAAAAGAACCCACACGTGTGGGAGTGAAAAGATCTGAAACTAGGTGGTTACAAGAAGGTGAGAGCGTGAGCATTGAAGCGCGCAGAAGCAAAGCATAGTAATATGCGAGCGCAGCGCGCAGAGTAGCGTTCCATCATTCTTCTCGAAGCAAGAGCCAGGGAGTTTATAGGAGTGGCGAGCGTATAGCGCAGCGAAAGCGAAACCCGTTAAGGGTGGGTGCGAAAGCGCCCGAGTCACTCTTTTATGACCCGAAGCCATTGTGAACTACGCGCGACCAGGGCGAAGTCAAGCTGATACTTGATGGAGGCCCGCAACCTGTCATGGCGTGTCCTGTTGGGTGAGTCGCGGGTAGGGGCGATAGACCGTTCGAACATGGCAATAACGGGTCCCCTTCGAAGTATCTTTAGGATAGCCTCCATTTAGCTTGCGCATGCGGTAGAGCCACCGATTAGGTTGCCGGAAGCGAAAGTTTCCGCTTCTTAGTCAAACTCCGAATGCATGCGCTGCTTAGATGGGGAGTCGGCGGCGTTGGGTAAGCTAGCGCCACGAGACTGGAATGACAGTAACAGGGGTTAAGGTCCCCAAATCCTAGTTAAGTGTGTTGGAGGAAAGCAGCATCGTAGACAGTCGGGAGGTAGGCTCAGAAGCAGCCATCCTTCAAAAAACGCGTAACAGCGTACCGATTGAGATGTTGCCTTCTGAAGATGGACGGGGCTAAACTAGGTACCGATACCCTTGCGTCCGCAAGGACGAGTAGGAGGGCATGCTGCATTGCAAGAAGTACTTCCGTGAGGAGGTATGGACAATGCAGTAGAGAAAATCCTGGTGTTAGTAACATCAAATAAAGGTAAGAATCCTTTACGCCTGAAGCACACGGGTTTCCTCGCGACAATCGTTGACGGGGAGTTAGCCGTTCCTAAGCAGAGAGCCAATAACTACTCTGCAAAAGGGTAGCATGTTAATATTCATGCGCCAGCTACGTAGGCGTGGCAACACAAGGCAGATTCTTGACGCTTGGGGATATGCCGCTTGCAAAGTGCAAATGGCTGCGGAGTCTCATTATGAGGAGAAGCAGCTAAATGAACATCGGCTGAATTCCTGAGCCCGTGAAAAGAGAATCTGCAACGATCGTAGCTGAACGTACCTAGAACCAGTACAGGTGCTGCTGGCTGAGAAAGCCAAGGCGTGTCGGGAATAAATCAGGTTAGGGAACTCGGCAAGTTAGTGGCATATGGTAACTATAAGCCATGTCTGCGCTCAGTAAGCGCAGATTGCAATAACAAAGGGGAAGCGACTGTTTCTTTAAAACACAACTCACTGTTAAGTAGTAATGCTTTGTACAGTGGGTGACGCCTGCTCACCGCTAGTACGCAAACCCCTGAAAAGGGATAAACGCTAGCAAAGAGCGGGGGTAACTCTGACCCTCTTAAGGTAGCGTAATACCTCGTCGCTTGATAGGCGACCTGCATGAAGGGCGTAACGACTCCCCCAATGTCCCAACCTGGTGCCCGGTGAACTCACTGCGTGGTGTACATGCCACGTACCCTCAGTGGGAAACGAAGTCTCTATGAAACTTGACTACAGTCTGTTGTTGTTGTGTTGTTAGAACTGCATAGCGTAAGTGGGAGCGTCGATGCATGCTCTTCGGGGCATGCGGAGCGGCAATGTAACACCACTCTATTCTTGCGGCACGACTTACCGAAAAGGAACAGCGGCAGATGGGTAGTTAGATTGGGCGGTTGCTTTCGATAAGGAAACGAAAGTGACCAATGCTCTGCTTAAGTGGGTTGGAAACCCACCGTAAAGCTAAAAGGCAAATGCAGGGTTGACTGTACTCTGGAAAGCAGGGGGTGCAGACTCGAAAGAGGGGCTTACCGAGCGTTGGCAGCTCTTTTAGCGGGGCTCCAACCTGTCAGAAAAGTTACTCTAGAGGTAACCGGTTCGTGGCTGGTGAGAGTTCACATCGACCCAGCCGTTTGATACACCGATATGGGCTTAGGTCATCCCGGTGGTGCACAAGCCACCAAGGGCCAGGCTGCTCGCCTGTCAAAGACCTACATGAGCTGAGTTAAGTCCGCCGCGAGGCAGGACGGTAGTATCTACTGAGGGTGTTAATGTCAGAGGATAAGGCACCCCTAGTACGAGAGGAATGGGGTACCGGCGCCTCCGGTTTAGCGGTTGTGTTTGCATCGCCGCGTAGCTGCGCGCTAAGGAATAAGCCCTGAAAGCATCTAAGGGCGAAGTCCAATCCGAAACGAGACATTTAGGGTGGTCGTATTACATGACTAGATAGGGTGGCTGTGTAAGCCGGGAGCGCAAGCGACCGGTAAGCAGACCGCTACTAAAACCTAACTTATGCCTTTGTTTGCTCCTTTTCTTTTTCTTATTCTTTTGTTTTGATTAGCGCTAGCCAATGCTGTTGCTTTTTTAACTTTTATTGCTTATGCATAAGCATGTCGAATGTGCTCTCAGACTCTTTGGAAACGTACTTAAAGCATATAAAGCTAGTGCTCCTATTCTCAATTCCCTTCCTTATTTCGTTCATAATACCAGTAATAGCTCCATTGCCTTCATACGTTGCTTCAGGTGCCATATTTCTAAGGACTTCAGGCATTTTCGTAAACGCTAATCCGATAACACTTGCAATAATAATAATTGCTTTGTTCTTTGCGCTTCTTTTCCTAAGCTTTTCATTCGTTGCGATAAGCCTAATAGTAAAATCGGCGAAAACGCACACAGCAATAACAAAGGCAGTTATAATGAACAGCGAGAAATACACAGGCAAGGTTTTTGTTGTGCTTCTTTTCTATCTATTTCTTTTGGTGCTTGCCGACGCCATTGGGTATTATCTTGGCATAGCCGGAGCTCTTACTGCGCTCGTTGGCTTTTTCGCTTTCATGGCGCTCTTCTTTGCGCCAACAGCGATAGTAATAGATAACAAGCGCATAGGCGTTGCGCTAAGGGACAGCGCGAAGCTTTCATTTTCGATGCCACAGTATTTCCTGCTGTGGCTTGTTCTCATAGTGCTCGTAGTTTCTGTGCTTGATTTCCTGCTGATACATGCGCTTGGCAACGTCTACTCCGCATATGCGCTTCTCATTATTAATTCGCTCTTTGTAGTGCCTTATTTTGTGATATATCAGGCACACGCTTATATGAAGAAGTTTCCTATGCTAAGGCGCTGAAGGGCATCAGTTTTAATTATTTGTTGCAATAAAGCTATTGAGAGCATGCGCAAGGTGTTGCTACTTTTTATGTTTTCATTTTTTGCGGAGCTTGGCATTTCCAGTGCTGCTCCAACAACACCAACAACATACGCGCTTCCTGTAACGTTCATTGGCATATCGATGCTCGCTCTCACTATCTCGATAGACGTTGTTGCAATAGGCTATATTATTGCGAGGCTTGTTCCAGGAACTGGCATAAGGAGCTGGCTTGACAACGAATACTGGGAGATAGCAAAGAGCGCAATGATAATTATAGGCATATACGCAATACTCGCCTTTGTCGGTAGTGTTAGCCTGCTTGTCTACAACAGCTACAGCTCGGGGTTAGGCGCTTCTGCGCCTTGCAGCACCGCCTCTTTTGGTACCTATTCTGCCGACATAAGCTCGCTCGAAACAGTTGCAAATTGCTATTTGAATAATACTAAAAACGATGTCAGCATCGGCATTCAGAATTTTTACACGCTTTCAGTGTCGCTCGGAGCTCTTAGAAGCATAACGCTAACGATCGCTTATCCAATAACCATTACCACATTTATACTTCAGTTTGGATTCAGTTCAAGAATTTATGCAAACCAGCTTCTTGAGCAAGGCCCGACAACCGGCACATACGAGTCAATGATAAATGACTTGTTTGGTCTTATAATCACGCCGCTCGCATTTATGATAGTGGTGCAGCAGGTAGGCCTTCCTTACATAATAATTGTTGCGCTTGGCTTTCTTATTCCGCTTGGCCTAGTATTCAGGGCATTTCCGTTCATACGAAACATAGGCGGCACGCTCATCGGCATCGGCATCGCGCTAGCAGTCATTTACCCTGCTACGCTCGTGCTGCTCAACATTCCTGTATCAAACGCTTTTACGTTTGTAATGCCTTCCCAGCTGCCTCAGGTTACTGGAAGCAGTTCAGGCGCACTTGGCTTCCTAGGCATTCTCAGCAGCGTTCTGCCACTGGCTTATTCTAATTATATATATCAAATTTATTCTTTCATAAGCATATACATACAATTTAGCATGTATTTCGTGCTGCAGCTCTTGCTGTTTATATTGGATTTGGTTATAGTGTATGCGCTTGGTGACAATATAGCAAAACTGCTTGGCGGCACATTCAGGCTCAGCCTTGGTGAAAAGCTTAAGATTGCATAGGCGTTTAGATGTTTAACCTGTTATTGAGCGCTTCGGCACCTGCGTGCGGCTTTATCTCAAGCGGGGTGAGCATAGGCTATGGAGGCACACTTGCTTCTGATTGGCTCCAGATAAACGTAATGCTTGTAATGCTGATAGTGATGGTTTCGAGCCTTATGTACGCAATAAGCGGCATAATGCCTGTGCAGCACCGCGAGAAGCTCAGAGGCGTAGTGCGCTACGAGCTTTTTGAAGCGTTTCTCAGCGTTATCATAATATTTGTCATTATGCTGATCTCCAACTTTGCATGTTACTCAGGCGCAAGCCTGGCACAAGCCAATTCGCAAACAAACACGTACCCAGGCGTATTTTACAGCGACGAACTTTATATTGGCAACTTAGTATTCAACAGAGGAACAGTCCTTGCGTCGCAAATTTACACTACCGCAATAGAATATGCGATAGCGGAACAGACTGCCGCTTATGTGTCTTCTCAAGTCACTAGCTTTTACTCTGCGATGCTCAAAAGCTCTAACCCTATACTAATATATCCAAGCATCGATGCGGGCGAGCTTATGTCTATATTCAGCATATATTCTTCAGTATTTTCAGGTACGTTTACCGCAGTAACGCTTGCTGTATTTAGCGTGCTTTTTATATTGTTTCTTGCGCTGCCTATAATACAGGCAGCAGCGCTTACCGTAATATTGCCTGTCGCAATATTCATGCGCACGCTTGCGTTTACCGGGCCAAAACTCAGGGAAGTTTCCAATACGTTTCTGGCATTGGCAATAGGGCTTTTCTTCGTGTTCCCGCTCACAATAGCATTCAACAGCTACATCACTAACTGCATTTCTATAAGCGGCACTACCGCACCATCTTCTTCATGCACTTGGTTGAACACAAAATACCTTACTGTAACCCCGCCGCCGGTCTCTGCCTCTTCGCTGTTTACAAGCGCGAATGTGCCAATAAACGGTGCAAGCGTCTCATTAAATTTCTTCAGCGCCATTAATTCAGCAGGCGCCGCTCCTGGCTTGTCAGGCATATTATCTCTTCTAATAGACGCACCTACAGTGGCATTCAATTATACTAATATAATTTCTGAATATGCGTTCGAAGGCGTTGTGCTTATCGCGCTTGATTTGCTTATAACTGTTGGCTTTATTGCGGGCATTGCGAAAGGGCTTAATGCCCTATCAGGCATAGTAAGCAGCGGACCTTTTTGGTGAAATACATGTTTAATAAGTTTGGTTGTTGTGCATGGCATTGCGTTGTGCGGCAATTGTTTGACTGCGTGTTTATATGAAAGCATTTGCATTGCTTGCTCTATTGTCTGTTTTGCCACTCGCAGGAGCCCAAACCATAACAATACCTAGTTATTCTGCGTTTAGCAACTGGCTTCCAGTAGTTTTTGTAGCAATATTGCTAAGCTTGGTAATAGCTTCTGTTTACTACATATTCGGTTATCTGCTTAATAACAAAAAGGTAAAGTCCAGGGCGATAGCTGAATTTATTCAAGCAATAGGCACAGGCATTCTTGTAGTGATAATAGTTTGGCTGCTTAGCGTTATTGGCACTACCATGTTTTCCCCGATTTCAGTAGTTTCTGCGCAGCACGTCAGCAGCATATGCAACAGCCTGTCAAACTCGCAGATACGCTTTCTAAATAGCAATGAAATTTCGCCCACTAACACAATATGCAACACTATTATCTCGCCGCTGGCTTCAGGCTCCGGCAGCTCTTCACTTACGCGCTCAATAGACTATGGAGTTGCCGCTACTTACATAGTGATTGCCAACGTAACAAACCAAGCGATAAACAATCTAAACGCATTTTACGTATACGATGGCACAATAAGCTTCCTTAGAGCGCTTACGTCAGTGAGCGGCTTTGGCACAGCAGGAGGAACTGCTATTTACTTTGATTATACCCCTTTGGCAGGCTACTCCTTCCTTTCTAAAATGAGCCTTGCAGTAGGCATAGTCAGCGCACTCTCAATAGACTCTTTTATCGTGCAGTTGCTTGTAATTTTGATGCTTCTTGTTACTTGGCCTTATATTCTTGCAGCAGGAATAATATTCAGAGCAACCCCGTATACACGTAGACTTGGCGGCCTGCTCATCGGAATAGTTATTGCCTTGTTGATTATATGGCCTCTGATATTCTTGTTTGAATATGCTTCCTTGGGCACTACAGAATCCTCTTTTCCAATAGGCAGCAACGTTATACCTTACACGCCAATATATGAGCTTGCGCCTAACGGCAACGTCCTTGTTTATGGCGCAACTTCGGGGTTTGAGCTTTTGACCAATGCTTCGGCAAGCAGTGTTGGCTGCCCAGCAGGCGATTACGTATATGAAGGCACATGCGGCAATATAAGCACAGTAAGCTCGCCTCCGGATTGCAAAGCTGAAGGCCAGATTTCTCAGTTTCAACTGTGCCAAAACGGCTACACCACTGATAACACACTTTGCCCAAGTTCTTCTAAACCATATGTATATGAAAGCGTCTGCGGCGATCCAAATTCCTCAGCGCCTTCTGGAGCATGTTACAGTGGAAGCGAGCTTTCAGAATACATACCTATGTGCCCTGCGAGCCCAACTCCGCATAATTCAGGCATAGCGCTGTTCCAACTGCCAAATGCAACGCAAACAGTAAAATACTACTCATGCTGGCCTTTAACAGGGAATCTGCTAACATTTGAACTTGCAACAGACGCTTTTTATCTTATACCTTTCTACGGTCTGGGATTAGCTACATTTACTTCGCTGTCTGCAATAACAGGTTATTTCCCAAGCGCAATACCTGGCTACCCGCCAACAATATCATGCACTCCTGAAAAAGCATTTAGCGCTGGCATTGCGTTTACAAATATATATGGCATTACTGGCATAACCGCATTCATACTGCCTCTGCTTAATATCTTAATAGTGTACGGTGCGGCAATCGGCCTTTCAAAAATATTAGGAGGAGAATCAGACATATTAGGTCTGAGCAGGTTCATATAACAGGTGACAAAGTGCGCATGCAACATTTTATGTTTGTGTTCCTTGGAATTACGCTGTTTCTGCTTCTTTCAGGTGTTTCCAAAGCACAAAGTTTAGGAAACTTCATACAAGATTTAGAAAACGGAGTAGTAAGCCCGCTTTGTAACGACATGTTAAGCAGTGCGCCTAACTTAGGCAGCAGCTATTCTGCGCTATTGGGCATTTCGCTGCTTATTGTGCTATTGGTTCTAGTGGTGCTTGGCATTATCTATGCCATAGGCAGGGCTTTTGGAATACCTACATTAATGGAGTTTGTTAAGAAGGAATATATCGAAAGCATCTTCAATATCTTGCTTATTGTCATTATAGTGGGCGGCATAGGGGTCATAGACGGGTCGGTTTCATTTCTAAGCAACCTTGCCATAGTTTCTGTATCTCCCGGCTCAACCACTGCTGCTAGTATAAGCAGCACTCGCGGTCTATACAGCACCCTCTGCACAACATATTTGACTAACGGCATAAATCGCGGCTTATCAAACATATTTTACCTGCTGGCACCAAATATCATAGACCTTTCTATTCTTCAAAATTTCCAAGTAGCGATAGGCAACTCTGGTTTGTTCGGCATTACCGGTGTTGAATACAGCTACTCGCCTTTTGCAGGCATATACCCATATGCAAAAATAATAGGCACGGAGAACGCCGTTGTGTACGCATTGCTGGCAATATACATTGGCATGAGCTTCTTGCTAGGAATAATTTATAGCATATTCCCTCTATTATTATATGTAGGAATATTGTTACGTTCTTTTCCATGGACACGTGCGGCAGGGGGCTCTTTGGTGGCTCTGTTTATCTCGTTTTTCATAGTTTTTCCGAGCATACTTTATGCATTTTCCATACTCCAAACAAATACAATTAGTACCTTACAGAGCATTGTTCCGACTTTGAGTTTATCCAGTGTATCCACAAATATCGTTTCTGTATTAGAAAGCATATTTGCAGGAGTGAACATAACCTCAATAATGACCGAAATAGCAGACTTTGCTAACTTTTTCGCATACGGCGCATTGCAGTTGCTTGGGCTTGTGATTGCATTCTTGATTTCGTTCGATCTGCTTGAAGGCCTTGGTGACCTACTTGGCGCTCCATCTCTAGAAAGCAAGGGGCTTCTTAAGAAGGTGATATGATTATGTTTGCAATCCCATCGCTCTTGTTTAATATTTACGGCACAATAACTTCGCCAGCATATGTGTGGTTCCCTGTGGCTCTTGTCGGAGCGCTTGCAGTAATCAGCATACTCTCTGTTATTTATGCATTAAGCCCAATGCTTGGCAGAACTGATCTGCGCGCATGGGCGAAAATAAAGATTTATGAAGTAATGTTTTCAATCGCTCTTGTCTTTATTTTCTTTGCATTCATGGCGCTGTTTACTAGCATAAATTTTGGCAGCCTGCTTCATAGCGTCTCGCCTTATTCGTGCACTAATAACTTTGACATCTATTCGCTTGCAATGTGCGATCTTAATACGTTTAATGGCTATCTCTCTGATTTGAACTACTTGGCGTATATACTTCTTATACCGTCAATATTCTCTGTTCCAATTAGCGCAAACTTATATTATGTTAGCTTTTCTACTGTGATAGAAGGTCTTGCAACAAGTTTCGGAATAGACTTTACAGAGCTGAGTCTGATTTTCGTTTTCTATATGCTCAGCGACGTTCTTCTTTTGTTGCTTTCCGTTTCTTTGCTGCTTTTTGCAGTATTTATGGCTATCGGGTTGATTTCGCGCATGTTTGTTATTACAAGGACATTTGGCGGAGCCATGATAGCATTTGGCATAGGAATAGGAATATTGTTTCCGCTGCTGGTTTCGATAGGTTATGGCTTTATAGGAGCCACCATTTCAAGCAAAGCGGCTGCTGCAATGCTTTCTTTCATAGAGTCTTCAAACCCTATAACTTTGGTGCTTGGTTTTATTATGTACCCAATCACAGGGGTTTTACCAGCTATTACTGGAATTTATCTTGTTATAGAATTTGTCGGGTACGTGATTGCAGGCTTTGTTTTTATGCCTATGTTCATATTAACTATTTTAGATGTGTTCATACGCGACTTTTCGCAGGCGATAGGCGAAAGAATGGATTTCATGAGCATTTTGACAAGATTGATATAGTGATATTATGATAAAAGCAAAACATGTTGCTGTCTTCGTACTTATATTATTCATTATTGGCGCCGGCATTGTTTATGCACGCCCAATTATCAATTCCAATGGGGGCAGCGCAGCCGGGGTTTCGCCTACTGTGTCTTCGTGCCCTGAGATTGCTCAGGCAGTCGCACCATGGTACTGTAACCAAATAAACCAAGCTGCTGCGGCAATATGGGCCAAGTGGGAGCCTATTGCAATATTAGTAGTGTTGGCATCGTTCATGCTTGCAGTTATAATATTCACAATAGGGGTTGCATCCAAGAACAGCAAAATAAAAGAATTTGGCATAGGCGAAATATACGAGTCAGTTGCAACAATGATAATTGTTGCCATGTTCCTATTCATTTCTGCAACTATGTTCGGGATACTGCCTGCAATAACTACAGGTAACATAAATCCATATACGACTGCGCTTACATATATAGGCAAAAATATAAACCAGACAATATACCTACAGAAAATAATGTTCAATTCATATATGATAGGCAGCTTCTACGCTAGCCTGACCTTGAAGATAACTGTTGGAACTTTCGTGATTCCTATTTCTATGCTATGGTCATTGCCTATAACCGTTTATTACCTTCTTCCTGTAGCCGCAATCTCCTCAATAGTGCTCGAGGCGTTGCTTTTGCTTTATAGCGAATTTTACATGATACTGTTCTTCATGTATGCGAGCATACCTGTATTCCTCATACCGGGAATAATCCTGCGTGCAATATTTCCTACAAGGAGCATTGGCGGCATGATGATGGCGATAGCAATAGGATTCTACTTCCTGATGCCTGTGCTTTTTGCCGTTGCTTTTTACTTCACAAGCTCGAGTTCGTTGGCCGTGCTGTATTCGGGCGCACAGGCTATTGCGGCAAACGGCCAGGGAAGTTCAAGTATATCTAACGCGATAAGCCCATCAAGCCCGCTTGTTCTAGCCATAAAGAACATACAGCAGGGCATGGGCGCCTATTGGATGAGTATACTTTTCTATCCTGCGCTGATTATAGCAATAGTATATGAGAGTATAATGATAATTTCAGAATTTATAGGCGGTGCTACCAAATCATCGGGGCTTTTGAGAGCGATATGATATGGAAGAAAAAAGTGCGCTGAAAAGGCTAGGCAAATCAAGCATTTCAGTAACAGATATAGCGAGCCAGTTTTGGTGTGAAAAACAAATGGAGCTTAATTACCTGTTCGGTAAAAAATACACCGAGGCAATGCGCAGGGGCAAGCAGCTGCATGCAGACCTTCAGGCAGAAGTTTTTGTGCCTCTTAATGTAGAGCCAGTTACATATGCTGACTTTATCTACAAGACTGGCTATGAGAATTACATGGCGCTTAAAACGCTTAAGCAGAAAGGCGTTTGCAGAGAACTGCACATCTACGGCTCGCTTAATGGCTACAAGATCGCAGGGCAGATAGACGAGCTAAAGATTGAAAAAGGCGAAGTTCGCATAATAGAGCTTAAAACTGTTCAGCAGAATGGCATTGCACTAAAAATTGATTCTGTTTCTGCTAGACCGCATATTGTGCAAATAATGCTATATAAGAGGCTGCTTGATGATTTGAGGAAAGGAATCTACACTCTTTATAATTTCACATATGCGTATAAAGCAAACACAATGCATCTCTCTAATGCTTTTTTGAGGGGTTTGCACGCAATTGGCGTCAAAGAGGAGTTTGCTGACATAGGAAAAATCTACGAGCTGCTTTTCTATGAATTGCATTCGCTGCCAGAGATAAGCAGAGTGCTCGAAATCGTATATTTGGACAGGTTCACAGGCAACAAGGCAGGTAGCATAATAATAAATTACGATGAGAAAAAAATAAACAATGACATAGCTTTTGCCTTGCAGTACTGGAATGGGGCTCGCCCTGCTCTGCCAGTAAACAAGGACGAAGCTTGGAAATGCAATCTTTGCAAGTTTTTTGGCAAGGAATGCACAGTGTGGTGGAAAAATAAATAATATTTGGTGTTTGAATGCCGGTTGAAATGAGTAAGAATCTGCTCAAGGACGACTTTAGCAAGAATTATGAAAAATATTATAAAGTAAAATTGTTTGATGAGCAAGGCTTCGAAAGAAAAAGATGCAAACTCTGTGGCAGATATTTCTGGACTGCAGACCCGAACAGAGAAACATGCAGCGATTCTTCGCACACGCCGTATGGTTTCTTCAAGGAAAAGCCTGAAGCAATCTCTTATGTTGATTTTTGGAAAAAATTTAGCAGATTCTTTGAATCTAACGGCCATGCTATAATAAACAGGTATCCTGTGGTAAGCCGCTGGCGTCAGGACCTTTACTTTACTATAGCAGGCATACAAGATTTCCAGCGCATAGAAAATGGCGTCATGGGCTTTGAATACCCTGCAAATCCTTTACTTGTTCCTCAGATGTGCCTTCGCTTCAATGATATAGAGAACGTGGGCGTTACAGGCAGGCATTTCACCTCGTTTATGATGGCCAACCAGACCGCGTTCAACTGGCCCAAGGAAGGCTATTGGAAAGACAGAACGATTGAGCTAAACTTCGGGCTTATGACAAATGTTCTTGGTGTGAAAAAAGAAGACATAATTTATAATGAGGACGTGTGGGCGATGCCTGACTTTTCAGAGTTTGGGCCTAGTCTTGAAACGTTTGCAAAGGGGCTTGAAATAGTAAATAGTGTATTTACAGAATTTGAGTATGTTGATAATCAAACAAGGGAGTTGAAGAGCAAGGCAATAGATGTTGGGTGGGGCTTTGAAAGGGCTTTATGGTTCTACACAGGTTATGATACCGCTTACGAAGCAGCATTTCACAACACAGTAGCGCGTGTTGCAAGTGCGAGCAATATAGAAATAAATACAAAGCTTTACAAGAGGGTTGCTGGGCTTTTCGGATCCATAGACTTTACCGAGACGCAGGACATAAAAGATAAAATAAGCAGCATGCTCAATAATGCTGGCGTAACAAAAGAGCAGTACGAACGCGAGATAAAGCCTGCCCAGGGCGTATACGCAATAATAGATCATGTCAAAACGCTGCTATTTGCGATAACAGACGGCGCGTTGCCCTCTAATATTGGCGGCGGCTACAATCTTCGCGTAATATTGCGAAGGGCATTAGATTTCAAGAAAGCGTATGGAATAAAGATGGAGCTAGATGAAATTGCAGAATTGCTTGCAAAAGAGCTTAATGGTATATACCCGGAGCTTAATGAAAGTATCGACACTTTCAGGAAAGTAATAGAGGTTGAAAGCAAACGCTACGAAAAGACCATTGCCGAGGCGCGCAAGATTGCAGAAGCCACGCTTGCCAAAGAGCAAGAGATTGGTAAGAAAGAGATAAAACGACTTTATGAAAGCAATGGCGTAACCCCGGAGTTGCTTGAGCAGGTTGCTGCAGAGAAAAAGGTTAACATAAAAATCCCTGAAAGCGCATATGCCGATATACTTATTGGAGACATAGTCAAGAAAGAAAAGGCTTCAAAGGCTGCGTTAGATTCTATAATCAACGATATTTCAAAACTGCATGCCACTAAGCAGCTTTATTACGAGTTTGCCATTTCATCAAAAGCAAAAGTGCTTTATTCAAAAGGCAGGTTTGTAGTGTTGGACCAGACTCCATTCTATCCCGAAGGAGGCGGTCAGGTTGCTGATACAGGCACAATAGATGGTGCAAAAGTAGTAGATGTGCAGAAAATAGGCGACGTGATAGTTCATGTACTTGGAGCTGAAAAGCGCTTTGAAATCGGCGCTTCTGTAAATGCTGTTGTTGATGCGGATAGGCGCAACAGGCTCATAGCGCATCATACCGCAACGCACTTGATAAGCGCAGCAGCAAGGAAAATTCTTGGTAATCACGCTTGGCAGGAAGGAGCCAAAAAAGAGCCTGAAAAGGCGCATATAGATATAGCGCACTACGAAAGGCTCAGCGAAGATGAGCTTAAGAAGATAGAACAGCAAGCAAATGCCTGGCTGCTTTCAGGAATAAAGGTAGAGGCGAATGTGATGAGCAGGGGCGATGCCGAAAGCAAGTACGGCTTTTCCATATACCAAGGGCATGGCGTGCCGGCAAAAGAGATGCGCATAATAACGATACGGTCGCTCAGCGGCGAGCTTATCGATGCAGAGGCGTGTGGCGGGCTTCACGCCGTAAATAGGGAGTTCTTGATCGGTTCGATAAAAATAATAAATAGCTACCGAATACATGACGGTGTTGATAGGATAGAATTTGTTGCAGGCAAATCTGCCGTTGAGTATTTTCAAAAGGAGCATTCTGTATTATCGCATATTGCAGGCACTTTGAATGCTGATGTGGAAAATGCAGAGAAGAAGCTTAACGAGCTTCTTTTGGCCAATTCACGGGTGCTGAAGCAGCAAGAGGCCAGCAGCTCAGTACTTGCCAAGGCTATTGCAGAGGCATACGCCGGAAAGAAAGAAATAATGCTGGAGCTTGATTTGCCGGCAAAGCTTCTTGTAAAAATTGCAGACGAGATGTCGCGCAGAGACAACGCTATCGTGCTGCTTAAAAATAATGATGGCAATGTAGTATGCATAGCAGGCAGCGGTTCAAACAAGAGTGCGCTTGAATTCGTCAAGAGTAAATTCGCAAATTTCAAAGGGGGCGGCAACGAAAAGTTTGCCGAAGGAAAGATAAGCTAGTTTTGTTTTGGTGCGATGTATGCTTTATAATGCGCTTTATTCTTATATTGCATATCCTATATTGTTTATTCTGCCAGCATACGTTGCCAATGGCGCACCGGTCTTGTTTGGAGGCGGCATGCCATTAGATTTCAAAAGGAAAATTTTTGGCAAGCGCATCTTCGGCGATCATAAAACTGTGCGAGGACTTGTAGCTGGTCTCCTAAGCGGATTTTTCATAGCGTTCTTAGAATCACTTTTTCTGCCATACCTGCTTTTGACTGGAGTATTGCTTACGCTTGGCGCACACGCAGGCGATTTATTGGGTAGCTTTGCGAAGAGGCAAACGGGTATTGCGGAAGGCGCAAGCATGCCGATTCTAGATCAATATTTATTCTTTGTTTTCGCGCTAGCGTTTGCCTTTCCTGCGAGGCATCTGCCTGATGTCATAGGCATTTTGTTCCTTATTGCGCTAACAGGTCTTCTCCACATAATGACAAATAAGGCAGCATACAGACTTAAAATAAAAAAAGTGCCGTGGTAATGCGCTAGTTTTGCGCTACAAAGTCACGGCATGAGCCCGCTCAGATCGTCTATGCTTACGAGCTTTACGTGCCCGTATTGAATTGCTATTTTAAGTACCTCTGCAGTTTTGGTAAATGAATCATAAAGCCTGTTTTTGAACTCTGCCTTTGCCTCGCTACTTACGAACGCTATAAAAATGCTGTCATTTTTGTCGATCTCAAACTTTCGTATCCCGCCTTCGCTAGAGTATATCATGACCTTGGCCTGCCTGCCCTTCTTTGTTATTAGCATGTCTGCATTTGGATCAGCATTTAGCTCTGTGAAAAGTATTGCATGCTCTACGCAGTAATCTCTTAACGCCCTGAACGTGACAAGATATTCCATATCGTGCTTCGATATTGAAAGCCAAGAGGAGAGCGCATAGTACCCAGATTTCTCAACGACGCTTCCTGATTTTGTCAGCAAATCTATAAGAAGTTGCGCATTCTGCGTAGTTACCGAAACAGGCATGTTGTTGTAGCGTATATAACTAGAAATGCCATTCTTGAATTCGTCTATGGTAAGCGGCATGAACGACCAGTGGTAGTAATAATTTACTTTTTCGAAGACGCTCAACAAATCTGCCTGCTTTATTTTCATCACTTCTTGTTTTTCGGGTATGAATGTAGGCACGTCTATGTAATACTCATCCCGGTTTGGCGGCTTGAGTACAATGTTGAGCAACAGTATAGCAAGCAGTACTACTCCTATTTCTATGTAAAATGTGGGTATGTGCAGTATCTCCTTAGCGTAAGTCGCGGTGTAGTTTAGCCTCTGCCCAAATATCAGTATATCAAACGTCTGCGTGCCATAGCTTATTATTGTACCCTTTGGCAAGTTGTATTCAAGCACGCCTCCGCTTACAGGCACTATCTCCTTGTATGTATTGTCAAAGCTTATCTGTGCCTTTGAATTTACCGGAAATGTACCGCTGTAAACGCTGAAAGAAAAAGTGCCATTCTTAAAATTCAGCGAAATAGGTGTTACGCTCAGGTTTGCTACTGAGAAAATTGCGGCTGTGTAATTCTTATTCATTTGGTTTCTTAGCAGCGCTATGTAAGTGCCAGAAGGAATCGAAAAGCTTTGTGTCAGTACTATCTGCACAGGTCCTACAAATGAATGAAGTATGCCTATGGAAGTGACATAGCTCATATTGCTGCTTAAAACATCTATGTGAAACTGAGATTGGCTTGAGCTAGTGGTGTTTATTCCTATTGATATGTTTTGCGTATCGCTGACAACGCTAGGCATGCTCAACGTTCCGGAAAGCGAGTACCTAGTTACGAATGGCGCTGTTACTGATAAAAAGCCTGTCGCATTACTTGCCGTAAGCCTCACAAGCGAATAGGTGTCGTTGAGTTCAGCAAAAGCAGCAGTGTTGTTGGGCATTGCTATGCTTTGCTGCTTGGTAAACAGGCCTAGCTCACCTGATGCATTTGCCGTGCTTATATTAAACATGCCATATGCCACTCTATTTATCCAGAAATCAGAGCCTATGCTGGATGCTATGCTTTCTGCAAGGGCGCTGGCATTGCGCCAAGAAGCGGTAGGATAATTTGAGAACGCTATTATTGTTCCATTGTGAACGCCAACATATGCAACGTTTCCTTGCCTGTTGCCATTGCTGAAATAGAATGTAGGTTTGCTGAATCCAAATGTAGATTTCACGCTCGCATTTACAACTGCGGGCACAGTGCTTATGCCATATGAAGCAAGCTTTGAGGTGACGTTCGAAGGCGTAACGAAGATTATGCCTGAGCTGTCTATTTCATTGCTGAAATTGCGGCCTATGTAAATTAATGTATTGCCTTTATCAAGCATTCTGAAAATGCTTATCGAATAGTTTTCAAGCAGTGGCAGCGGCATGAGCCCCGACTGTATTATTATTATGGAGTTGCTTATTTGCTGAAGGTCCTGCATGGGCACATATGCGAAGCTTGATTGATTAATAAGCAAGCCAAACCTGTTCAGTGTGTTCGTCAAATTTTCGTAAAGTGCCTGTTCATTAAAAGAATCTATCGAGTACTGGCTTGTATTTACCAGATAGACGCGCCTGATGGGATTCTGTGTATACACGCTTATAGATGCGTTCGCCTTGCTTGCATTATGCAACGAATAATCTATCAGCGCGTATTCCGCAATCTGCGCGCTGTTGTTGTAATCGAAAAAAGATGAGGAAACAACGCTTGCGGTTGCATGCAGCGCGCCAGGCTGAGCCGGTGAAACTGAAATGCTTCTTATTGCTGTCCTAGCAACGCTAATTATTGCGAAAATAAGAACTAGAAAAAATGCGACAAGTGCTATTCCTGTTATTATGAATTTCTTTCCGCGCATACTACAAACTACCAGTTTGCTCTTTCTTGCTTGCAAGCTTATCTATCCAGTTTGCAAGCGCTTTTGAAAGTTTATTCTCATTGCCGCCTATTCGTTTTAATATTTTGTAAACTTTTATATAGTTATATTTTTTGTTTATCCTAACCGTGTAAATCATAGTCTCGCCTTACCCTTTCAATTCCAGATACCCAAGGCTTACCATCTTGTCGAGTATCTGCTCTATGCGGGGCTCTGGTATTTTGTATGTTTTCGAAAACTCGCCTATGTCTATTGTGCTGTCATGTACTTCGAGCCAGTCCTGGACCATCGCCATAATGGCTTCATCAGAATAGGTTTGCAGGGCGTTTAGCTGCGCTTGCAGCGTTTTATTTTCTTCACTGAGTTGAGCGGCCTGCACTGTAAGATTGTGATTTGAAACCGTAAGTTCGCTTGCGAGCTTCCTCAGTTCAGCGTACTCGCTAAGTAGCGCATCATATTTGTTGAAAAGCGAGCTGTAGCTTTCGTTAAGGCCTCCAAGCAGCTCCGCAATTGAGGAATCAATATACTGAAAGAATTTATTCTCGTCTATTTTGAAATCATCAGCGATAATTGCAAGCATGCCCGTAAGGTTCTTTATTACAGTTGCGCGTCTAAGCGTTTCGCTTGTATTCGGCACTATCGAATAGGTAAGCACCAGGCTGTCTTTCTTTATTTTCACTGCGTAGAAGAGAAAGGGCTCTTTCCTTATGTTCCTGCTCTCTACATGCACTACATCCAGCTCATCAGCATTCTGGTTTATCGCGTAAAAAGGCACCTGTGAAAGCTTTGTCCTTATTGAATCTATACTGCTAGAAACTGTGCCAGGGAATTCTATTTCATAAACCTTGGGTTCCTGTTCTTCTTCAACCACTTCTAAGCCACCTCAATAACATATAAACAAAGTTCCGCACTTTGCCAATTAATGAGATTAAGGGCTTATGCACTTATAAACCTTTTCGCAAACGTGCATATGCTATTGGCACTTACATAATGCGCTTAGCAGTTATCTGTTCAAAATTTTGAGCTTTGGCGTGTAGCTTAGCAATGAGAATAAGTAAAGCAGTGCCACTACTAGAACGCCTATGCCCAGCGCGTAAAGTTTGTCTGAGGATACTATTATTGCAAAAAGTGCGAAGATTATTCCAAGCGCTAAGTAAAGCTTCATTCTTCCCTCGTATCTTTTTCGCGCGCTTGAATATTCAGTGTAGCATTCTTTGCACACTACTAGTTTGTTGTTCTGTTCATTCTTCGTTATGTTTTTCTTGAACCACCTTATGCTGCTTATTATAAAATCGTTTTGCACTTCTAGCCCTGGTTTCTCTTTGCCGCAAATTATACAAACGCTTTTTTGCATTATGGTCCCAGTTCGAGGTAAACAAGCCTGCCATACTCTTTTTTTATCTTTTCCTCGTCAAGCATATTGAGCACATTGGTTATTGTAACATCGTCTATGCCTATCCTTCTAAGCACATTTACTACCTGCTCAGCTTTTAGCCCCGATTTTTCGAGCATACCCGCAAAAGAAACTGCGTTTACGTGCCTATGCTGCTTGTTAAGCTCTGCAAGCAGCTCCTGTATTGTTTTTTCGCTTACACCAATTATCGTTAGCATGCGCTGCAACTTTTGCCTTGATATGGTGAAGGTAGCGCCCATCAAATTGCCTATGTAACATATACAAACGCGCGGGTTATAACTGAATCGGGCATGCCCACTGCGCGCAGAAAGCCCACTACTGCTTCCTTGCTTGCCTGCAAGCCAAGAAGCATTTGCACTATGCTGCGTATGTCTACAAGCCTGCCTTTTGCATCAAGCTGCTTGAAAACCTCATTTATGACATCAGACCCTATGTTGTTCTCTATTAGTTTTGCGTTTATGTCTGCTTTTTCAAGAAAATACTCTTTTTGCACGCTTTCATCATTGAGTTCGCTCTGGCTCAATATATCAGCAACATTTATGGTATATACGTCAAGCGGCACCTCACCTATTATCCTGTCTATTAGGAATATCTCTGGAAATTCTACATTAGTCTGGAAAGACATATCTACTGCTGCCTGGCCTACGCCAAACTTGCTAATTTCGCGCCTCATAAACTCAGAGAAATTGAGCGAGCCCTGCACATAGTCTAGGAAGCGCTCGAATCTTATTCTTAACAAGATATTTGTTCCAACATTTGAAAATATTGCCTCGTTAATATCAGTAGGATTTTGTGACGCTACGATTAAGCCGAACTGGTATTTCCTGCCTTCCCTTATTATAGTTACCGCGTCACTGCGCTCGTCGCTCGCTATTTTCCATGCTTCGTCAAGAACAACAAGCGCCTTGAGGCCTTTGGTTGCTGACCAGCCTTCCATGCGCATCTTCTCCTTTAGCGTTTGCAATATTACTAATGCGGCAAGTGCCCTGAAGCGCTCGTCAGGCAGGCTCGAAAGGTCTATGTCAACCAAGCCAGAGCTTGCAAGCTTTCCCAAGTCTATGGTGCTTTTCTTCGCGAAATAGTCTTCGCCTTCTCTTGCAAATTGCCTTAGCCTATAAACTGCATTCTCAAGCTCTGCAGGATATTCGTAAGTTCCTGCCTGCAGCTGCTCTTCAAGCAGCGAGATGGCGTCTTTAAGCGTTGGCGCTTCCCGTTTTGCTTCGGGAATTTCAGCAAGCGCGAAGCCTGCATTTACATATGCCTGTTCTATCGCCTCTTCCGTAAGCCTTTTCTGCTCCGGGTAATCTCCTATGTCGGTAAGTATCTCAAACGAGGTGATTATCTGTTTGGTCCTGTCAAGCGGCTTCATGCCTGAAAGGTCCATTATGTTTAAATAATCGCCTTTCCCAAGCGCCACTATAATGCCGCCGCTCTGCTTTACCCATGCTTTGTACTCGCCTGCCCAGTCTATTATTATTGCGTTAGTGTTCCACACGAAGCTTGCCCTAGTGAGAAAAGTTTTTACAAAAAAGCTTTTGCCTGCTCCTGTTATTCCGACTACTGCAACGTGCGGGTTCGTAAGATTTGCAAAAGTCCAGGTGAAAGGCACGCTGAACAGCTTTGTTATGCCTATGAATATGGAATTTGTAGGATCATTAAGCAGATAATCGTATGGCGGTTCAGGTGGCCTGCTTAATACAGTCCTTTTTCCAAGCTCGTTACTCATAACGTTTTGAAGGCGTATCAAGCCCATGATACCACTTTTCTCACAAAATTATTAAAGCGTTTTAGTTTCAGCATTGCCTTACCTTTGAACTGTAAATACGAGCTCCAGTGCCTGTTGCTGTGGCACAGCATAGTTGAACTGGAAAAGCAGATACAACTCTCTGCCTGTTATCCTTGTAATGCTGAGGTCGAAGCCGCCAAACACTGTTTGCAGGTGGTCAAGCTGGGCTGCAAGGGCATCAAGCGCTTCCTTCTCGCTTACGCCGACGGCTGTGCTCTCCAGATACATCGCGGCGTTTATGGGCCTTTCGCCGCTTGAAAGCCTATCTATCCTTGTTTGTATTATGTTTATGCGTCTTTGGAGGTCCTCTATGGTAAGCTGGCTTGGTGTTGTAGAGCTCATTTCCCTCGAAAGCTGGAATTCGAGAGCGCCTCTTCTGGCTTCTAGCTCGTCCCTATATTTTTGCAGGTCTTCCGCATAGCAGACTATGTTGTACTTGAAGGGAAATGTTATGTTTTGCACTATGCGTTCCCAGTTGTTAGGCCCTTCAGCAAGCAATGTTTCTTCGCCTTCTTGTATTTGCTCAACTGTAAATACGTAATTGTATATGTTTGCAGTGAGGTAGCCTGTCGCGTAGTATATTCCATTCACATATTTTATCACTGCGTTGTTGCTCTTAGGTATATAGTAGTCTTTGGCTGGTATCTGCTTTATGTTGAATATATTGGTAAACACAGGGAATAGCAAAAAGTCGGCATAGTTTATTATAAAAAATAAGAGTATTGCAATTATAGAAAGCACAACAATTGGTATTGCACTAGATCCATATGTGGTAGTTGCCGCTCCTACAAGTATTGCAATTATTGAGCATGTTGCAAGGTAAAGTATGGTATTGAAATCCATGCTCAAACACCTAACGAAGCAGTCTTTTCCTGCATCTGTTCGCTTATTGTTGCGAACGGTATCATTTCTTCAGGCTCTATCATTGCTATGAATTCTTTTGATTCCATTATGTAAGCGCTAACACCCAGCGTAGCGCTTATGCCTGCAGCAAGTTCATCTGCCTTTTGCATCGCAATTGTTGTAGCTTCTTCTTCTGTTGCTCCTGTTGCGGTTACCATCGCATAACTGCCTAGCGCATTGGAACGCACCCTGCTTATCGAATCAAGCAGATTCCTCCACATAGTGACTTCGCCTTTTGCCCTTTCAAGCTGGGGTGTAGTCTGTGCCGGGTTTGCCTGAGCGTTGAGTGAAGCATATGCCGCTTCTGCAAGGTCAAGTTTCTGCCTTATCTCGTTTATGTACTCATCTTTGTTTATTACATATAGCAGCGTGGTGAATTTTACGGGTTCTTTGCTTATCGTGAGCATCTTCGAAAACGACCTTGCAAAGTCAGTGCGCTCGTCTTCGGTCATCTCTGTTGCCGATTTGTAAAATGGTATTTTAACGAACGCGCTTACGTAAAACAGGCCTTCTGATCTTACTATTATGGCGTTGCCGTTTGGCGAAATTCTGAACGCGGGGTCAGGGCTCAAAACAACTGTCTTGTTTTTTGCATGCAACAACGGAATAAATAAGTAAGTATAATATTTAGTGGAGAATGCCATTACGTCTATTGCAAGTGCTATGATTGCAAATATTATTTTTACATAAGTCGGCAGGTAAAGTAAATAAATGAGCAGAACGAACACAAATGATATCAGCACAAGCATGAAGAAAAGGTTTTTACTAGAGAGCGCCATTCAACCGACCGCAAATGAGATTTGCATGTTCAGTAATATATATGTTTTGCAAGCTCCAAAAGCCAGAGGCAAGAGACAAGTTACGATGGCGGAACTATATACGCACCGCAATAGTTATTTATGCTGCTTTGGAACGCATATGTCGAATTAATCTCTGCATAAGTAGCGTAGGTAAGTATGCCTTCGTATGTTGCGTTTGCTACATGCGCAACGGCTCCAGGTGACATATTCAGCAGCAAAGAGAGCATGGGCCCGCCTCTGCTGCCATTGCGAAATGTTGGGGTATAATTCACAAACACAAAAGCGCCGCTTTTTATTGCAGCATGCACTGTCACGTTTATTGGAATTAGCTTGCTTATATTGTCAAACGACGAGACGCCTGAAGGTTCAGTCGAGTAGTAATGCTCATACGTCGCGTTGTAAATGCTTTCATTGCAAACGGTGTCTTTGTTGTATAGCGCTTTGTATTTATTCATTAGAACGCCTTCGTTGGTTTTGTTGTTTGCGTAATTCAACGCGGATTCTAGCAAGGCTGCGGTCTGGTTTATTGTAGACGTGGTTGTAGATGTCGAGCTTGTTGTAGATATTGTTATTACCTTTAGACCGCCTGCAGTGCTTATGGCGTAAGGACCTACTAGCGTAACTTCTTTGCTTACTTTGATGCCTAAAATGCTGGAAAGCGGTGTAAGCAGCAGCTCGACAGATGTGGCATTGCTGCTTGAGAGGCGAACGTTAAGATCTGCATTTCCAGTGGCATTTACGCTCACATTTACGCCTGCGTTTTCGCCTTTGAGCAGAACGAACTTTGACGCATAGCTTGCGGGAATTGGAAGCTGCGATATATACACAATAGCGCCTGTGCTGTTCGACTTATATACAAGCATTGCGAAGACGCTGCTGTTCTGCATCTTCATGAGCATCGCTTCGCCAGGCTTCAGCTGCACGCTCTTTCCAGAACTTACAAACAGAACACTGCTTCTTGGAATTAGTGCGTATGCTATTGCAGCTATTACTATTACAATAATTATTAAGAAAGTGTAAAACCTCTTCGGATTTGCTATTACTGACTTATTCTTAATTGCCATGCTACCTTTTTTGTCGATTCTTTTAGCCGCCATGTTTCTTACTAAGCAGGAAAGAAATAAGAAACTTGCGCAAACATCATGAAACTTCAGACATGTAAACGCATGGCACTGCGTAGTAACTCTGGCAGTGTGCCTGCGCAGAGACGTTTACGAGGTATGTGCCTTCAGAAGAAATTCCACTGAGTTGTCCACTCACATTAACTGGAGAGTATGCTGTTATGTCGCTTAATCCAGTGGGCGACGAAACTACAAAAACTATCTCATGGCCTACTGCATTAGTTACCGGAGTGCCTACATATATGAACCTGACATTTGCAGGCACAACTATCTGGACAAGCTCCTTTGCAGGCGCTCCTTCACTGCCTACTAATGAGGCCACGCTTACTAGCTTGCTAGCTGCTTCTTGCGCGCTTATTGCCGAAAGCGAGCTGTTTGCGCTAGCAAGCTGTATAAATGCAATTACCACAATCGGCAAGAGTATCGCTAGTCCGAACGACAGCGTTATGAGCAACTCAAAGCTTGATTGCGCCTTAGGCATATTGTCGCTCCGCTCCTTCCTTTTTAGTCTGCAGCTTTTCTTTATATTTTCTTGCCATACTGTAAAGTTTTTTGGTTAATTCGTTCACAGTCTCGTCAAGCATCTGGCCGCTGGCTTCAGCGCGCAGCTCAATGCCTTTTTCAAACTTTACGCTTGCGTTAATCTCATAAACGCTTTTCTTGCTCTTGACAGTTACAAAAACAGCGGTTACATCAAGTTTTGCAAATCTGTCTATCTTGTCTGCTGTTTTTTCCAGCGCGCTCCTTATTTCGTCTTCATTCTCCTTTGTGTATGCTTCAAGCCCTGAAATATAGATAGGCACTTGTTTGTTTATCGATGAAATTGCGGCTTTGAGAATATCCCTTGCAGTTAATATCCCTATTATCTTTCCTTCTCGCATTACTCCCAGCGATGAAATGCCGTTATTGATGAATTGCTTTATTGCGTCGTCAACGCTTTTGTTGTAATCGAGTGTGCGCAGATACTCCTGGCTTATGCTGTCTATTTTTATATCATCAAGTGCGTGTGCTTCTTTCTTCATTTCCGGCAAGCGTTCAGCTGGGCTGGCGAGTGCAAATGCTATATCACTATTGGTTACTATTCCGGAAGGCTTGCCGTTGCTAATTATGAGTAGTCTGCCTATCTTTTTTTGCTGCATTGTCGCTATTGCCTCGGCAACGCTGGCATTTGAGTCTATGCCAATTACTGGAGAAGTCATGATCTCATTGGCCTTTACGCTTGACAGCGCATGTAGTGATAATAACATCGCAAGAAGCGTTTCACGCTTTACAACGCCAGACACTTTCTTGCCTTGAGCATATGGCAGTGCTTTTACATCTAGGTCATAGAAGTATTTAAGTGCCTCGTCAACGCTTGTCTTTTCGTTTAGCAGCGGAGCTTTTGTTGCTAGCTTGCTTATTTGTATATTCTGCATTTTTGCTATGTTGCTGCTAACAAGCGCCCTGTCATCAACGATGCCAGCATATGCGCCTTGCCTTAGCACTACGATTGTGCCTGCTGCTTTTAGTCTACTAATGAGCGCTGGCAGCTTCTCCTTATAATCATGAACTTCCGTCTTTACCACAAACTCTTTCGGAATCTGCATTTCCAACCGCATAAGTTCGCCTCGTATAACATGCACCTGATAAAAATAAATGCCCTTGCCCTTGCTTGTTTTATTAAAAACAAAAACGCAAAATACAAATACATGCTCTTTAAAGAAATATTGGGCCAGGATGGCAGATCGGCTATGCGGTCGCCTGCAGAGCGACAAAGAGGGGTTCGACTCCCCTTCCTGGCTTGCCCCTTTTTATTTCAGCTTTTTTTGGCCTCTCTCTTTTTTCTCAACGGAGTCAAGAAAAACGTTTAAATCCTTATCAACTGCGCTTATGTACTCGTTTGATCTACGCGGGTTCTCAAGCGTGTATTTTTTGAATTTGTGTAACAGTTCTTTGGTCTCGTTGTTGAGCTTTTTGAGGTTTCCTGATTTTATCTTGAAATTGCCCATGAGCTGGTTTATTGCGAGCTTGCTGTCGCTGTAAAGCGCTATCTCAACTGCGCCGAACACGAGCGCAGCCTTCAGCGCAGCTATTATGGCCTTGTATTCTGCCTCGTTGTTAGTGGCTATGCCATTGTAAAGAACGCCTTGCTTCAACAGCTTATGCGCATCATCATATATGCGAAAACCTGATGCGCTTATTCCGGGATTGCCGCGCGATGCGCCATCTGTATAAATAAGCAGGTTCATGTGCTCACCTTAAATTTTCTATGCTGCCAAAATCGAGCGTTTCATCGTCGCCTATGCAGAACGCCCTAAGTGTGTTTACATCTACAAGCGTGCCAAACACGGGCGAGAGCTCAGAAATGTCTTCTATGTTAACTTCCACATTCCCAGCGTAGAAGTTCATTGCTGGTAATATTATTAGTTGTTTGCCGCCTCTAAGCTTGCCATAAAGGAAGCACTTCAGCTTTTCCTTCACGCCTATCTTGTTGAATACTGCTATTGCTGGGTGCACATGCCCCATTATCATAAAATTGCCCTTATTAATCTTTGGCAGTTCTTCGCCATGAAATATCAAATAAGCGCCGAAAAGCGCTTCTTGCTTGTAAATATCTATTTTGAATGGTTTTTCATATTTGTCGACAAAGTTGTCGTGGTTGCCCTTTATTAGAACAAGCCTGCTTACGCCAAGCCGCTTTGTAAACGCCACAAATTCCTTGAACTCATTAAATTCTTCCAAGTGCACCTTGGAAAATTCATTTTTGATGTCTCCTGCAACTATCAGCGTAACCGCTCCGGTTGTTCTAATCGCTTTTCTTACGCTCTGCTCTATTTTGCCAAGGTTAGCCTTTGGCAAGAAGACGCCTTGCTCTGCCATGACACCTTCGTAACCAAGATGTAAGTCTGAGCAGACGAGCGCGTTCAGGGATTTTATATACAGAATAGGCTGTCCGTCTACTATCTCAACGTCTTTTGTAAGCCACATGCTAATTTGCGCCTATGCCGCTCATGCTGTCGTAGAAGCCTGCCTTTTGCCTTTAAGCTCAGCCTGCGCAGCTACGAGCCTTGCTACTGGCACGCGGTAAGGAGAGCAGCTCACATAATCAATTTTCGTAGTGTTGAAGAACATTATGGAATCGGGGTCTCCGCCATGCTCGCCGCAGATGCCAACGCGCAAGCTCTTGTTGGCTTCTTTGCCTTCCTCTGCTGCTATCTTTACAAGCCTGCCTACTCCGCTGACATCAAGCGTTTCGAACGGGTTTGCTTGCAGTATTTTGTTGTCTATATAGAACGGTATGAACTTCGCTTCGACATCGTCCCTGCTGAATGCGAAAGTAGCCTGTGTCAGATCGTTTGTTCCAAACGAGAAGAAGTCTGCGACTTTTGCCAATTCGGTTGCGGTTAGCGCTGCCCTTGGCGTTTCTATCATGGTGCCTACCTTGTATTTTATGTTTGTCTTTGTTTTCTTTGCTTCATTATGCGCAGTCTGCTCCACTATCTCCCTGGCCTTTGCCAGCTCGCTTGCACTCGCTACCTGCGAGATCATTATTTCTACTTCTATATCCGCATTTTCCTCTTTATTGAGCTCAGCTGCAGCCTCAAAGATTGCTTCTACCTGCATGATGTAAATCTCAGGGTACATAAGCGAGAGCCTTACGCCGCGCTGGCCCATCATGGGATTTTGCTCTCGCAACTCCATTGCCCGTTTCAGTATGTGCTCGTATTTTTCAAGAGTTTGCTTATCCTTGTTTGCAATTCTCAGCTCTGTAACTTTTGGCAGTAGCTCGTCAAGCTTTGGCAGGAATTCGTGCAGCGGCAGGTCAAGAAGCCTTATTGTTACAGGCAATCCCTTCATCGCTTTGAAGATCGCCTTGAAATCGCTTTTCTGCATGGGCTTTAGTTTTGCAAGGTAATGCGCTCTTTCCTCAGGTGTATCGGCTAGTATCATGCTCTGTACTGTTGCAAGCCTATCTGGCGCATTGAACATGCGCTCTGTTCTTGCAAGGCCTATGCCTTCAGCGCCATTCTCTCTTGCTTTTATCGCCA